>JAEESS010000063.1 GCA_016286445.1 Bacillota bacterium
CAAGCGTTTCGGTCATGCCGTCCTCCTATGCCTTGTGCCCGCCGATCTGCGCGTTGCGCTCGATCGCCGTCGCGCCCTCCTGCAGGTTCAGTCCGCGCACCACGGCGTTCTTGCCGTACTTGTCGCGAATGCTCAATAGCGCCTTCTGCCGGCGCCCCTCCTTTTCGAGCGCCGCGTCCTCCGCCTGTTTCGCCTGCGCCCGCGCCTCGTGATCCGTAAAGAGATCGAGCTGCTCCGGCTGCGTTTCCGCTTCCCGGACCTCGTCTGCGGTCTTCAGATTGTTCACCGTCACGTTGAACCGCCGCATCAGAAGCGTTTCGTCCGCAATGCGGTCAAAGATCGTGCGGACCGCCTCCACGATGCGCTCGGTCGACGCCATGTGCCGCCCGAGGTTCATCGAGCCGTGCACGGGCTTCGGAACCTTTCTGCCGTACCAGTCCGAAACGATCTCGCCCTCGAACATCCTCGCGCGCGCCGCGTCGGTCAGGTTTTCGACGTCGTACCCGATGGCAAGCCCCACCTGATCTGTATACAGCCCTTTCCGGACCAGATCCATCGACAGCTGGTCTGCCATCTCCTGTACCACGATCCGGCCTTCCGCAGCCGTGTAGGGACGCGAGAGGACCTGCCCCTGGCTGAGGCTCCTGCTCTCGGGCGTATAGTCTTTGCAGTCCCTGATCTCCGTGGGCTCCCAGCCCCACGCGTGATCGATCAGAAGCTCCGCGTTGATCCCGAACAGGCGATAGAGAAGGTCCTCGTTTTTGTAATCGGTCGGCTTGCCGACGGAGCAGCGCGCGACGTCGCCCATCGTGTGCATGCCGTACGTTTCAAGCTTCTTTGCAATGCCCTTGCCGATCCGCCAGAAATCGGTGAGCGGCTTATGGCACCACAGCGCCTCTCTGTAGCTTTGTTCGTCAAGCTCGGCGATGCGCACGCCGTCCTTGTCCGCGGGCATCTTTTTCGCCACGATGTCCATGGCGATCTTCGCAAGGTACATGTTCGTGCCGATGCCCGCCGTCGCCGTGATGCGCGTCTCCTCGAGAACCTCGCGGATCAGCTTCATCGCAAATTCGTGCGCCGTCATGTTGTACCGCGCAAGATACGGCGTCACGTCGATAAACACCTCATCGACCGAATAGACGAGCAGGTCCTCCGGCGAAACGTGCCGGAGATAGATCTCCACGATGCTGCGCGAATAGTCCATATAGTAGTGCATGCGCGGCGTCGCGGCGATAAAATCGAGTTCTAAGGACGGATCGCTGTTCAGCTCGGAGGCAAGCACCGATTTGCCGGTAAACCGGTGTCCCGGCGCATGCAGAAGCCGCTCGCGGTTAACCTCTTCAACGCGTTGACGCACCTCAAACAGCCTCGCGCGTCCCGCGATCTTGTGCGCCTTCAGCGCAGGCGACACGGCAAGACAGATCGTCTTGTCCGTGCGGCTCTCGTCCGCAACAACAAGGTTTGCGTCCAAAGGATCGAGCCCGCGCTCCGTGCATTCGACGGAGGCATAGAACGATTTCAGGTCGATCGCAACGTACTGCTTCTGCATCAGATCCTCCGTCCTTTCTTCATTTATTGTTATTATATCATATCCCGCCGCCGGAATCGAGAGGTATTTTCCGGTTTGTTCCGTAAAACGATTGTTTTTTGTATATTCTTTATGCTATAATGCCCATATCCCACCGAAAGGAGCCGCGCCGTGCCGACCTTTACCCCAACTGTCTGGACCTATCTGATTGTCTGCCCGCTCGTATTTTTGGCGGGCTTTGTGGATTCGGTCGCGGGCGGCGGCGGGGTCATCTCCCTGCCGGCGTACCTGATCGCCGGCATTCCCGTGAAGCTTGCCGCCGGCACGAACAAGCTTGCAAACGGCTGCGGCACGGCGACCTCGGTATTCAAGTACGCGAAAAGCGGCAAGATCGTATGGGACTGTGCGATCCCGGCGGCGATCGGCTGTCTTTTAGGCGCGACAGGCGGCTCGTCGCTTGCCGTCGCGCTGCCCGACAATGTTCTTCAAATCATCATCCTTGCCGCGTTGCCGGTCGCCGCGCTGATCCTTGTGCTTGCGCGGAACAAGACGGACGAGCGTGAAAACCGACCTTCCCGCGGCAAAACGATCCTCTGGTCCGCGCTCATCGGTCTGGTCCTCGGCGTCTACGACGGACTGATCGGTCCCGGCACCGGTACATTTTTAACGATCGCGTTCTCGCTCGTGCTCGGCATCGGGCTTTTGAACGCCGCGGGATGCGCGCGCGTTGCCAATCTCGCGTCCAACATCGCCTCGCTCGTCGTCTATCTCATCAACGGCAGCGTGCTGTTTTCCGTCGGCGTCCCCGCCATCTGCTGCTCAATGCTCGGCAACTACCTCGGCGCGCGCTACGCGATCAAGGGCGGCAGCAAGAAGATCCGCCTCGTCATGTTCTTCGTGCTCGGTCTGCTCTTTCTGAAAACCATCCTCTCCCTCACCGGCGTGATCGACTTCTGACGCCCGTCAGGGCAATTCATGACGGCGCTGCCGTCAATTCACGGCGCAGCCAATTCACGCGCCGCAGGCGCAATTCATCCATCCGCGAAAGCGTCCCGCTTTTCTGCGTGTACTCCTCATCCGCCTAACGGCACCTTCTCCCCAAAGGAGAAGGCAAGGATACGGTTCTTGGCTTCCCCCTCGGGGGAAGCTGTCGATGGTACGCGCGGGTAGCGCGCGAATTACCGCCGTAACGAAGCAAAGCGAAGTGAAGCCGTCAGGTGACTGATGAGGGGGTATCATGCGCGAAGCGCAATTCATCCATTCGCGAACAAACCTCCCGATGCGTACAAAATGTCATATCTTGGTAAACAAACCGTGAAACCGTTTTCCCCGCGGCGGCGGGTTTGTTATACTGCAAACGAAAGCGAGGTGTTCCCTTTGCGTCGCAAAAAGGTTTGGATCATCGTCCTGTGCGCCGTACTCGGCACGCTGCTTCTGATCGGTGGGCTGCTTGCGCTCCTGCGCGCTGCGTTCCCGACGCTCTATTACCGCATCTACCCCTTTGACCGCATCACCGGCACAGTGACCGTCACCGTCGATGGGAAGCCGTACCTGCTGCGCGCCGACGAATTTTCCAAAAACCGGGACGTCTTTCACGGTACGCCGCGTTTTTCGGTTCTTGGCGGAACGGCGCATGTCCGCATTCGCGGCGGCGAAAAGGAGCCGTACGGCTTTATGCTCAAGATCGACGGCGTCGAGCACCCGATGCGCATCGGCACCTTCCACTTCAACTGGTGGGACGTCACGAAATTCGATCTCAGCATAGCGGTCGATACGACCGCAAAGACCGTCACGATGCAGTGCAGCACGCAGCAGATCGGCAATGATTGTTCCACGCTGCATTCCACGCAGACGGAGACCTTCTCCCTCTCCGATCCGGAGATTTCGTTCGGGTTCGGCGAGGGCTGAATCCCCCGAACCGACTACATCATAGCAAAACAGCGATCCGTTATTTCGGACCGCTGTTGTTTTAATGATCGGACGTCATTGTGTTTATCCGAATACCTTCGAAAAAATCAGATAGAAACATCCGTAAACACACAGAATACCTGCAATTACAATACCGATAACGATATTCTTTTTATAGAAAAAGTGCTTTTTCTTCAGGATCAATCCCAGTGCAATCGATGCAAGGGGAATCGGCAAAAAGAGGAACGCTCTCCACGAATGCTGAAATGCTTCAGACGGCGATAACGCGGTCTGTGTGCCCGAAGCAATCTGCTGCGGATTCCAGGTTATTGCTTTCACCACAAAAGGCATGATGAGAATCGGCAGAATACAGAACAGGATGGACAGGAATCTCCAAACTCCGGTTGCTGTTGTAAACTGCGTACGCAGAACGATCTCATTCTGAAGATGTATGATCGCGGAATTGTTCTTCAATTCGCTTGTTCTGAACAACCAAGCGCCGGTACCGACTTGCACTGCGGTCTGTTCTCCGATGCGCCGAATCTCTTTGACTTCCGAGAACAGAATTTTATCATTCACGACTGTTTCCCCGTCCCTCTCGATCCTCGCAACGAAATAATCGGAAAAGACGTCGTAATGATATGTGTTTCGGATGATCCTTTCGGTTTCACTTTTGCAGAATTTCCATGTGCGAACGAAGGATATCACTGCATACAGGATCATGCATGCAAAAAAGCCGATCGCGGCATACACATTCGGCTGATCTGTTGCCGTATTGCGAAATCCAATGATCACGGTACATACGATTACGAGCAAAGGAAACAGAGCCGGTCTTGCAGCGCGCCACAAAATCGCCTTATGCCTTTTCTTCAGCTCCTCCGCCGAAAAGGTCATGCAATAGGATTCCAGCGGTTTTTCCTGTTCTTCCTGTTCCTCTTTCTTCCCTTCAAGAAGCTCGTCCACCGAAATGCCGAACAACTCCTTGAGCCGCAAAAGATTGTCGATCGTCGGCAGCGTCTGGTCCGTTTCCCAAAGGCTCACGGTCTGACGGCTTACCATAAGGCGCTGTCCGAGCTCCTCCTGCGATAACCCCAGATCCTTTCTGTGCTGCTGCAGCCGTTCTCCGATCGTCATGCTCATCCCTCTCTTTCGCGTTTATGATAGCATGCGCGCACGGTATGCGCAAGCATCGCTTGCTTGCTTTTGTCAAGAGGTGCTTGACAGGCGAAAATTGACCCGTTTTTCGGTCTGCTGCCAGCGTGATTGCAGTGAACGAACCGGCGTTTTTTCGCAGGCGCTTCCGGCGGTGAAAAAGTGCGGAACGAGGGCGTGAAACAAGCGACTTTTCGTTGACAGTGACGAACGGATATGATATATTAAACGTGGTGTATTATCGCTGTTTTTTCCGGACCGAACCGGAAAAAACGGTGGTAATGATTTTGTGCATGAACTTAAAAGGAGGATCTATGTCAAACGCTTATTTCACCATCAAACGACCGGAAAACGACGCGTTCCGCGGCTATCTGCCGGGGTCCAAAGAGCGTGCGGAGCTGAAAGCGGAGCTTGCCCGCCAGTCCGCTGAGATCGTGAAGATCCCGCTGATCATCGGCGGAAAAGAAGTCTTCACGGAGAAGACGTTCAAGGTCACGATGCCGCATGATCACGGTCATGTGATCGCCGAGTGCTCGATCGCCGGCGAAAAGGAACTGACCATGGCGGTCGACGCCGCGCTGGCAGCCAAGAAGGCATGGGAAGAAATGCCGTGGGAACACCGTTCCGCGATCTTCCTGAAGGCAGCCGACATGATCACCGGACCGTATCGCAAGGTCCTGAACGCCTCGACGATGCTCGGTCAGTCCAAGACCGTGTTCCAGGCGGAGATCGACATTGCGGAGCTTGCGGACTTTCTGCGCTTCGGCGTCTGGTCCGCGCAGGAGATCTTCAAGGATCAGCCCGCCTCCATCCCCGGCATCTGGGACCGTCAGGACTATCGCGCCCTGGACGGATTCATCTGCGCCATCACGCCCTTTAACTTCACCTCCATCGGCGGGAACCTGCCCACCGCGCCGGCGATCGTCGGCAACGTCGCGGTCTGGAAGCCGTCCCGCACCGCGGTGCTTTCCAACTATTACTACATGAAGCTTCTGATGGACTGCGGACTTCCGGCGGGCGTCATCAATTTTGTGCCGGCGAACGGCAGCGACGTAGCGAAGTACGTCATCTCGAGGACGGAGCTCGCGGGCTTCCACTTCACCGGTTCCACCGAGGTTTTCCAGAGCGTGTGGAAGCAGATCGGCGAGAACATCGCCTCCTACCGCAACTATCCGCGCATCGTCGGCGAGACCGGCGGCAAGGACTTCATCTTTGCGCACAAGAGCGCCAAGGTCCGCCCGCTCGCGGCGGCGCTGATCCGCGGCTCCTTTGAGTTTCAGGGACAGAAGTGCTCGGCATGCTCGCGCGCGTTCGTTCCCGAAAGCATCTGGCCCGAGGTCCTCTCGACCATGAAAGAGATGATGAAGGAAGCCACGATGGGCGACGTGCAGGATTTCGACACATTCCTCGCCGCGGTCATCGACAAGGCGTCGTTCGATCGCTGCAAGGGCTATCTGGACCGCGCAAAGCAGAGCCCCGACTGCGAGATCGTCATCGGCGGCAACTGCGACGACACGAAGGGCTGGTTCGTCGAGCCGACCGTGATCGTCTGCAAGAAACCGGATTACGAATCCATGGTCAACGAGATCTTCGGGCCGATCGTGTCCGTGTACGTCTATCCGGACGACAAGCTCGAGGAAACGCTGAAGGTCTGTGACGAGGCTTCCCCGTACGCGCTGACCGGCGCGATCTTCGCGCAGGATCGCGAAGCGATCGTCATGATGGAAAAGGCGCTGCTGCATTCCGCGGGCAACTTCTACATCAACGACAAGTGCACCGGCGCGGTCGTAGGCCAGCAGCCGTTCGGCGGCGCGCGCGCTTCCGGCACGAACGACAAGGCGGGCACCGCGCTCAACATGATCCGCTGGATGAGCCCGCACTGCGTAAAGGAGACCTTCAACCCCTCCGACGCGATCGCCTATCCCTATATGTCGGAGAAGTGATCCGGGAAACGCGAAAGGATAACCAATCGGTATTGTATGAAAGGAAATGCCCAAATGAGGATCACCGAACATCCGATCCTTACCTTTGAACGGGGTAAGGAGATCCATTTCACCTTCAACGGTCAGCCGATGAAGGGGTATGAGGGAGAAACGATCGCGGCAGCGCTCCACGCCGCAGGCGTCAAGGTGCTTGCGAAAAGTCCCGAGCTGCATCGCCCGCGTGGATTCTACTGTGCGATCGGAAACTGTGCCTCCTGTCAGATGGTCGTCGACGGAGAACCGAACGTCCGCACCTGCATCACCCTGCTTAAGGAAGGCATGAAGGTCGAGACACAGGACGGAAAGGGGAAGATCGAATGAGAGAAGTCGAACTGCTTATCATCGGGTCCGGTCCCGCGGGCCTGTGCGCTGCGATCTCCGCGGCGTCGTCCGGCGCGAAGGTGCTCGTTTTGGAGCGCAGCTTCCGTCCCGGCGGACAGCTCATCAAGCAGACCCACATGTTCTTCGGTTCGGAGGGACAATACGCCTCCCACCGCGGCGTGGACATTGCCGGCATCCTCCTCAAAAAGGTCGAGGAATACGGCGATCGGATCGAGATCATGCTCAACGCCACCGCCGTCGGCTTCTATGAGGACAACGTGGTCACCGTGCTGAAGGACGAGAAGGAATACTTCAAGATCAAGGCAAAGTCCGTGATCTGCGCGACCGGCGCGTATGAAAAGTCCCTTGCCTTCCCGAACAACGACCTGCCCGGTATCTACGGCGCAGGCGCCGTGCAGACGCTGATGAACGTATACGGGATCCGTCCCGGCAACCGCGTTCTGATGGTCGGCGCCGGCAACATCGGCGTGATCGTGAGCTATCAGCTCATGCAGGCGGGCATCGAGGTCGTTGCGGTCCTCGACGCAGCGCCGCGCATCGGCGCGTACCTGGTCCACGCGTCCAAGCTTGCCAGAATGGGTGTGCCGATCCTCACCTCCCACACGGTCAAGGAAGCGATCGGCATCGACTGTCTCGAAGCCGCGATCGTTTGCGAAGTAGACGACAGGTTCCGTCCCATCCCCGGCACCGAAACGCGCTATGACGTCGACGTGATGTGCATTTCGGTCGGTTTGAGCCCCTTGAACGAGCTTCTTGCCATGCGCGGCGTGGAGATGAAATACGTTGCGCAGCTTTCTGGCTACGTTCCCATGCGGACCGAAAACTGCGAGACCTGCATCCCCGGAATCTTTGTCGCAGGCGACGCCTCCGGCATCGAGGAAGCAAGCTCCGCCATGGCGGAGGGGTATCTTGCGGGACTTTGCGCCGCGGCGAAGCTCGGGCATGTGCCCGCGGACTTCGAGCAGCGCAGGCAGGAATACCGGAAGCAGCTTGAAGATCTGCGATCCGGACCCGTCGGTGACCGGATCCGCGCCGGAATGAAAATCAGTCAGCTGTAAGGAGGAATGAATATGTTTGAGAAAACAGGCGTGGCCTCCCGCGAAATGGTCATGACGAAATTCCCTTCCGTCGAGCGGATCAACAAGGGTCCCGTCGCGGTGGTGGAATGCTATCAAAAGATCCCCTGCAATCCCTGTCAGACCGCCTGCCCCGTCGGCGCAATCAAGATCGGCGACGACATCAACAACATCCCCGAGCGGGATGAAAACCTCTGCGGCGGCTGCGGCGTATGCGTTGCGAAATGCCCCGGACTGTCCATCATGATCGTCGACGGCTCCAAGTCTGCCGACACTGTGGAGTTCCGCATTCCCTATGAATTCCTGCCGCTGCCCGAACCGGGCGAAACGGTCACCGGACTCGACCGCGCGGGACAGCCGATCTGCAAGGCGCTGGTCAAACGGGTCATGAACCCCGCCTCCTTCGACCGCACACCGGTCGTCACGCTGGAGGTGGACCGCGCGTACCTCTACGACTTCAGAAACTTCAGAAGGGAGGCGTGAGCGCATGGATGAGAATACCATCATTTGCCGCTGCTCCGACGTCACGCTGAAGCAGATCCGAGACCTCATTGCGCAGGGCTATGTGACCTACGACGAGATCAAGCGCATCACGCGCATCGGCATGGGGCCGTGCCAGGGCAAGACCTGCGGACAGCTCGTTCTGCGGGAGATCGCCAACGCCACCGGTCAGAACATGGCGGATCTCAAGTTCCATAACATCCGTCCCCCGGTGGTCGGCGTAAAGCTGCATCTTATTGCAGAGGAGGCGAACAGACATGAAGACTAAAGCGGATATCGTCATCATCGGCGCCGGTATGTCCGGCTGCTCCATCGCCTATAACCTCGCCGTTCGCGGCGCAAAGAACATCGTCGTTCTGGAAAAGGGCTTTATCTGCTCCGGCTCCACCGGCGCGTGCGGCGCAGGCTTCCGCATGCAGTGGGGCACGGAAATGAACTGCCGCATGTCCAAGTTCTCCACGGAGTTCTATGAGCACGCGAACGACATCCTCGAATACGACGGCGACATTGAGCTGCGGCAGAGCGGTTATCTGATGATCGCCGACACCGAAAAGGAGCTCACCCAGTTCCGGAAGAACGTCGAAGTCCAGCACGCGTGCGGCATCCCCTCGCGCATGATGAGTCTTGAGGAAGCCAAGGAGCTGGTCCCGCACCTCAACACCGACATCCTGTCCGGCGCGGCATACTGCCCGAAGGACGGCTTTTTGAACCCGCACAAGACCACCGACGCGTTCTATAAAGCCGCAAAGCGGCTCGGCGTCGAGTTCAACACGTTTACCGAGGTCACGGGCATCAAGGTCGAGAACGACCGTGTCGTCGGCGTGGAGACCAACAAGGGCTATATCGAGACCCGCATCGTCGTCAACGCCGCAAACGCCTGGTCGCAGGGCATCGCGAAGATGGTCGGACTGGATCTGCCGCTCTATTCCGAGCGCCATCAGATCCTTGTCACCGAGCCCGTCGAGCACATGCAGGATCCGATGGTCATGGCGTTCAATCTGAACCTGTACGTCCAGCAGACGCCGCACGGCTCGTTCATCATGGGCCGCAGCGATTCCGGCGAGCCGAGAGACCTGCGGCGCACCTCCTCGTGGCACTTCCTCGAAGAGATGGCGAAGACGATCGACAACGTTCTGCCGGCGATCGGTAAGCTTCGCGTGATCCGTCAGTGGGCGGGACTTTACAACATGTCCCCGGACCGCCAGCCGATCTACGACAAGGCGGAAAACGTCGAGGGCTTCTACATGGCGGTCGGCTTCAGCGGACACGGCTTCATGTTCGGTCCCGTCACCGGAACCGTCATGTCCGAGATGATCCTCGGACTTACGCCCACCATCGACGCCTCGCGGCTCAGGCTCTCCCGCTTTGCCGAAGGCAATCTGTTCACCGAACCCTCCGTCGTATAACGCGGCAACACAAAACAGCGGTCCGATGTTTCGGACCGCTGTTGTCGTTTTGGGAAATCACAGTTTGAAGATCCAGGCGACCAGCGTAAACAGCCAGTGCGCCGCGATGCCGGCGCACAAGCCGCCGGCCGTATGGCTCAGAATCGCCTTGCCGGTGAAGCGGTTGCACTTCAGCGCGTCCATCATGGAGACGTGCGTGGAGAGGTATCCGCTCCAGCACATGCAGATCGCGGTGAACACGGCGATGTCGTTCAGGATCGCTCTCGACGCGACGCCGCTCGCCGCGCTGTCCTTTACGATCGCTTCGATCATCGGGAGCGCCGCGCCCGCGCTGCCGAGCGCGGTGACCGGAACGCCGAGCGCTTCGGTGCTTGCAAAGCCGAACAGCGGCTTCAGGAGGAAGTTGATCTTTCCCGCAAGCCACGGGATCGCGCCGATCCCTTCGTACGCGCCGCCGGTATAGCCGCCGGAAGGCGCGCCTTTGGTCAGCATCATGACGACGGAGCAGATGATCAGCACGCCCGGAATGATCGCCAGTCCGAGCTCAACGCCCTTCTTGCCGCCGTCCATCAGCGCGTTCAGCACATGCAGAAAGCCCTTCGGCGTTTCTGCCAGTTTGTCCTTTTCGATCTCCGGCTCCACGTCCGCAGGACGGTCCTTGCCGAAAAACCGCTTCGTGAAGAACAGCATCAGCCGTGTGGAAACGATCGCGCCGACGATCGTGCCGAGGTTGCCGCAAAGCGCCGCCCAGATCACGCCGGAACCGAGCGTTCCGCCGCCCCCCATGCGCGTGTTTGAGAACGCAAGCATGAAGCTCGTCACAATGAGACCCATGCCGAACGACGTGCCGAGATTGGTCAGCGCCGGGACCTGATACGCCTTGAAGAAGCGGCGGAACTTCGAATCGTTCGCAAGCGTCAGGACCGCGGGATTGTCGCTTAAATACGTTGTGACGATGCCGAGCGCGGACGCGCCGGGCATGCCGAACAGCGGCTTCATCAGCGGCGACAGGACTTTATTGATCAGGTCGACGACGCCGAATACGGTCATCAGCTCGGACAGCGCGCCGGCGATGACGGCAAGCGCCATGATGTAGAACACCGTGTTGATCAAAAGATCGAACGCCGTTTTCATCAGCGTGTTGATCGCGTTGCTCAATCCCATCGGGATCGCAAAGACCGCAAAAAACGCGACGATTGAAAGCAGGCAAGTGATCGCAACGACGGTTTTTCTCCGCCGTGCGCGCGCCGGTCCGACCGACCTTCTTTTGCCCTTGATCTGCTTTTCCATGTGCCGGAACTGCCCCTCCGCCCCTGCGGGATTTTACATGTTGTAGTACTTCTCGAACTCCGCCGGATGCGGGATCTTAGCAAGCTCGAGGCATTCGCTGCGCTTCCGCTTGATGTAGTTCTTTAAGAGTCCCTCCGGGAACACGCCGCCCGCCGTGAGGTAATCGTGATCGGCTTCGAGCGCGTCCAGCGCCTGTTCGAGCGACGTCGGCAGCTGATGCAGCTTTGCCTTCTCCTCCGGCGGCAGCTCGAAGAGGTTCATATCATACGGACCCCAACCGTTCGCATGCGGGTCGATCTGGTTCTTGATGCCGTCGAGACCTGCCATCAGGATCGCTGCGTAGCAGAAGTACGGGTTGCAGGTGCCATCCGGGTTTCTGAGCTCAAAGCGGCGAAGCTTCGGCGTCTTGGCGTATGCCGGGATGCGGATGACCGCGCTGCGGTTGCTGGTCGCATAGCCCACGGTGACCGGCGCTTCAAAGCCCGGAACGAGACGCTTGAAGGAGTTGGTCGACGGGTTCGTGATCGCGCAGAGCGATGCGATGTGCTGTAAGAGTCCGCCCATGAACCAGTGCGCTTCCTTGGAAAGATGCGAATATCCGTTGTCGTCAGAGAAGACCGGCTCGCCGTTCTTATAGAGCACCATGTGGACGTGCATGCCGCTGCCTGCCTCGCCGTATACTGGCTTCGGCATCAGCGTGGCACTGAGACCGAACTTTTCGGCGACGTTGCGGATGATGTATTTGATCATCATGCTGCCGTCCGCCATCTTGGTCATCTCGCCCAGCAGCGGCTCGATCTCAAACTGACCTGCGCCGCCGACCTCGGGGTGATGATACTTCACGGGGATGCCCGCCTTCTCGATCTCCATGCACATTTCACTGCGGCACTCGTACGTCCGGTCGAGCGGCTTTGCCACATGATAATGCTTCTGGAACGGGACGACGCAGCCGCGGCCCTCGGTCTCGCTGTTCCAGTACGCCTGATCCGCGTCTAAAAACGCCGCGATCGCGTTGTGATCGACCTTCCAGCCGACCTGATCGAAGAGGTAGAACTCAAACTCCGGCAGGATCTTCATCTCGTCCGCAATGCCGGTGTCCTTCATGTACTGCACGGCGGCATTGACGATGTTTCTGGGATACTGCGCGAGCGGGCGGTTCTGCGGATAATCAATGATCATCGCATTGCCGATCATCGTAAGCGTCTTAACGGTGCAGAAGGGGTCGATCATGGCGGTGTCCAGATCGGGGATATAGACCATGTCGCTCTTTTCAACGACAGCATAGCCGTAGTTCGACGCGTCAAAGCCGATGCCGTTACTGAGCGTCTCCTCGGTGAAGTTGGCTGCGGGAATGGTCACATGGCGGAACTGTCCGTCGATGTCGACGATCTTGAAGTCGACCATCTTGATGTCCTCTTCCTTGATGAGCGTCATAATTTCCTGTGCGGTCATAAGAATGCTGATCCTCCGTTTTTATTCTTTTTCAGGGCGATCTCCACCCCTATTCGACCACATTTTAACACACGATTTCACGTTTGTATACGGGTCGCGCCCCTTCCGAAAAAATATAATAAATTCTTTGACGGAATGCATGCGGGCATGATAGAATACAGGAAACGCAACGGGAAAGGCGGAAACGCATATGGAACCGAAAACACTGCTTGTCACAGGCTTTATGCCATTCGGAAGTGAGGACCGGAATCCCTCCTGGGAGGCGGTCGACGCTTTGCCGGAGCGCATCGGCGCATGGAAGCTTTGTAAGCTTCTCCTGCCCGTGGAGTTCGACCGTGCCGCAGCGCTTGCGATCCGCGCCGCCGAAGCGTGCCGCGCGGACGCCGTCCTTTCGGTCGGGCTTGCCGCAGGGCGTACCGCCGTGACCCCGGAGTATGTCGGCGTCAACGTGCGCGACGCGTCGATCCCCGACAACGCCGGGCAGAAGCCTGCGGGCGAACCGATCGACCCGAACGGTCCCGCCGCGTTCTTTTCCACGCTGCCGGTGCGGGCGATGACAAAAGCGATCCAAGACGCCGGCGTCCCCGCAAAGCTGTCCTATACGGCGGGAACGTATGTCTGCAACGATCTTCTCTATTCGCTGCTCAAACGCTTCTCCGGCGCCGCGGTCCGCGCCGCGTTCGTGCACATCCCGCTCGAACAGGATCTGCCGCTTGACCGCAGCATCCGTGCTTTGATCGCCGCGATCGAAGCGATCTGACCGAATTTTGTTATGAAGCATTTGTTTTCCAAAGCGTTCTTTCGCGAAATGCTGCCGCTCGCGATCCCGATCGCGCTGCAAAACCTCTTGATGGCGTCGTTCCGCCTTGTCGACATGCTGATGCTCGGTCAGTTAAGCGGCGATGCGCTTGCCGCCGTCGACCTTGCAAGCCAGATCTCGTTCTTCGTCGACCTCATCTCCTTCGGCGTGTCGAGCGGCTGCGCGGTCTTTTTGGCGCAGTATCACGGCGCGAAGAACACGGACGGCATCCGCCGCGTCATGGGCGTTGCGCTTGTCACGCTGGTGCCGGTCGGTGTGCTCGCAACGGTGCTTTCCGTGCTCTTTCCGCATGTGATCATGCAGGTTTTGACCAACGACGAAACACTGCGTACGATCGGCGTTTCCTACCTGTCCGTCGCGGCGTTCTCCTATATCGCGATCGTGGTCAATTCGATCCTGTCCACTGTCCTCCGCTCGACCGAGCGCGTGCATCTGCCTTTGATCGCAAGCGGTACGGCGGCGGCGCTGAACGCGCTTCTGAACTATGCGCTGATCTTCGGGCACTTCGGGTTCCCGGCGCTCGGCGCACGCGGCGCGGGCGTCGCAACGGCGGTCAGCGCGGCAGTCGGTCCGCTGATCCTTTTCACGGTTTCGATCGTCAAACGCAACGTGCTGATCGCGCCGCTCAGCAAGATCTTTGACATCAAACGGTTCTTTGTCCCGTTCTGGCGGCGTTCGCTTCCGGCATTCCTGAACGAAACGCTGTGGTCGCTGTCGATCGTAATCGTCAACATGATCTTCGGTCACATGGGCAAGGAAAACTACGCCGGGCTCTCCACGGTCCGCACGGTTGAAAACCTTGTGTTCGTGTTCTTCATCGGCGTCTGCCACTCCTGCAACATCCTCGTCGGCAAGCATATCGGCGCAGAGGATGAACCCGGCGCAAGGCGGGTCGCAAGATCGTTTCTGATCCTTACGCCGCTTTTGGGGCTTGCGTTAGGCGCGATCGTGCTGGTACTGCGCGGTCCGGTCGTCGACCTCTTCGAGATCGAGGATTCGTCTAAGGCGGTCGCCCGCGCGCTGCTGTTCCTGTACGCGTTCGAGATCGGCTTCCGCAACATCCCGTACATCGAGGTCGTCGGCATCTTCCGCGCCGGCGGCGATACGCGCATCGGGTTCTTCGGCGATCTTACCGTGCAGTACCTCGTCGTCATCCCGATCGCCGCGATCCTCGGGCTTGTTTTGAAGCTTCCGTTTGTCACGACCTTTGTCGTCATGCAGATCTGCGACGACATTGCAAAGAACCTCATCTACCTCATCCATTACAAAAAGGGCAACTGGATCAAGCCGGTCAGCCGCATCCGGTACGACTGAAAGGAGCGCGTATGGAAAAACCCGTATGGCTGTTCTTCGATCTCGGCTCGACGCTGATCGACGAAACCGAAGCATACGCTGCCCGCGTCCGTGAAACGGTCTCCGGCACGGACGTTTCGGCGGCGCAGTTTGCGGCGGTAATGCAGCATTTTTTCTCACAAGGCTCGGACGGTTACAAGGAAGCCGTCTCTCTCCTTCACTTGCAGAAAGCGCCGTGGCGCAGCGAGCTTGAACACCCGTATGCCGACTGCCATGCCGTTTTGGATCGGCTGAAGCGCCGCGGATACCGGCTCGGCGTGATCGCGAATCAGCAGCTGGGGACCGTGCAGCGTCTTGCGCATTGGGAGCTTCTGCCGTTCTTTGACGTGATCGTGGCGTCCGCAGAGCTCGGTATGGCAAAGCCCGATCCTGCGATCTTCCGTTGGGCGCTGCGGCAGGCAGACTGCGAGCCGTACCGTGCCGTGATGATCGGCGACCGCATCGACAACGACGTCCTTCCCGCCAAAACGTTCGGCATGCGCACGGTTCGACTCCTTTCCGGTCCGTTTGCCGCTTTTTGTCCCCATCCCGATCCATCCGATCATACGGTGCGCAACCTGTCTGCGCTGACCGATCATTTCTGAAACCATCTCTCGATCACGCCTGGACCGTTCCCCGGGGAACGGACATGAAAAAAAGCACCCAATCGTAGAAATTCAACAAATTACGCGGCTTTACTCCTGATTTCATCGGGAGTAAGGCCGTTTTTCAGATTAATGCGTTCATAATTG
>JAEESS010000064.1 GCA_016286445.1 Bacillota bacterium
CTGAACGGCAACGGCGGCGGACGCGGCACGCTTGCGCAGGGCAGCGCAAAGACGCCCGCAGGTATGGCGGAAACGGTCGAGGGCCTGCGCACCTATTTCAAAAACGTGCTTCTGCACGGGTAACGGAGTACAGTTCTGTACGCCGAAATCGGCGTTTTGACAGCACCGGCGGGCTTTTATCCGCCTTTTTCCATTTATTTCCGACGAATTTCATACAACTGTTGCGGTTTGTTCATAAATACGGCACATTTTGCTTGCATTCCGGTGGTATAGTGAGAGCATCCGAAAATCGACGTAAAGGAACGCATCCCGATGAATCACCGGAACGAAACAAAACCGAAGCATTCACGCGCCGCATGCTTTGCGGCGGGCTTTTTTGCCGCGCTGCTGATTGGCTGTGCCGCAACGGCAGGTTCGCACATTCCGGAAGCGGAAATCCCCGCGGACAGCGTGGTCTTTCAGGAGCCGCCGACGCCCGAACAGGCGATGGTGACGCCCGATCCCGCTTTGATCACGCCGGTTCCGTCCCTCGATCCGACGCCGACCCCCTCCCCCACGCCGACGCCCTCGCCGACGCCCACGCCCTCGCGGCATCCCTTAAACGGCGATACGCTGCTCGTCGGCGACGAGGAGCCGATCGTTTTAGACATTCAGATCCGTCTGATGGAGCTCTGCTATCTCGATTTTGAACAGCCGGACGCGGAGTATTCCGACGGTACCGCGGACGCGATCCGCGCGTTCCAGGTGCGCAACGGCATGCACGGAAACGGCATTTGCGACGCGGCGACCTTTGAAAAGCTGTTTTCCGACGATGCGCTGACCTACGCGATGGTCAAAGGCTCGACCGGCGACGACGTGGAGCTTGCGAAGGAGCGACTCATCGAGCTCGGCTACCTTGAAGGCGTCCCGTTCGGCGAATACGACGAGCAGACCGAAGCGGCGGTCCGGCGGTTCCGCAAGAAAAACCGTCTTTCGGACGACGTGATCATCGACAACGACGCGTTCGAGATCCTGCTCGGCGAAAATACGGTCTCCAACTTCTACGGGCTCGGCGAGAAGGATTCCGCCATTGAAACGTATCAGCAGAGCCTGTACAAGCTCGGCTATCTCACCTATGTGCCGGACGGGATCTTCGGCAAGCAGACGCAGAACGCGGTCCGGCGCTTCCAGGAGGAGAACGGTCTCGTCGTGGACGGCTGTCTCGGCATGAGCACCGTCGACCTTCTGAAGAGCGGCGAAGCGGCGCCGTTTGCCTTCACCGTCGGCACGGAAGGCGCGGACGTGCATCGCATCCAGGAGCGGCTCAGCCATTTCGGCTATCTCTCGGACGCGCAGATCACCGGATACTACGGCGACAAAACGCAGGCGGCGGTGAAATCGTTCCAGAAACGGAATAACCTCAAAGCCGACGGCGCGGTGAATTACGAGACGATGCAGATGCTGCTCGGCGAAGACGCCAAGAAAGCGCCGGCAACGCCGAAGCCCGAAACGCCGAAGCCGACGAAAAAGCCTTCCAAGACGGAAAAGCCAGGCACAACGTCGAAGCCGACCAAAAAGCCGACCCCGAAGCCCGACGACGGCGACAGCGGCGACAGCGGCAGCACGATCAACTACGGCGACGGCGTCGAAGCGTTCATCAAGGTCGCCGAATCGAAGCTCGGCTGCCGGTATGTGCGCGGCGCAAAGGGTCCCGAGCGGTTCGACTGCTCCGGGTTTGTGTACTGGTGCTTAAACCACGCGGGCGTCAAGCAGAGCTATATGACGAGCATCGCATGGCGCAGCTGCTCGAAGTACAAGCGCATCAAGTCGATGGACAGTCTCAAACGCGGGGACGTGCTGGTGTTCAAGGGCAAGTCGATGAGCTCCGGTCACGTCGGGATCTATCTCGGCGGCGGCAGGATGATCGACGCGTCCTCGTCGAAGGGCAAGGTGCGCATCACCGACAGCATCCTTTCGAGCAGCTACTGGACGGATCACTTTTTGATGGCGTACCGGATCTGGAGCTGATCGGCGGCGCGGGGTCGGCTTTGTCCGTAAAAAACGACACAAAAATGACACATTGGTTCCGCTTGCCTTCCCCGGAAAATATGATATACTGAAGAAAAAAGGAGAGGTACGCATATGTCGACATTGAAGGACACCTGGAAAAAGGTCGGCGACGACATCGAAACGATCGGCAAGGACCTGGAAAAGAGCATTGTAAAGACCGTGAAGCAGGGCGCGAAGGTCGTGTCGGATTGGGCAAACAAGGAAGACGACGACGAAAAGAAGGACGCGCCGAAGGCGGACGTCGTTATCGACTCCGAGGAGAAAAAGGAATAACCCGCGGTCCGCTTCGCTGCGGCGCCGCATTTCCGGCACAGTTTGATGCGTTCGGCTGTGCCGTGTTTTTGTATTTGCATACTTGATATTGCGTCCGATCCGCCGTATAATGAAGAGTACGATCGGATCGGAACACGCGTAAAGGAGGGACGGTTATGGAAACGCTTGCTGATTACATCCGCTGGGTCGGCGACCTTGATTTTTGCGCCTATCCGTTCCGGGATGCGGACGCGCTGGTCCTCTCGAACATCGCCTATTACGATCTGGACCCGGTCATGCGGCAGGAGAAGCCGGAGCATACGGTTTCCGACTGTATCCCGATGATCGAAGCCGGCGAAGCAAAGCTCATGATCACGGGCGGCGATCTCGGCAACGGCGAGGTTCTGGAGCGGGCCGCGCGCTCGAAGCGCTACGGCGCGCTTCGCCTGTCCGACTATGAAAATACCGTCCGTGCCGATCCGCCGCTGCAGTTTTCGGCGGTGACCTTCCGCGCGCCGACGTTCTCGTACATCGCCTTTCGCGGAACGGACGCTTCCCTTGCGGGCTGGCGCGAAAACTGCATGATCTCGTTTACGGAGACGGAAGCGCAGAAGCTTTCCCTCGCCTATGCCGAGCGTCTGATCGACGACGGCGTGTGGTATCTCGGCGGGCACTCGAAGGGCGCGAACCTTGCGCAGTACGCCGCCTGTCTTCTGAGCGATCCGAAGTGGGATAAGGTCCAGCACGTCTGGCTTCTGGACGGTCCGGGCTTCTGTCCGGAGGTGCTCAATCCGCGGCTGGACGAGCGGATCGACCCGAAGACGACGCGCATCATTCCGGAATACGACGTCGTCGGCAAGCTGTTCGAGCCGAAAATCACGGATACGAAGATCGTGCGGTCAAGCCGCTACGGGATCGTGCAGCATTCGCTTGCGACCTGGCAGGTGGAATACGGCGAGCTGGCGACGACGGACCACAACGATCCGGGCAGTATGTGGCTCAACCGGCTGATGAACGACTGGCTTGAAAGCATTTCGCAGAAGGACCGCCCGGTCTTCATCAACGAGCTGTTCGACGCGCTTGCCGCAGAGGGCAGCGAATCCTTGGAGGATCTCGATCTCGACCGGCTGCAGACCGTCCTCATCAAGCTCACCGGCGTCAGTAAAACGACGCGAAAGTCCCTTCGGAAGCTCCCGAAACAGCTGTTCCGCGACGACGATCTTCCGAAGATCCCGCGATCGAAATTTGAAAAGCTGCACCGGCTCTTTTCCGATCTGCGGATCCAGGGCGCGGGGCTGCTGCTCATCAGCCTTATCCTGACGCTCATGTCCGGGATCCTGTTTGAGCTGACCACGATCATCATCATTACGGCAGTCGCCGCTTTCCAGATGGTGCTGACCATCCGCAAGCTCATCAAGCAGCGCGGCATGTCCGGCGAGATGCGCGGACGGTTTTTCGTGCTGATCGCCATGCTCGCGCTCGCCGTGATCCTGTTCTTCAAGGAGCAGGCAATGTTTTTGATCGGCAGCGGACTGTACGGCATCGTCTGTCTCGCGCTTTCCTTCTGGGCGATCTGGACCGGCAGCAAGCAAAAGGACAAACGCTCCTTCCTGCATACACTCGCCTTCATCGAAGGCGCCGTGATCGGACTCATCGGACTCGGGTATCTGCTGATCCCGCAGAGCATCGTGCAGCCGTTTACGATCGCGCTTGCCGCATGCATCGCCCTGGACGGGATCATCCGGCTCGTCTGCTGGCTCGTGCGGTACATCGTCGCCCGCAAGCGGGAAAAAGCCGTGTCCGACCTTTCGCGCAAGCGCGTATAACGCATTTCATCTGAGGGGAACATCATGTCCAAATCGAATCGACATTCCATCGACTATATCGCCAAAGCGGCTGCCATCGCCGCGCTTTACGTCGTGCTCACTGAGCTTTCGGCGCTGTTTGGGCTGTCCGGAACGAACGTCATCCAGTTCCGGCTCTCCGAAGCGCTGACCATCCTGCCGTTCTTCACGAGCGCGGCGATCCCCGGGCTCGTCATCGGCTGCTTCCTGTCCAACCTGCTCACCGGCGCGGTCGTCTGGGACGTCGTGTTCGGCACGCTCGCCACGCTGATCGGCGCGCTGCTCACCTATGCGCTGCGCCGGTATAAATGGCTGGCGCCGATCCCGCCGATCGTGGCAAACACCGTCATCGTGCCGTTCGTCCTGCGCTATGCGTACGGCTTTACCGACGCCTTCTGGTTCCTTGCGTTGACCGTGTTTATCGGGGAGCTCGTCTGCTGCGGAATCCTCGGCATGCTTCTGCTGTTTGCTCTGAACAGGCAGTCCGCCTTTATCACGGATCAGGCGGCGCCGATGCAGACGGAACGGCGTTCCTTCAAAGAGCGCTTCCCGCGGTATGTATGGATCACCTTTATCTATCTTGCGGCGATCGATCTGCTCACGTTCTACGCGACGCGTCCGATCCTGCCGTATCTTCCGGCACACAGCCTTTCGACGCCGCTGGACGAGCTGATCCCCCTGCGCCCGGAATGGGTCACGATCTACTTCCTGTCGTTTCTGTCATGGCTCGTCACGATCCTATGGATGCTTGCGGAGAGCAAACAGCACGCATACCGGCTGTGCGGCGTCTATACGATCATCATGATCGTATGCCTGATCTGCTTTCTCGGGTATCCGGTCACGATCCAACGTCCCGAGATCACCGAAAGCGGGTTTTTCAACGACTGGATGCGGTTCCTGTATCAGGTCGATTCGCCGACAAACCTCTGTCCGTCGCTGCACGTCGTGATCAGCTACCTCTGCTGGCGCGGCGTGATGGGCTGCAAAAAGATCCCGAAGTGGTATCAGTGGTTCAACCTGTTCTTCCTGATCCTTGTCTGCTTCAGCATCCTGCTTGTGAAGCAGCACTTCGTCGCGGATATCGCCGCTGCCGTCGTCGTTACCGAAGGCGCGCTGCAGATCGGACGATTGACGCGCATCGAGCGGGTCGGCTTTGCCATCGAAAACAAACTGAGCCGCCGCAAGGCGGCGTAACGCCCCCTTCATATGTCAAAAAGCCGCTCGTTTGAGCGGCTTTTTCGTTACGTTGCGTTATGCGCCGGGGAACTTTCCCATCAGCTCGGAGAAGGCGTTTGCGCCGATGCTCCAAAGGATCTCACTGCGCAGCGCCAGGTACTTCGGATCGTTGCGGTCATAGAGCCTTGCGCGCTCTGCGGGCGTCATTCTGGCGATCATGTTTGCGATCGTACGGTAGTCCGCCTTCTGCGCGTTCCCGCTCCCCGCAAGGAGATGGGCAAGCAGGGAATCTCCCGGATTGTCCGACGTGCCGCTCGCGTGACCTCCGCCGCTCGTGTGACCTCCGCCGCCTGTATTGCCCAAGCCGGAGAGGAACGCCTGATAAAGCGCTTCCGCCGCGTTCATTGCCTGTTCGCGGGCATGATTGATCTGCTCCGCGTTGAAGCGATCGACGCTGATCTTCATCTCCTGCTGTTCCTTCATTGCGTCATACAAATGCTTGGCAAGCTCCGACGCGTAACCGCCTTCGAGCGTTTCAATGTCCCGCTGTTCGCCGCGGTACTGCCGTTCCTTGACGTCGGTAAGATAGGTGCTGTTTCCCATCCCGCGCGACCACGCGTCCGCGTCCAGCTCGGCGTTGATCCGATCCGTTTCGGAGCGACGGTTTTTGATCGCCTGCTCGTACGCCGGACGGAGCCAGTTTCGGATCGTTTCCTGAAGGACGCTCTCGTCAAGCGGGGTAAATTCAATCGTTTCGGGGAGATAATGCTTCAGCATCTCCTGAAACAGCGCTTCCAAAGAGGGGATCGTCGGCGTGCTGCCGCCCGTGCCGGGGGATGTGCCGCCCGAGGACGAGCCGCTGCCCGAGGACGAGCCGCTGCCCGAAGACGAACCGCTGCCCGAGGACGAGCCGCCCGAGGACGAGCCGCCCGAAGGCTTTCCCGGTCCCTGCGGCTTCGATGGCTTCGTCGGTTTCGGATCGATGACCGGGACCGGCGGCGTCCAGGGTGCAATGGGTAGTTTGATCATACTGTTATTCTCCTTCCGTTAATTCGGCGATTGCCGATTCAAGTTCCAGGAGCTTGTTGTACAAAAGCTCCAGATTCTGGTTCAGATTGTTCTCGTTCTGCGCGACGCTCGCGTCATAGGCGTCGCGGTCGATCGACGCGGACGGCATGCGTCCGAGATAGATCGGAAACAGCGCCTGCATGCCGGTGGGTACGAATGCCATAGCGATACCCCCTTACGGACGCCGCTGCTGATCGAACAGCAGCGTGACAGGCGCGTCGAGCGCAAAGGATCCTCCGTTGACGGATGAAAACCGCAGCCGGAACATGCGTCCGACGCCGCGCAGCGGGATCTCTGTGACGCCGAGCGGAACATCGGACAGGAGGACGCTCGTTTCGTACGTTCCGCCGTCGGATACGACGCGCACGTTCATTCTTCCCGCACCGGTCGCGGTAAGCCGGAGAAGCGTCTTGTTTGTATCCTTTCTGCCGAGGTCCAGCGCGGGCGTCGTCCACCACGCGTTGATCGGATCGCCGTCATAGCTGTTGTTCTCGTCGAACACGACCAGCTTTCCTTCGCCGGTCAACAGGTACAGCGCGCCGTGAACGGTGTTGAGATCGACGACAGTGAAACCGTTCCGCAGCATGAAGCGGTCGCGCAGAACGTCGTATTCGATCAGCGTGTCGTTGTACAGCGCGCCGTAACGCGCGCGGATCGCAAAGTACAGCGTGTCGCCGCAGGCAGCGGCGCGGACGCCGGAAAGATTCGCGCTCTTTAAGAGCGGACCGAACGCGCAGAAGGCGGCGCTTTTTCGGACGGTCTGTCCGTCATAGAAGCACAGCCCGCTTTCGGTAAGAAAGAAGAGCCGGTCCGCATAGCGCACACAGGCAGTATGCAGCGGCTGGCGGAACGCCGCGTCGACCGCAACGATGCGGTAGTTTCCGGGACGGTCGCCCAACAGCCGGTACAGCGAATCGCGCTTGAAGATCAGAAGCTGGTTCGACATGGCGAAAAGCCCCGTGATCGGATCGTCGTCCACGCCGACGTCGACGTAGCCGCCGGAAACATTCTCGCTCGTGTCGTCGCTGCGCCAGTCATCGATCGTTCTGCCGCCGCCCGGCGCTTTGCTCCAATACAATCTGCTCGGCGCGCGCGGATCGCCCGCGGCAAACAGCCTGCCAAAATACAGTTCGATGAAGCTCACCGCCTTATCGGACCCCTTTTGCTCCGTGCCGAACACGTCGATAAGGTCCGTCCCCGCGTCGAACGTCAGCATCTGCTCCTTGCCGCAGGCGATGAGCAGCCGGTCCGAAGTGCCGATGCGCACCTTCTGAAAATCCATGCGCTCGCCGGTCACGTCGCGCTCGAACTGGTACAGCGCGCGCCAGGTCTGCGAAACGGCGTTGTAAAGGTACATCATATTCTGCGCGACGGCAAGATACCGATCTCCGCGTTCGGTCGCGTAGACATACATGCGCTCAAACGGCGTATCGGCTTCGGCAAGCGCGGACATCACGCGGGAAAACCCGGTCGCAGTCTTCAGCGCGCCGGAGCGCGTGTCAACGTTGCAGGCGTCCGGACTCATGTCGGGCCGCAAAAGCCCCTCCGTCAAATCCATGCGCACGCTGCCGAACGACGGAAGCGAAACGGTCTGATATGCCATAGACGCCTCCTTTCTACCACCTGCAGGTGATCCGATAATCGGTCGGCTCGTCCAGATCGAGCTTCAGCCTGCGCTTTCTCGCTTCGTACAGCGACATCGCGGCGGACGCATGGTTCAGTCCCTGCGCGTCGTTGACGAGCGTAAACCGTCCGACCATGTACAGAACGATCAGCGGGTGGCATGCCGCGGGCAGCTCGGGTTCGTCGTCGTCCTCGACCAGCGTTTTGGGCAGGTAGCGATAGACGACGGTCATCGGTCCGTCCTGCACGCCGGGTACGCGGAGCGTGTTTGTGTCCGTTCCGAACGCAAACGGCACGCGCATGCCGTTCCGCTCCGTGCCGAGCACCTTGGAGACCGTATACGGCAGTGCCGAAAGGTCGATCGTGCCGTTGACAAGCGGGAGCGTATCGCGCCGCCAGGGACGAAAGGTCTCATAAAGATCGACCAGCGCTTCGTTCGCGAATCGTCTGAGCTTTTCCTTCCACAGCGGCAGCGCGGCGGTGTTCTCGGGATGTTCGAGCTCTCCGAGCGCGCTTTGAATCAATTCACAAACGGTCACGGCGCTCACCCGATCTTTCTGCCGCCTGCCGCCGTATACGCCTGCGCGGCGCGTGCGCCTGTCATCAGCTCTCTGCGGCTCTCCGAAAGAATGCGTGCGATACGCTTCGGCACCTCGACGACCGTGTCTGTGGGGATCCGGAAATTCACGCCGTTCAGCGCGCCTTCCAGGAACGGTCCGATGCCCTCGGCGGGTACATAGACGGAAACGGTCTCTTCCGGCTTGCGCTCCGCGGCGGCTTCTGTTTTTTCCTTCATATTCATGGCTGCTCCTTTCTGAACCGGGGGAGGACGGTCCTCCCCCGGGATCGGTTCGTTATGCGGAGACCGTGTGCTCGATGCGCACGATCCACAGCGGGTTCAGTACCTTCGCGGCGTATGCGGCGACCTTTGCGCCGACGGTCGCACGCTGGTTCAGCGGATCGCCGCTGCCTTCGCTGCCGTGCGGCTTGATGATCGTTTCCATCGTGCCGGAGCCGTCGATGTCAACGACGCCGTACGCATCCGCGCCGAATACCAGCGTCGCATGCACGTCGTACGCACGGTTGTTCGCCATCATCGCGCCTGCATCGTCCGAATAGATCACCGTGTTGGCGGTGTAGGTCACGTTTTCCGCGACCGTCAGCGTGTTCGTATCGCTGTTGTAGCTCGTGATCGTCAGCTCCGTTTCTCCCATATACACCGCGTTGCCGGTGGTGGAGAGATACGCCTTCTGCTCCTTGCTGGGCAGCGCGCGCAGCGGAATCGAATGCGTTGCCGTAGACGCTGCGGAACGGGTCTGATTCCAGACGGACTGGCGGTAAACCTTCGCTTCGGTCGATTCAACGAAGACGACGCCGAAGAGTCTGCCGATTTCGCCGGAATAGATCTGTTCCGCGTTGCTGTACTTCGAAACGTCCTGCCACAGCGCGTCGTTCTGCAGATCGTAGGTTGCGTCCGGCGAGCAGATGCAGACGAAGTGCGGACGGCGCACGGAGCCGTCGATCGCGGTCGTGAACATGCGCGCCTTATTCTTCTTCAGCGTGCGGACCGCCTTGCGGATCTCGTCGACGGTGAGAACGCATTCCCCGTCCAGCTCGCAGCGTTCTCCCATGCCGTTTGCGTACTGCACATTGGTCGTCGCGCACATCGCGTCGCGCGTGACCCATTCGATCACGGTGCCGAGCTGTTCGCCGAGGAGCTCTGCGGAATCCGCAAGCACCTCGTCGTAAGCGGTGAGATCGAGCAGATCGCTCACCTCGACGTAAGCGCCGTACTGGCTGACCTCCGTTTCGATCTTGGACTGCGAAAGCGACTGTCCGTCCGGCGTGACGCCCTCGACAAGCTTCAGCGCGTTGACGTCAGGCGTGAAGAGGTTATACTTGCGGAACTCCACGCGCTTGCCGCCGTGACGCGGAATGCTGCGCTTCTGACCGAAGCTCGCGTGTACAAGGCGCGTCTTTGCGGTCTCCAGAAGCTTCTTGTCGTAGAATTGCTTGTTGAAATATGCACTGCCTGCTGTGTTCAGAGTGGTATTGACTGCCATAGGTTCCTCCTTTTAGATATGAACTCGTTTACCGCTTGCCGCGGCGTTTCTGTACTGTTTTTCCAGCGCGGAAAATGCTTCCCTCGACATGGACATGTAGTCCGGCGACGCAGCGACCGCACGGTCGGTGCGCTGGGACTTCGGGAGCGCGCTGCGGCTTCTTGCCTGTTCGCTCATGCGCGTCTTGACGTTGTTTTCCGCTTCGTCGGCGCGTTTTTCCGCCGCATAGATGCGGACCGCCGCCTTCGGCTCAAACTCGTTCAAGAGCTCCGCGAACGCGCGGTCCCTGACCGCTTCCTGCAGATCGAAGCCCTCGGGCAGCTCGCCGTTGCTCTCCATCTCGACCAGCGCGTTTGCCGCTTCCATGAACGGGTTTTCCGCTTCGGTCTCCGCCGGTTCCGTGACGGCGGGCGTCTGTTTCTTCCTGAAGATCATAATTTACCTCCGAATCGTTTTTGTTTCATTCGTTCGGGAAACAGCGGCTCCTCCGCCTCTGCCTCCCTGATGTGCTTCAGCACCTGTTCCTTGCCCTCAAAGACCATCTGTGAGATCGCCTGTTCCTTGGTGATCGCGCCCATGGACAAGAGGTTCATCATAAGCTCGTTCTGCGCCGCGCTCGCATAGCGGCTGCGTTTTACCGCCTTGATCGAGATCAGAAACTCGATCGGAAGCGAAACGCCGCCCGGCGCGCTCTTTTGGAGCATTTCGCTGTCGAACAGCACCTCCCTGGGCTCTCCGTCGACGGTGATCGTCACCGGACGCAGGAAGCAGTTGAACTCGCGCTCCGTTTCGATCTCAAGGCGCACCGCCTCGCGAAACGCCTCGTGCAGCTGATCGGACGCCTGCCGCGCACGCTTGGTGCTCATCTCCTGCAGCGCTTCGATCGCACGCGCCGCGGTCACGCCGCCCGGCGCCGCCCCGCGGGAGGAGTCGTTCGCGCCGCTCTCCTCTTTGATGTCCTCGCGGATCGCCCGGATATAGGCGAGCAGATAATCCGGCAGCGGCGCGGTAGACATCCACGTCACGCCGCTCAGACTTTCGCCGGTGTGCACATCCTTGGACCAGTCGCGAAGGTCGTCCGGATCGAAGCCGGACGCGTCGGTGACGAGCAGCTTGTTGCGCGACGCTAAGAACGCGTTTTTCAGCACGAGCTGGTCGAGCTTGTCCGCGTAGAGCTGCTGCGTACCGAAGAGGTCGACGATGCCGAAGCCCAGGGCGCTTCCCTTTCGCGGGTAGAGCGTCGTCAGTACGAACGGGTACCGACCGTGTGCAAAATAGCCCTCGGGTTTCACGTCGCGGCTGTCTTCGAGCACGACGCCGCCGCACAAAAGCGCCATGTGTACGCGGTACGCATTCTCCTGCGCGTCGTATTCGCGCCGCCAGTATTCGATGAGAAGCACCGCGTTTTTCGGATCCGGCGAAAGGATCTCGTCGGTGATCAGCTCCGCCGTGTCGATCGGGCGGGATTCGATCAAAGGATATACGTCGGGATAGTGTGTCTGGATCCACGCCTTCGGACGCAGCGCGAGCTTGAAGACGGCACGCCCGTCCTGGAGATCGGTGACCAGCGGATCGATGAGGATGCTTCGGATGTCGACATGGCGGATGAACGCGCCGCCTAAGCCGCCGTTTTCGGCGCTGTCGTAGCCGACCTCCTGCACGCAGTAGCCGCCGACCAGAAGGTCGTGGATCATGCGGCGGTATTCGACCGGATACGCCGCCGCGTCGTGGTTTCTGCGGATCACGGCGTCGATGACCTGCGCCGCGTAAGCGTCCGCCGCGCTTTCGGGCGTGATGACCGCCTCCGGCATCTGATCCGCCAGGTCCGCGGAGACGTTTTCGATCGTGGACTGCAAAATCGGCGTGACCGGCCGCGGCTCGTTCGGATCGGTCACGGGCACGTCGTACCAATGCTCCCCGCGATACATCCGCTCATTGTGCTCCTGCCGCCGCCATTCGTTGCTGTACGCATTGCGAAATTCGTTGAACAGCGCAGTCGCTTCTTCGGCTAACCGCCGTTTGGTTTCGGATTGTCTTGGTTTCATGGTTGTTCCTTTCTTTGTTTCTTGCCTCCCCTGTGGATGGTACGCGCGATGGTACGCGCGATCAAACGCGCGATCTACCTCTGTAACGAAGCGTAGCGTAGTGGAAGCGAAGTGTTAAAGGGGAGGTGTCGCCGTAAGCGACGGAAGGGTTGTTACAGCCCCCGGAACCCCGCATACGGCTGCGGCGTTCCTGCAAGCGGATCGTAGCGGTAAATGCGCTTCCGCTTCTCCGGCGCGGCAGGGCGCGGACGGCTCATCAGCCCGTAACGCAGTGCTTCCGGCGCATGGTCCTCGCAGTTGTCCGCGACGTCCTCGCAGTCGTGCACGTCAAACGTCAGCGTCGGCAGCGTACGGATGAGGTTTTTACACGTTCCGAAGATCAGAAGCTCCGGCGTTCCGTCCGCCTGTCTGGCAAGCGCTTCGCGAACGCGCTGCCAGCCGGGCACGCGGGCGTTGTCCGCCGGCAGAAGCGGCACGCCGTTTTTCGAGAACACCTCCGCAATGCTCTCGCCCTCCGCGCCTTTCAGTCCTCGCTGCTGCCACGCGTCGGGCGAGGCGACGGTATAGGCGATGCGCTCGCCCTCGGACAGCGTTTTGACGCGCCTGGCGATCTCGCTCGAAAGCGTCTTCCGAAGATACAGCTCGCGGTAGACATAGAGCCTGCCCTCCGGCGCGACGGCAAACCACAGCACGCAGCACGGGTCGTTGTATCCCCAATCCATTGCGCGAAAGCGCTTCCACTCCATCGGGAGCCTCGTCGGATCCACGACGTGCAGGCTGCGGTCAAACTCTGAAAAGAACTGCCCTTCCAGTACGTCCCAGTTGCCGTCCAGGTACGCCTTTCTGAGATGCTCTGGCAGATTTTCGAGCGTTTCGAGGTACTGCGGGTTCGATCGGAGCAGCACCGGGTTGTCGGTGACGCGCGCCGGAATGAACACATAGTCCTCCGGCTTTTCACTGTTGCGGTAGTTCCGGTCGATGAACAGGCGCTTGACCCACGCATGCCCGACGCCGCCGGGGTTGCAGGTGTAGTACATGCGCGGCGAGAAGTCGGTGCGCACCGAGCGGTTGCAGGTCGTCAGAAACTGCATCTGCGTCTCGGTAAAGTGCGTCGCCTCCTCAAGCCCGATCACGTCGTACTCCTGTCCCTGGTACTGGAACACGTCCGCCTCGCGGTCGCAGTAGCCGAGCTTGATCCGGCTGCCGTTCGGAAACAGGAACGCGCGCTGCGTCGCCTGATAGGTCACCGCGCCGGCAAGCTCCCGCTGCAGCGGCAGCACATGGTTCTCGTTGAGCTCCGGCAGCGTCCGGCGCAAAAGCAGAAGCCGAAGCCCCGCATAGCGAAAGGCAAGGAGCACGAATTTCCGACGCATCGCCCACGACTTGCCGCCGCCGCGCGCCCCGCCGTAGGCAATGTGCCGCGCGGAGGCAAGGAAGAACTGTTCCTGTTTCGGGTTCGGCGTACCCTCCAAATGCAGGATCATTTTGCATACCTCCCCGCCGCGTCGTCCAGAACGATCTTTATCGTGCCGTCCGCTTGTTCCGCCGTCCCGGAAAGCCCCATGCCCCGCAGCGTCTCCAGCGCCGGCTGGTAACTGAGCTCGCCGAGCAGCGCACGCTCGAGCGTGTAGGCGGCGACCTTCAAAACAGCGTCGCGAAGGATCGCGTCCTCCTTGGAGCACCGCCCGGTGTGAAACGCCGAAAGCACCTCCTCCGGCGTCAGCCGCACCGCCCTCGCAAGACCGAACAGGGTGTAGGGGATCTGTCTCTCTTCCGTTCCGCCGTTTTTCAGCTCACGACGCTCGCGCGTTGCGTCACAAGCCTCAAAATACGCCCCGATCGCGCTGTTCATTCGTTCCGTCCGTTTGTTCATGTTTGCCTCCTTGCCTTTCGCTGAACAAAGCATAGCACAGAAACTTGGTACAAAATTCCCGGAATTTTGACATAATTCAGAGCATAAAAAAAGCGCATGCGGATTCGCTTTTCCTGCAAACCCGCATGCGTTTCCGTATCATACGGCAAGCTCGGATGAATATCCTCCTCAGCCTTTTGTTAAAAAAACGACGTACAAAAACAAGGGCGAAGCCTTTTCGCTTCGCCCTCGGTTCGTTTTGCCGTGTCAGTTGGTCAATTTCCCTTGTACGCGTCCGCCGCTGCGGAGTAGTAATAGATCGCTGCTGCCGCGTTCTGTGCGGCTGTATTGCCGGCATACGCGTTCTGCATCAGCTTCACATAGGACAGCGCGGAGGCGCTGATTATCGCCGTAACATCCCCTGCCGTTACGGAGATTTCGTATTCGGTGGACAGCTGATGCGCCGAGATGTTCGGGATCTCCACAACCCAGCGGGCGCCCTTCTTGGTTACCTTGGCGTCCTTGTCGCCCGAGCAGCTCGCTGTGACGGTGTCGTCGCTGTTCTTCGGCGTAAGGTACAGGCGAATCGCGGTTTCGGAATCCAGCACAAGCGAGAACGAAACCTTGCTGAAGAGCTCGCCGATATCGGGGCAGCTGATCGCATAGCCCGAAACGTCATACTCGTCGAACGACTCTTTGTAGCGCATATCCATCTTCGCGTAAGGCGCATCCTCTCCATCGAGATTCCAGCCCTTCTGCGCCGCAAGGAACGCCTGCGTATAGTAGCCGTAGTCCGCCGTCGCTTCGATCAGCGCCTGCGTCTTATCATTGAACTGATCCTTATTGTCATCGTACGACTCAAAGTAATTCTTAGCAGAGCGTGTGATCTCGATCGTCTTTTCGTCGCCGTTCTGCGTATAGTGGAACGTTGCCGTGATCGGCTCCGCCATCTGGATCGCGTTGATGTAGCAGGTGAACGAATCGGAGCCTTCCGTGTACGCCGCTTCCGCCGTGCAATCGCCGTGCGGGATCGTGAACGTCATTTTGCTCGTCGAATAATCCACGCCATCAATTTCCGGCAGGTTCATATTGAACATCACGCCGATCTTGCCGGAAAGCTCCAGCTGCAATCCGCGGAACGAAGGTACGACCGGCACGATCCAGATATGACCGCCGAACGCGGACCATGCATTGTCATA
>JAEESS010000065.1 GCA_016286445.1 Bacillota bacterium
CGAAAGGCAAGGTATAAAGGGATCCAAAAGAATCAGGATTATGCCTACCTTGCCTTTGCGAGTGCGAATCTGTATATGCTTACACGATATGTGTAATGCGCAGGATAACTATGCCCAAAGCTGCTCTGAAAGCACAAAATGAGGGCATGAAACATGAAAGAACGAGACATTCGAGTCGTTTTTTCAATGATAACCGGTCTTCTCACTGAAATAGCCGCTTTATTCAGCGGTTACTCAAGGGGAAGGCTTTTGGGTTCTCATGTAGATCCGCCTGAACGTTCCGCGCAAGCGGAATATATCACATCCCGCAGGGATATCTCACGCCGAAGGTGTATATCACCCGCAACAGCGCGGATATCACTGCGCCTTGCACGGCGGCTCAACGATGATCGAGCGGGTTTTGCGCATGCGGATACGGGTTTTGACAAACCCGATGAGACTGCAGATCAAAAACGAAAGGACGTGCACCGCGATGATCGCGGGACCCGGCTGCGCCTCGATGAGCAGCGACAGGAAAAACCCCGCGAAGAAACAGACGAGCGACAGCGCCGCGGACGTGATCATGACCGAGCGGAAGCGCTTGCATACGCGCATGGCGGACAAAGCCGGAAAGATGATCAGCCCCGAAACCATGATCGCGCCGACCATCTTCATGCCGATCACGACGGTCACGGCGGTCAGCGCCGCAAGCATCATGCTGTACGCGCCGACGTGCACGCCGGTCGCCTTGGCAAAGCTCGTATCGAACGTCACGCTGAAGATGCGGGTATAGAACAGGATGAACAAACCGAGCACCGCGACGGACACGCCGACCGTGATCCACATGTCCGCGTCGGAAAGCAGCGCCATCGACGCCGTGCCGAACAGGGAATTGCAGATGTCCTGGTACTGGTTGTCCGAGAACCGGAACAGCAGCGTACCCACCGCGATCGCGCCGGTAGAAAGCACCGCGATCGCCGCGTCGCCCTGCATGCGGCGCTTTTCGGTCAGCCACATGAGCACGAACGCCGCGCCCATCACGATCGGCAGCGAGACCGCCATCGAAGCCCTGCCGACATGCAGAACGGTCGCGATCGCAAGCGCGCCGAAGCCGACGTGAGAAAGACCGTCGCCGATCATCGAATAGCGCTTCAGAACGAGCGTCACGCCCAAAAGACTTGCGCATAGCGAGACCAGCGTGCCGACCACGAGCGCGCGGGTCATGATTTCCGGCATATTCTGAAAATACGATGCGATCATAGCGCGGTCTCCTTCAAATATTTCCGTCCGATCGGGCTGTTCATATACTCCGCCGCCGTGCCGATGTACAGCGGATGGCAGGAAAGATGCAGGATGTGCGAGCAGGAGCGCACGGCTTCTTCAACGTCGTGCGAAACCATGATGATCGTCATGCCGCGCTCGTTCACCGTGTTCAAAAGCTTGTAAAACTCGGCCGTGACGACCGGATCGAGTCCCGTCGTCGGCTCGTCGAGCACAAGACATTTCCGCGTGGCGCAGAGTGCGCGCGCAAGCAATACCCGCTGCTGCTGCCCGCCGGACAGCTCCTGATAGCTCTTCTTTGCGATCGGCAGAATGCCGAGCAGCTCCATGTTCTCTGCGGCAAGCGCGCGTTCCTGTTTGCCGTAAAACGGCTTCATGCCGCGCCAGCCGATCGTGCCGGAGAGCACGACCTCATAGACTGACGCCGGGAAATCCTTCTGGATCACGCTCTGCTGCGGCAGGTATCCGATTTCGTTGGGCTTTAAGCCCTCTCCCATCACGATCCTGCCGGACGCGCACGGGATCAGCCCCAGAAGCGCTTTCATCAGCGTCGTTTTGCCGGAGCCGTTTTCGCCGATGATGCCCCAAAACTCGCCGGTCTGCACCGAAAAGCTGACGTCGTGCGCGACATTGTCGCCGCCGTAGGACAGCCCGACGCTTTCAAATGTGATCAACGCCATTCAGTTCACCGCCTTTTTGAGATTCTCCAGATTCCGCCGCATCAGATCGAGGTAGGTCACGCCCGCGTCGAAGTCCTCGCGGCTCACGTTATGGCACGAATGCAGCTCGAAAACCTCGCAGCCCGTCGCGTCCGCAATCGTTTTTGCGATGCGTCCGTCCGAAAACTCGATCGTAAACACGCCGGGCAGCCGCTCTTCTTTGACGCGGTCGATGAGAAATGACACGGTCGAAAGGCTGACCTCTTCGTTTGAGGAACAGCCCGGCAGCGCCGCGTAATAGGATAAGCCGAGCTCGTCGCAGAAGTACCGAAACGGGAACCGCTCCGCAAAGACGACCGTTGTGCGCTTCGCGTCCAGCATTACGGCGTGAAAATCGCTGTCGAGCGACAAAAGCTTCTGTTTGTACGCGTCCGCATTCTGCCGCATCGCGTCCGTTTCGTCCGGCAAAAGCGCGGACAGCGCGTCCGTAAGCCCTTCGACGATGCGGATCGCATTCTCGGGACTCGTCCAGACGTGCTCGTCGGTCTCCGGCTTCTCCTCCGCCTCCCCCTGCATGCCGGGCGCAAGCTCCTCGTCGACGGTTTCGCAAAGATCGACGAGCGCAACGGCGTTCAGGTCCCTGCCGTTCTTGTGCAGAAGATCGTCGACCCAGCGGTCGGTCTCTCCGCCGACGTAGACGAACAGGTCGCAGTCGAGGATCATGGACATCTCGGAAAGCGACGGATCGAAGCCGTGGACCTCGCTTCCGGGCTTTGCGAGCATCACAAGGTTCACGCGATCGCCCGCGATTTGCCGCACAAAATCGTACTGCGGAAAGATCGTGCAGATCACCGTCGGCTTGCCGTTGTCGGTTTTCGGCGCGCCGCATGCGAGCACGCACAAAACGAGCGCTATGCAAAGAAAAAGCGCGATCCGTCGTTTCATTTCGATCCTTCCTTTCCGTGGGTCAAAAGCTTTGCGACCGGCGAACGGTGCACGCGCATCGCGCCGACCGGACAAAACTCCTGACAGCAGAAGCATTTGATGCAGTTCTTTCGGTCGATGACCGCTTTTTTGTTTTTGATCGAGATCGTATGTGCCGGGCAGATGTCGCGGCACTTGCCGCAGCCGACGCACGCGCTCGTTTTCACCTTCGGCTTGGATTCGAGGCACGCGTTCATGGCGCTGCGGACCGCCCTGCCGAAGAGGTTGTCCCCGCCGACAAACAGCAGTGAATTGCGGTTTCGGATGATCTCGAAATCCGTCTGCAGAAACGCCCTCCAGTCCCCCGCGATCGAAAGCGCGTCGACCGAATCGGGGCAAAGCCCGCGCCGGATCGCCGCCTCGATCGTCGGAACATCCTTGGGCTCGAGCCCGATCAGCGTTGCCGCAAGCACGTCCAGACAGTGCGGATTTTGCGCCGCGAGCAGCGCGCCGACGTGCTTCGGCGTACCCTGCGTGGGACCGTTGCCCTCCATCGCAAGGACCGCGTCGCAGATGTGCAGGACCGGCTTCCAATGCTCGTCGAGGTCGACGATCATGTCCGCAAAGTCGTTCGGGTTCTGGAAGCGGTAGTGATACTCCGGCTTCATCGTGCCGGGGATCGTGCCGAACAGGTTCTTCGCCGCCGCCGAAAGCGACATCATGCCGTGCGATTTGAGCTTGCAGAAATTGATGAGCGCGTCGCAGCCGTCGATCCAGCCGGTATAGGTAAAGCGCTTCGCCTGCACCGCGTCCGGGAAAAAGCCGTCCTTTTCGGAGAAATCACGGTTCAGCTCCGCGCCGGCGCGTTCCGCTTCTTCGAGACCGGACAGCGCGTAAACGCGGTTCAGCACCGAAGCGTTGAAGAGATTGCCGGGGCTGTCGCCGATCACGACCGAAGCGCCGCGTTCTTTGAGCAGCCGTGTGAGCGCCGCCAAAAGCGTCGGATGCGTGGTGACCGCCTTTTCGGGCTTTGCCGCGGAGACAAGGTTCGCCTTGATCCCGATCCGCATGCCGGGCCGTACCCAGTCGAGCCCGCCGAGCGGCGCAAGAACAGCCGTGATCGCCGCTTCGCACACGTCCGGCGCGTATGATTCGCACGGAACGATCGAAACAAGGTTCGGATTCATTCGGTCATCCCCCTCACAAGCCGGATCTCGTCGGCGTATTCGGAAAGCTGTTCGTGCGGCGTTTCGAGGCAGAACGGCAGGTTGCGGAGCGCTGGATGATTCACGATGCGGCGTACGCCCTCGAGCCCGATGAAGCCTTCGCCGATCGGCGCGTGGCGGTCCTTGTGTTCGCCGCAGCCGAACTTGGAATCGTTGAGGTGCACGAATTTGAGCCGGTCGAGCCCGATGACGCGGTCAAACGCCGTCAGCACGCCGTCGGGGTCGTTCACGAGATCGTAACCCGCGGCGAAGATGTGGCAGGTGTCGAGGCAGACGCCGACGCGTTCGTTCCGCTCGACGCCGTCGATGATCGCGCGGACCGCTTCAAACGTGCCGCCGATCTCGCTGCCCTGCCCCGCCATCGTCTCGATCAGCACCGTTGTGTCGGTTGACTCGTCAAGGATGCGGTTCAGCAGCGCCGTCGTCTTTTGAATGCCGACGGTCTCGCCCTGTCCGACGTGCGAGCCCGGATGGAAGTTATAGAACGGCGTTTTCATCGCCGTGCAGCGGATGAGATCGTCCCGCATAACAAGCTCGGCAAACTGCGCGGTCTCGGGCTTTTCGGCGCAGGGATTCAGCGTATACGGCGCATGTACGAGCACAGGCGCAAAGGCGTTGTCCTGTAGATACGCAAGCATCGCGGCAGCGTCAGAAGCATCGAGCGGCTTCGCCTTGCTCCCTCTCGGGTTGCGCGAAAAGAACTGAAACGTGTCCGCGCCGAGGCTCGACGCGGTTTTTGCCATGTTCAAAAGTCCGTCCGAAGGCGACAGATGACAGCCGATGTGCAGCATGATTTTCCCCCAAAGCCTATAATAAGGCAGTTTATGATTGCATCATTGTAACACAGAACCGTCCCGCGCGCAAGCGGTATTCACATCAAAGGAAATGCATGACCGTAGGTCAATTCATGCGCGCAGGCGCAATTCATCCGCGAAAAGCTGACGCTTTTCTGCGTATGCTCCTCATCCGCCTTCGCTCACGCTACGGCACCTTCCCCATAACAAGGGGAAGGCTTTTGGGGCGTACCCAAAGGCTTCTCCCCCTTCAGTGTGGAGAAGCTCCGCGAAGCGGTGATGAGGGGGACATCATATGCGCAGCACAATTCACGTTCCGAAGAAACAATTCATGCGCGCAAGCGATATCCATCCCGAAAGCCGATTACTCTCTCCCTCCGTCTCACTGCGTTCGACACCTCCCTCGTCAGAGGGAGGTCGTCGCTGGCGTGACCCTCGAACCGCGTTTGTCATGGGACACCGATCCGTGCGCTGCAGGTTACAGGTGCAGCAAATTCATGCGTGCAGGCGCAATTCATCCCGAAAGCCGATTACTCTCTCCCTCCGTCTCACTGCGTTCGACACCTCCCTCGTCAGAGGGAGGTCGACGTTGGCTTGATTCTTGAACCGCGTTTGTCAGGGGACACCGATCCGTGCGCTGCAGGTTACAGGTGCAGCAAATTCATGCGTGCAGGCGCAATTCATCCGCGAAAAGCTGACGCTTTTCTGCGTATGCTCCTCATCCGCCTTCGCTTGCGCTACGGCACCTTCCCCATAACAAGGGGAAGGCTTTGGGGCGTATCCAAAGGCTTCTCCCCCTTCAGGGTGGAGAAGCTCCGCGAAGCGGTGATAAGGAGGAAATCATATGCGCAGCACAATTCACGTTCCGAAGGAACAATTCATGCGCGCAAGCGCAATTTACAGATCCGCGAAAAGCTGACGCTTTTCTGCGTATGCTCCTCATCCGCCTTCGCTCACGCTACGGCACCTTCCCCATAACAAGGGGAAGGCTTTTGGTGTGGATCCAAAGTCTTCTCCCCCTTCAGGGTGGAGAAGCTCCGCGAAGTGGTGATAAGGGGGACATCATATGCGCAGCACAATTCACGTTCCGAAGAAACAATTCATGCGCGTAAGCGATATCCATCCCGAAAGCCGATTACTCTCTCCCTCCGTCTCACTGCGTTCGACACCTCCCTCGTCAGAGGGAGGTCGGCGCTGGCGTGACCCTCGAACCGCGTTTGTCAGGGGACACCGATCCGTGCGGTGCAGGTTACAGGTGCAGCAAATTCATGCGTGCAGGCGCAATTCATCCGCGAAAAGCTGACGCTTTTCTGCGTATGCTCCTCATCCGCCTTCGCTCACGCTACGGCACCTTCCCCATAACAAGGGGAAGGCTTTTGGGGCGTATCAAAAGGCTTCTCCCCCTTCAGGGTGGAGAAGCTCCGCGAAGCGGTGATAAGGGGGACATCATATGCGCAGCACAATTCACGTTCCGAAGGAACAATTCATCCGCGCAAGTGCAATTTATCCGCGAAAAGCTGACGCTTTTCTGCGTATGCTCCTCATCCGCCTTCGCTTGCGCTACGGCACCTTCCCCATAACAAGGGGAAGGCTTTTGTGCGTAAAGTTCTTGCCTCCCCTGTGTAAGGGGAGGTGCCGAGCGAAGTGAGGCGGAAGGGTTGTAAAGTCAGTGACTGCGCAAACGACAATCCCTCCGGGTTCACTCCGTTTACCTACCGATCTCGAAAGGGTTGTCGATTGAACGACGCGTTAACAACCCCTCAGTCACCTATCGGTGACAGCTCCCCTTACACAGGGGATCCGAGAAGTGTACCAACAGATCGTAAAGGACGTCGTTCTCGGCATCACGCCATAACAGCAGATCGGGAAGATGCGATCTACCCCTACGGTTCTCAATGAAAGCGCCTTCCGCGCAGGGATCGATTGACGAAGGTTCCGCGATTCGTTATAATGGAGCTGTTAAAAACAAGGAGGCTCTGTATGACAAACGATACATTTCTCGCAAATATCTGCAGAGATTTTCTGAAGCAGCATAAGGTGTTTCGATATCGCACAAATAAAATTGCCGATATGAACGACCGGGAAGTGATCTCCGCCTGTCATCATTATTGTAACGAACATCGTATTACGGACGAATTTGAGCAATTCCGGAACCGTGTCGAATCGGAATACCGATACTGTTCCTTGATACAGGAATACATTGAAGACGGTATGTGCATCGACATACAAATGCTCGCATTTGGGCTTATCGGAGAAGACGCTCTGCCGGTGCTTTCGATCGACCGTCTAAAAGCGCAGTCCTGCTGCGATAGCTGTATGCATGCCAATCACAGAATGATCGAATCTTCGAGGGATCTATGAGCACAAACAAACACAAATCTGATACGGAACTTCTTGCCCCGGCGGGCTCGATGGAAGCGCTGAAGGCGGCGCTGCGGTTCGGCGCGGACGCGGTATATCTCGGCGGTCCGCTGCTGCAGCTTCGCGCAAAAAGCGCCGGGTTCACATTTGAAGAGATCGCGGAAGCGGCTGCGCTTGCGCACAAAAGCGGCAAGCGGCTCTTTGTGACGGTCAATGCGCTTGCCTTTAACGATGAGATCGAAAAGCTTCCGATATACGGAAACCGCCTCCTTGACTGCGGCGTCGACGCGGCGATCGTAAGCGATCTCGGCGTTCTGACCACGCTGCATCGGACCTGCCCGAAGCTTGAGCTGCACGTTTCGACGCAGGCAAGCTGCACAAATTACGCGGCAGCGATGACATGGTACGAGCTCGGCGCAAAACGCATCGTGCTTGCGCGGGAGATGACGGTCGACGAGATCCGCAAGCTGAAAAGAAATATCCCGGACGATCTCGAGCTGGAAGCGTTCATACACGGCGCGATGTGCATGGCGTACTCCGGGCGGTGCCTGCTCTCCTCCGCGATCCTCGGCAGAAGCGGCAACCGCGGCGACTGCGCGCAGCCCTGCCGCTGGAAATACGCGCTCGTGGAAGAGACGCGCCCGAACCAGAGCTTCCCGATCGTGCAGGAAGGCAATTCAAGCTATGTGCTTTCGAGCAGGGACCTAAACTGCATCGGGCTTTTGGACGAGCTGATCGACTCAGGCGTGACGTCGCTGAAGATCGAAGGGCGTATGAAGACCGAGTATTACGTCGGCGTCGTCGTAAACGCCTACCGCCGCGTGCTCGACGGCACGATGCGCATTGAAGAGGCGCAGAGCGAGCTTAATTCCGTATCGCACCGTCCGTACACGACCGGCTTCTACCACGGCGAGCTGCCCGAAGACCACAGCAACGCCGGCGTCTATACGCAGACGCACCGCTTTGCCGGGAACGTCCTTGCCTGCGAAAACGGCGTCGCGACCGTGATGCAGCGGAATCGCTTTGAAAGGGGCGACGCGCTCGAAGTCGTTTCGCCGACGCTGACCGGCGCGGTGCTGCAGGCGGACGACATCACGGACGAGAACGGCGAACCCGTTGCGATCGCGAACCGCGTACAGCAGATCCTGCGCATCAAAACGGACCTGCCGCTTTCGTCGGGCGATCTTCTTCGCATCAAGGCATAAAAACGATCCACCGGCTGAACCGGTGGATCATTCGTATTACGGTGTTTGCAGGATCCACAGCGCACGCTGCTCCCGGTCGGTCGTGAAAACGATCGCGCCGTCTTCGTTTACGGCAACGTAGCGGTCGCCGCAGCGGATCGACATGAGGTCAAAGCGGCCGCTGCCCCGGATGAGGTCCTCCGTTTCGATCACGAGCTCGTCCGCCTTGGACTGATCGCGCGTGGGCTTCGGCACGTTTGCGTCCGAAGCGTCGATATAGATCCCATTGAACGACAGCCCCTGCATGGTATTGGATGTACGCGCAAACGGGTCGTCCGTCTTTGTGCCGAGGAAAAAAGCGTCCTCCGATGCGGTCAGACAAAACTCGCTGTCCCACGATCCGTTGAACAGCCCCAACACGAAATCATCCCCCCAGAAGGACGTTCGGCATCTGACGCTGTCGCCGTCCCTGCCGTAAATGAAATCCATGCGCAGGGCAAAAGTCAAATCGTCGCCGAATTCAACGGCATAATGCGCCGTCCGCGCCTGATCCGTCATCGTGATCAACGCCGTATCGCCGTCCCACGTCAGCACAAGATCGTTCTGCTGATCCGCCGGGACCATCGGATCGCCGTCCGTTTCGTTCTCCACAAAAGCGGACAGATCGGAAAAGCCGGATCTGCCCGGGAAAGAAACTGTCATGTGCGTGCTGTCGATGATGTCGAATTCCGGGGAGCCTTCGCTGCCACTCCAGCTGAGATTGTCGAAAACTATATAACGCTCTCCTGCGGGATCGGCGTCCTGCGTGCCGGCTTCGTTTTTGTACGCCGTCGGATCAGGCACGGGTTCCGACGCAGGCGCGTGCGCTTCGGGTGCGGGCTCCTGCGCTTCCGGTGCGGACGTTTCGGCTACGGGCGCCTGCTCCGGATCCGCTTTGGTCGGCTCCGCGTGTTCGGGCGTCAGTACGGTGATATTCACGCAGGCAAACAGGCCGCACAGCAGCAGTGCGACCGGCAAAATGATCCATCTCTTTTTCATTATGGCTCCTCCCCTTTTTTTCTGCATTTTACCAGCCTGTTGCGTTATTTTTGCGTAACGCGTATGAAGAAATTGTAAAGGAATGATGATATCCGGTCGAAATGCGTAAAAACGTGTATCGTGAAAACGAATGAACCGATGCACAAACATTGGAGTCCGGCGATTACGGCAATGCGTTCGCCGAAAGCAGACGCAGCGTGTCAAATCGTTTTACATATAAAAACGGACCCGGTCGGATCCGTATTTTTGCCTGCAGATCTGATACTGCTTCCGGTCACGCTTCGGGTCCGGACGTCGGCGGCTCGAACAGCGCCGCGATCTGTTCAAAATCCATGCCCTTTTTCAAATGCTCGGACATAGAATACATTGCGAACGCGTCGCCGTTGGTTTTCACCTCTCGTCCCTGCGCGGCAAACAGCGCGGGACCGAGCTTTTCTGCCGTCATGCCCTTGAAAATCCCGTCCGGCAATTCGTAGGTATGGTATCCATGTTTTTCCATGCCGCACGAGCTCCGGTAGTTTACCGCATAATACCATTTGCCGTTCCGCTCGACGAGCGCGTGTCCTTCCATGCACTGTCCGGCATGATCGGGCGCGCAGACGCTGTCAAAGATCAGAATGCGGAACGTCTCTTCCTCCACGCCGTTCCGAAGCGCTTCCCGGCATTTTTTTGCAGTACAAATATTCCCCCATCAGAAACGCAGCGCTTCCGAGACGGTATCCGGCGTTTTCGATTTTCGTATTACAGCGTTTGCAGCAGATGCTTTCTCCTGCTTTTCCTTTCAGGATCCGTTTTATTGCTCCGGCAGAAAGGGCTTTGTGATATCGATCGAAAAATCCATCATCTGTACGTCGACCTCGGTCCGTACGTCCGCATAGACGCGGTTCTCGCCGGGCATCAACAGCAGATCACCCGAAGCCGTCAAGAGGTCCGCATAGCCGAGCTTGACGCCGTTCTCCGTGAACGTGATGCGAAGTCCGCCCGTGAGCTTTCCCGGATAGTCGTTCGTGATCACCGCGTCGATCAGCGTTTCCCCGTTCTCTTCATAGACGCGCATCTGCGATATCTTCAGATATTGATCGAAATAATGCGTGCGTTCATCCAGGATCGGAATGCCGTTGACGTCCGTTTGAAAGCCTTCCCCGACCACCGGATCGACGTTGATCGGCTGCGGTTCGGGCTGCGGCGTCGGCGTATACATCGGCGCGGGCGTCGGCGTCGATTCCGGCAGATAGATGAGATGCGCTTCCTGTGAGCTGCAGCCGATCAGCAGCAGCACGAAAAGCAGCAGCAAAAGCCGTTTCATGCCGGTTCCCCTTCCCCGTCTTCCGGCGCGTCTGTCGGCGGTTCCGGCGCGTCTGTCGGCTCGTCCGACATTTCTGTCGGCTCTTCCTGCGCTTCGGTCGGCGTTTCAAATGCTTCTATAGGCTCGTCCGGCGATTCGGTCGGCGCTTCCGGCGATTCGGTCGGCTCGTCCGGCGCTTCGGTCGGCTCGTCCGGCGACTCGGTCGGCTCTTCCGGCGCGTCTGTCGGCGCTTCCGGCGATTCGGACTGTTCATCTTCGACATATGCGGGATGCTTTGCGCGATACAGCGAAAGCCCGATAAAGAACAGCAGCATTGCAAGCAGTACGATCTGATTGAAGCGGACCTCGCCGAAGAGGATCTGCCGCGTCGAACCGTCGCGCAGCCATTCGAGGATGAACTCGGCAAAGAGATAGCCGGTGATCACGCCGCGCGAAACAGTCCCGGGCGTGCGCTTTTTTGACAGCAGCGCAACGATCCCGAGCACGGCGCAGACGAGAAAATCGAGGAAAAAGATCGCATAGGCGACGGTTTTGCCGTCGAGGAAGTACTGCTGCGTGAATGTTGCGAGCGGAAAGAACTTCGGCACGCCCTCGCCGACGACGGGACCGAGCCCTTCGCAGAGGAAGAAATCGGACCAGCGTCCGACGGCAAGTCCGAGAAACGCGCCGGGCACAAGGACGTCGAACACTTCCGGAACGGAAAGCTTTTTGATGCAAGCGTAAACCGCAATCCCGATCCCGACAAGCACCAGCGCACCGGGCAGATTCATTCCGCTCTGGGAAAGATCAAAGAACGCCGAAAACGCGATCTTGCCCGAGATCGCGGAAAAGAGCCTGCCGCCGAGAAGCCCCAGCGGGATGCCCACGATGCAGGCGTCGAGCGCAAGATCCTTGTATACGCCGCGTTTTTTGACAACGATGCCGGAAACGACGACTGCGACGAGAATGCCGAGCGCAAGCATGACTGCGTTCCACGTCAGCGCCACGCCGCCGACGGAAAATACAACATTGAAAGAATCCATACAGACGACCTCCTTTTACAGTATACCAAACGTTTTCGCAAAAGAAAAGACCAGCGAAAAAAGTTTACGAAACGGCAAAGCAGGAATATCGCGCGTCAAAGGCGGATTTTTTACGGGCGTACGGTCGGGCTCTTTTTTCATAAAAAAAATACCCGCCGTACAGGCAGGTATTCTTGGTGGGGATGTAGGGGCTCGAACCCTAGACCTCTGCGATGTGAACACAGCGCTCTGACCAGCTGAGCTACATCCCCGTGCCCGATTATTCTACAATACCGCGGCGAGGTTGTCAAGTATGATTTTCGGAAGCGCGAATCGAAACGTTCACAAAATAACACTTGCATCTGTCGGATTTTGTGCTATTATTATACGAAAAATAAAAACACAGAGGTCTGAATATGAAAAGAATTCTTTCTTTGCTCCTGGCGGTATGCATGATCGCAACGCTCGCGGCATGCATCGATTTGGATCCGACGCCGGCCGCGCCCGATGCGAGCGAACAGCCGGATGCCGCGGAAACGGTCAATCCGGACGAGGATGTGATCGTCATCATCGACGTCGATCCGAGCGAATGGGAAACCGCAGATTCGCCCGCGCTGACGGACGCTGCGATGGACGTCTTCCAAAAGGGATTCAGCATGCTTTTGGGCGTCAACTATATTCCGGTCGCCTATCTCGGCAAACAGGTCGTGTCCGGCACGGTTCACACGTTCCTGACGAGAGCGCGTGTGGTGTATCCCGGCGCGCGTGAAACCTATGCGCTGGTGTATCTCTATGAGGAACGCGACGGCAGCGTGCGCATCATCGACATCAGCCGTTCCGCGGTCCCGACCGGTATGGACGGCGACGAATATGAACAGGCGGAGGATCCGGTCCTGACCGACGAGCTCAAGAACGGATGCCAAGCGGCGCTCAAAGAGATTCTCGGCGTCGAATATGTGCCCGTGGCGCTGTGCGCAACGCGCATTGCGTCCGGTCTTTCGTTCGTGGTGATTGCGGAGTCCACGCCGGTCGTGCAGAATGCGGAGACGGGGTATTCCTTTATCTATCTGAACAGAAGCAACGACGGCAGCTATACGGTCGATCATATCGTCGAATTCGAAGACGAAGCGAACCTGCCGCAGGAAGATCCGACCCCGGAACCGACCGCCGCGCCGACCGAGGTCCCGACCGCAACGCCGGTTCCGACCGCAACGCCGGTTCCGACCGCAACGCCGGTCCCGACGGCAACCCCGGTTCCGACCGCAACGCCAGTTCCGACCGCGACGCCGGTCCCGAGCGCAACGCCGGTTCCGACCGCAACGCCCACGGCAAAGCCCACGGCGACGCCGAAACCGACCGAAGCGCCGACCGCAGAGCCGACCGCGGAGCCGACAAAGGAGCCGACGCCCGAACCGACAAAGGAGCCGACGCCGGAGCCGACCGAGGAACCGACGCCCGAGCCCACGGAGAAGCCGACGCCGGAACCGACCGAGGAACCGACGCCAGAGCCCACGGAGAAGCCGACGCCGATCCCGACCGAGGAAGCCCCCGGCGCATGGGAGAGACCTTCTTCGCCCGCGATCACCAAGAAGCTTACGAAGCTGTTCAACAAGCTTTCCGACAAGACCGTCGGCGTCAAGTATACGCCCGTGGCGCTGATCGGAACCCAGAAGGTGAACGGAACGAACTACGCGGTGCTTTGCGAGACGTCGATGGCGGCGCCCGATTCGCAGGATCTGTATGCGATCGTGATCCTCTATGAGAACCGTGACGGCAAGGTGACGCTCTCCGACGTGAACATGTCGGGCGTTCGCACGAATACCGCAATGGCGATGGGCGGATGGACGAACGCGTCCGATCCGAAGGTGAGCAACGCGCAGGCTTCCATGGTGAAGGAAGCGCTCAGCTCGATGCTCGGGGCGAAGTTCGCGCCGATCGCGCTTTTGAGCACGCAGTCCGCGTCCGGAACCAATTACTGCTTCTTCTGCGAAGCAAACGCGGTCAGCGCCGATCCGTCGTCCGATTACGCGTTCCTGTATGTGTATGAGGATGAAAGCGGCAGCGCATCCGTGACCGAGATTCTCGATTTCTTCGGAAACTGAGCAAACGTAGCGGGAACCGTCCTTCGGGGCGGTTCTTTCTTTGTAGATAAACAGCTGCCGACTCACTACATTTTGTATAAATATCGCAAATTGATACAAAAGCTTGTATGGAAAAGTATGGACTTTTTTGTGCAGACTGTGTTATAATCATGCAGTCAGAGTATCGGTATTCTGGCGCAGACTATCAGATGAGGAGACCTTTTATGAGCCGTCTAACCAAGAAGCTGCTCGCCGTCCTGCTGGCGGCGTTTATGCTCATCGCCCTTCTTCCTGCCGCATCGTTTGCGGAGGAGACTGATTCGGCATCGGATCGTCTTCCGGGCGAGACCACCAATTACGGCTATATCGCTTCGCCGGAGCACGGCACCCGCGCCGTTTCCGACGCATATGCCCGCGGCGACATGGAGACGTATTACCGTCTCTCCGGCATAACCGCTACGCGCGATACGCTGCCTTCCAGCTATGACAGCCGTAACTACAATTACGTGACCTCCGTCAAGAACCAGAACCCGTACGGCTCCTGCTGGGCGCACGCGGCAATGGCGAGCGTCGAGAGCTACATGATCAAGCACGGCGTCGAGGTCGGCTCCACCGGCTCCGCCGCGACGACGAGCCTCAACCTTTCCGAGACGCAGCACTGCTTCTTCAACTACTCGAGCGCCTATGACGCCGAGGGCATGCTGACCGGCGACAAATGCACCCTGACCGGATCCGACTCCTGCCTCGATTCCGGCGGCAACGGCGAAACGTCGGCGTACACCCTGCAGCGCTGGTGCGGCGCAGCGGACGAATCCCAGTCCGCGCTTGCATACAGCAAGGCAAGCACGGTCGCAAGCTCCGGCCTCAACAGCCAGTACGCCTATCAGTACAACATCTGCCACGTACAGAACTCCGAGTGGATCCCCGCGACGGACATCGAAGGCGTCAAGCGCGCGATTATGCAGTACGGCGCCGGCAACATCAGTTACTATGCAGGCAACAGCAATTATACCTATAACTGCA
>JAEESS010000066.1 GCA_016286445.1 Bacillota bacterium
GCGCATCGGCATTGATGCGCCCGCCGGACTATGCTATACTTTACGTGGAAAGGACGGTGGGCGTAAATGGCGGAAAAGCAATATGCAGCCATCGATCTGAAGTCATATTACGCCTCCGTCGAGGCGGCGGAGCGCGGCTACGATCCGCTGGACGTCAACCTCGTCGTCGCGGACGAAAGCCGCACGGACAAGACGATCTGTCTCGCCGTCTCGCCGGCGCTGAAGGCGCTCGGCATTCCGGGCCGCGCGCGGCTTTTTGAGGCGAAACAGCGCATCCGCGAGGTCAACGCCGAGCGGCTGATGCGAGCGCCCGGACGCCGGTTTACGGGCAAGTCGATCTTCGCCTCGGAACTGAAGCGCGATCCCTCGCTTGAACTGGATTACGTCGTTGCAACGCCGCGCATGCACTATTATATGGAGTATTCGCGCAGCATCGTCGAGACTTATCTCACGTACGTTTCTCCGGAGGATCTCCTGGTGTATTCGGTGGACGAGGTGTTCATCGACGTGACGCCGTACCTGAAACGGTACAAAACGACCGCGCATGATTTTGTGATGATGCTGATCCGCGACGTCATGGAAAGAACGCGCATTACCGCGACGGCGGGCATCGGAACGAACATGTACCTGGCAAAGATCGCGATGGACATCGTCGCGAAGCGGATGCCGGCGGATCGGGACGGCGTGCGGATCGCCGAACTCGACGAACGGCGATACCGCGAGGAACTCTGGTGTCACCGTCCGCTGACCGATTTCTGGCGCGTCGGCCGCGGCATCGCGCGCAAGCTCGAAACGTACGGCATGCATACGATGGGCGACGTGGCGCGCTGCTCGGTCGGAACGCTTCCGAACGGCAAGAACGAGGATCTTCTGTACCGGCTGTTCGGCGTCAACGCGGAGCTTCTGATCGACCACGCGTGGGGATGGGAGCCGACGGAGATCAAGGACTGCAAATCGTACGTTCCCGAAACGAAGAGCCTCACGCAGGGACAGGTGCTGTCCCGCCCGTACACGGCGGAAGAGGGACGCATCGTCGTGCAGGAGATGGCCGATCAGCTCGCGATGGATCTCGTGCGAAAAGGCCTGTATACCGATCAGGTCGTGCTGAGCGTCGGATACGACGTCGAGAACCTGACCGATCCGGACCGCGCGGGGACCTATTCGGGCGAGATCGTGACCGACTGGTACGGCAGAAAGGTGCCGAAGCCCGTGCATGGCTCGATGAACCTCGGACGGCATATGGCGTCGACCGAGCGCATCGTGGATGCGGTGCGGACGATCTTTGATCGGATCGCGGACGAAACGCTTTTGATGCGGCGGTTCACGGTGGCGGTGTGCAATCTGAAAACCGCGGACGAGGTAAAGGAAGCGGAATCAAAGCCGGAACAGCTCGATCTGTTTACCGATTACGAAGCGCAGGAGAAGGCGAAGCAGGCGGAGGACGCGGCACTCGAAAAGGAGACCCGGCGGCAGAAAGCGCTGTTGGGCATTCGCGACAAGTACGGCAAAAACGCCGTGGTGCGCGGGCTGAACCTGCAGGAGGGCGCGACGGCGATCGAGCGCAACGCGCAGATCGGCGGACACAAGGCATAGGAGGACAGCATGACGGAGGCGCTTACCCTGTATATCCCGAAGCCGGAGGATGGTTGGTTTTATCTGAAGATGATGAACGATCCGGCGACGATGGCGTATAACGCGCCGTGGTTTCCGCCGGACGGCTGCATTCCGAACGCGCAGGAGGAATGGAAGCGGCTCTCTTCGGATTGGATCGGCGCGGAGCCGGAACGGTTCTACGCGTATCTGCGGTGCGGCACGGACGGCGCGTTCGTCGGGGACGTGTGCTTTCACTATACACCGGAACGCGATTGGTGGGACATGGGCGTTGTGATCTTTGCGCCGGAGCGCGGAAAGGGCTACGGGAAGCAGGGACTGCGGCTCCTTGCGGAGTACGCGTTTTCGCACGGCGTGACACGACTGCACAACGAGTTTGAAACGACGCGGGACGCGGCATACCGGATGCATCGCGCGGTCGGTTTCCGTGAGATCGGACGAACGAACGGGAACATCGAACTGATGCTGACAAGTGAGGATTACAGGAAAGGGGTCGGGCATATGGAACCGAGGGAATTTTTGAACATTCTGCATGTGGCGGAACGGCTGAAGGACACGCTGCGGCACTGCACGACGTCGAAGGGACGGCGCGAGAGCGTCGCCGAGCACAGCTACAGGATCGCGCTGATGGCGATGCTGTTAAAAGACGTGTTCCCGGACGCAGATATGGACAGGGTCACGCGGATGTGTCTCATTCACGATCTCGGCGAATGCTTCACCGGCGATATCCCGACGTTTCTCAAGACAAGCGCGGACGCGGAGACCGAGGACTGGCTTCTGGACCGCTGGGTCCGATCGCTGCCTGCGCCGCTGGATACCGAACTTTCCGCGCTGTATGCCGAGATGAATGCGCAGGAAACGACCGAGGCAAAGATCTACAAATCGCTCGACAAGCTCGAAGCGGTGATCCAGCACAACGAGTCGCCGATCGAAACGTGGGAGCCGAATGAGTATGAGCTCAACAAGACCTACGCGTTCGATACGGTGGCGTTTTCCGACTGGCTCACGGCTTTGCGCAAGGAGATCTATCGCGATACGATCGAAAAGATCGAACGGGGGGGAACATGACGGAGGATCTGCAGCTGCTCGCGTACTGCGGCGTTGACTGCGCCGCATGCCCGGATCATCGGAGCAAGGCGTGCCCCGGCTGCCGCGACAGCGTATGGAAGGAAGGGGACGAATGCATGCCGATCGTCTGCTGCCGCGGGCAAAGGATCGCATTCTGCGGAGAATGTCCGGGCTTTCCGTGCGCGGACATGAAGTCGTTTTATGAGGAATCGGACGGACACAGGGCGGCGTACCGAAGAATGTGCGCCATGCGTCCGCAGCAATAAAAACAAACGGAGGGACAGACATGAAACAAATTGCAACAGACAAAGCGCCTGCGGCGATCGGACCGTATTCGCAGGGCATGATCACGGGGAACCTCGTTTATACGTCGGGGCAGATCCCGGTGGATCCGAAGACCGGCATGATCGCGGGCGACACGATCGAAACGCAGGCGGAGCAGTCGCTGAAGAACGTACAGGCGGTTTTGGAAGCGGGCGGCGCAAGCCTCGACAGCATCGTGAAAACGACCTGCTTCATCGCGGACATGGCGGATTTTGCGGCGTTCAACGCGGTCTATGCAAAGTACATCCAGGGCGCGCCGGCGCGTTCCTGTGTGGCGGTCAAGACGCTGCCGAAGAACGTGCTGGTCGAGATCGAAGCGATTGCCGAGATCGTGAAGTGACGGAAAGGAACGCGGCATGAGCGACGCAAGAGAGCAATACGGCGATATCATCGACCGGGCGCATCCGGATTCTCCGAAGCATCCCAGGATGCCCCGGAAAAATCGCGCCGCGCAGTTTGCGCCGTTCGCCGCGCTGACCGGCTATGACGACCTGATCCACGAGGCGGCGCGCTATACCGAACGGCGGATCGTGCTCGACGAGAACAAAAAGGAGGAGCTGAACCGCAAACTGCACGCACTGCTCGATGCGGAGGAACAGCCCGAAGCGGTCTTTAGCTGCTTTGTGCAGGACGCAAAAAAGAGCGGCGGAACGTACGAGGACGTGACCGGAAGGATCGAGAACGCCGATTTTCTCTACGGTTATCTTACGCTGGATTCGGGGCGGGTGCTGGACATCGGCGACGTGATCGAGATCGAAAGCGAGCTGTTTTCAGAGGAGCGTTTCTGATCCGGAACGGCGCTTGTGCGCATGTGTGAAGCGGGGGTTAACTTTCCGTTAACGATCCCGAAAACCCGTTGACCGGACGGTCCATCGGTAGTAAAATGCGAATGAAAACAAAGGCGGGGGATGATGACATGGAAGAGAAAACGACGCGGCCGATCCTGACCGACGATACCGTCGTGGAGGATAAGGAAGTTCCGTTTGAAGATCTGATCTCCGAACTGCGCTATTGATCCATCATCAGATAAGATGCCTTTTTCGGCATCTTTTTTTATCCGCCGATCGGGAGAAAAACAGCGATCCCGACAGGCACAAATTCAGGAAACGAGAATGATCCGATGAAAAACAGACGTCTGATAACGATCCTTGCATGGATGCTCGCTGCTTTGACGGCATTGACGCCGCTTGCCTGCGGGTCCGGCAGCGGACACATGCAAAGCAGCGAAAACATCGTATATGTCACGAAAGCGCCGCGGAGAACGCTGGAGCCGGGACAAAGCGGGAACGCCGACGCGAGCGAAGCGTCCGGCGCATCCGCCGCGCAGACGGATTCCGGAGAAACGCCTGCGCCCGGGACGACGCCTGCGCCCGGGACAACGTTCACGCCCGGAACAACGTCCGCGTCGGGAACAACGCCTGCGTCCGGAACGAAGCGCACGCCTTTGCCGACCGCAACGCCGCTTGCCACGCCTGTACCGGGAAAGCGCCTCATGGACGGGGAATACTTTTTGACAATCTATAACGACTTTTCGACCGAACAAACGGGACGCGTATGGGTCATGGTCGGCGAGCAGAAGTACCAGGAACTGCCGGACAGCATCATTTCCACGACCGAGGTTGGCGACGTTCTGACGCTTCGGAGCTACAGCTTTGAGGTCAGAGACATGGATCAGATCGAAAAAGACGGCAAAAGGACGGTCCTGTTCAACGACGGCACGGAACGCTGCACCTACATCGACGAAACAAATACCTGGCGGTTTTATGATCCGGACGGAAGAGCGTACACCTACGAAGCCGAACGGTATGTGATGCCGATTGCGGTCGACGCCAGTCTGATCGACAATATGACGCCGCATGCCGAAGGCTGCAACGTATACGGCAACGACGCGCTCAACGATCCGGCGATCGGCGTGCTGGACGAGCTGCAGGACTATTTCCGGCACTATCGCGGATTGGACGCCGAATATGCGACCGTTACGGTCTACGGAGGCGAGATCATCAGCGTCGTCATTGAATATCGCCCGTAAAGCGAACGGAGGATCGGGGCCATGCCGTTTGAAATCATCCGGGAAGACATCACGCGCGTAAGGGCGGATGCGATCGTCAATACCGCAAATCCGCTGCCGGTCATCGGCGCGGGGACCGACAGCGCGATCCACAGCGCCGCGGGTCCCGCTCTGCTTGCCGCGCGGCAGAGGATCGGCGCGATCCAGACAGGCTGTGCGGTTGAAACGCGCGCGTTCGATCTTTCCGCAAAGTATGTTCTGCATACCGTTTCGCCCGAATGGATCGACGGCGCACACGGCGAGGAAATGCTGTTAAAGCGGTCCTACGACGCCGCGCTGACGCTTGCGGATCGGCTCAGATGCCGGTCGATCGCGTTTCCGCTGCTGTCCGCCGGCAGCTACGGCTTTCCGAAGGACGTTGCGCTGTCCGTTGCGATCCGCGCGTTTACCGAGTTTCTGCTGACGCACGACATGCACATCCTTCTTGTCGTGTTCGGCGAGGAGCCCTATACGCTTGCGCGCGGGCTGTTTGGGGACCTCAAAAGCTATGTCGACGCAAATTACGTCGGCGCGGCAGAGGAGGCCGAATACGGCGGTCCGTACGCGAAGAGCGTGCGGGAGAGACGCGAAGCAAAGGAAGCGGCGTTTTCGGCGCAGTCTCGTCCCGTTGAAAACCGCAGAGCGGCGACGCCGATGCAGGACGCGATGTTCGCGGAAGCGGAAAGACCGTCCTGTCCCGCGCAATTCAGACCGACGGTCAAAGCGCGGAAGACCGCCGATGTTCACGGGAAGGACGATCTGGAATCGATCCTGAAAAAGGCGGAAAGCTCATTTTCCGAGCACCTTTTGGATCTCTTGAACGAATGCGGCGAAAAGGATTCGGACGTGTACCGGCGCGCGGAGATCAGCCGTCAGCTGTTCCATAAAATCATCAGCAAGAAGGATTATCAGCCGACCAAAAGCACGGCGATCCAGCTTGCGCTGGGGCTGAGGCTGGATCTTGCCGAAACGCAGAAGCTGCTCCGTAAGGCGGGCTACGCGCTGACCCGCAGCAGCAAAACGGACCTGGTCGTACAGTATTTCATCGAACACGGCAGGTACAGCATCGTCGAGATCAATACGGCGCTGTTCGACTGCGGACTGCCGATCCTGAAAACGGGCGCGGCTAACTGAAAATGTCAACCGGGAATTGACAAAAACCTCCTCTGGATTTGCTATCATGGGATCAGCAAAAACAAAGGAGGTTCTTCTTATGAACAACAATCTCACCGAACTCGTTTTCATTCTGGATCGCAGCGGCTCCATGGCGGGGCTCGAATCGGACACGATCGGCGGCTTCAACGCGATGCTCGAAAAACAGAAGCGGGAGGAAGGGGACGCGTATCTTTCCGCAGTCCTGTTCAGCAACGACAGCCGTGTGCTGTATGACCGCGTCGGCATCCGCAAGGTCGAGCCGATGACGGAGCGGCAGTACTTCGTGGGCGGCTGCACGGCGCTTTTGGACGCGATCGGCGGCGCGGTGCATCACATCGGCACCGTGCACAAGTACGCCCGTGAGGAGGACCGTCCGGGGAAAACGGTATTTGTGATCATCACGGACGGTCTGGAAAACGCGAGCCGCCGGTACACCTATGACGAGGTGCGCCGCATGATCGAGCGGCAGCGCGAAACGTACGGCTGGGAGTTTCTGTTTCTCGGCGCGAACATGGACGCGATCTCGGCGGCGCGGCAGTTCGGCATTCGCGAGGACCGTGCCGTGCGGTATGAGTGCGACGCAAAGGGAACGCAGCTGAACTTTGACGTTGTGAGCAAGACGATCGGGCATTTCCGCGCAGGCGCGCCGATGGCGTCAGACTGGAAGGAAGAGATCGAGCGGGATTACAAAGCGCGCGGCAAGCACTGAACGAAACGGATTGACGCAGCGGCGCGGGCAGGGTATAATGCAGAAAAGAAAGCGTGAAAGGAGAACACCGTGAACGAATCGAGAACCGTCCGGGTGACCGGAAAAGGCATGATCCGCCTGAAGCCCGATACCGTGGAACTGACCGCAACGCTGGAAGACATGGAGCCCGGATACGCGGAAACACTCGCGCGTTCCGCCGGCGATACGGACCGGATGCGGGATGCGATCGAATCGGCAGGCTTTTTGCGCGAGGATCTTAAGACGCGGAACTTCAGCGTGCAGACGGAGTACGAGGGGTATCAGGAGGACGGTGCCTACCGCCAGCGGATGGTCGGTTACCGTTATCGGCATGAGCTGATCATCACATTCCCCCGGGACAACGAGCGGCTCGGCGCGATCCTGTCCGCGATCGCGAATGCCGCGCTTGCGCCGGAGCTGCACATCGCCTATACGGTCAAGGACCGCGAGGCGGCAAAGAACGCGTTGATCGGGCTTGCTGTCGAAGACGCAAAGACAAAGGCGGAAGCGCTTGCAAAGGCGTCCGGCGTGCGCCTCGGCTGCATCCGGCATATCGGCTACGCGATCGGCGAGAATGCGTTTGCGGTGCGTCCGGTAATGTACGGCGGCTTATCGCGCAAGGCTGCCATGGACTGCGCAGCGCCGGAGATCGTGCCGGAGGAGATCACAGCGGAGGACGCCGTTACGGTCGTCTGGGAGATCGAATGATGACCGGCTTTGACTGGTATCAGATAATCATTGCAAGGAGGATTTGACATGGACAAGTATCAGTGCGGCCCCTGCGGCTATATCTACGACCCGGCGGAGGGCGATCCCGACAGCGGCATCGCGCCCGGCACTCCCTTTGAAGATCTGCCCGACGATTGGTGCTGCCCGATCTGCGGCGTAGGCAAGGACATGTTTGAAAAGGTCGACTGACCGAACGAAAAGAAACGCGCTCGCATCTGCGGGCGCGTTTTACAGTCGCTTCATTCTTCTTTTTCGGACGAGCCATTCGCCTTTGCAAGATAGCGGCGGATCGTCTCGACCATATGACTGTTCCGGAAATTCGCTTCGATCTCGTCCATGTCGACCGTGCGTCCGAGCATGATCCCCTGGATCAATACCTCGGCGTACATGACCTCGCGCGTCATGGGATCGGCGAGATAGGTCAGGATGTCGATGTTCATCTTTTCATTGATGCCCTCGATCATGCCGGTGAAGAACGTGCAGTCCCTGCCGAACAGCGTTCCGACGCTCTCGATGTTGCTGAATCCCGTCATAACGTCCTCAAGCCGCATCAGTCTGCGGTCGCTTGCTGCAAGCGTGCCGCCGTTCAGCAGCTTGTCCGCCGTTGTGCCGAGGATGTCGCACAGATCGAGCAGAATGCCCGTATCCGGCAGCGTGTCGCCGTTTTCCCACTTCGAGACCGCCTGGAACGAGATGTTCAGCTTTTCCGCAAGTTCTTTCTGCGTCATGCCGGCGGACTTCCGCAGATTTTGAATATAGTGTCCGATCTTTAACGTATCCATTGTTGTATCTCCTTTGTTTTTCGCTTTCTGCAGCCTGCGGTATCATCATAGCGCAAAAAATGAAACTCGTAAATAACGGGAAAATTGAAGATATTCTAATTTGAGTTGAGTAAAGCTCCCTGCCATTGCGACAGGGAGCTTTTGCAAACAGCGGTGATCCTTACAGCGGCATGATGCCGAAGATCGCGGCAAAGAGCATGCACAGGATCGAGAAGATCCACACGTAGAGGAAGCTCGCCTTGATGTGGTCTTTGATCTCGACCTCGGCAAGACCGGTGCCGAGAAGCGTTGCGGGGACCATCGGGCTGATGAACGTCGCGCAGTTGCGGCAGACGACCATCGCGACCGCGATCGGCAGCGCATTGACGCCGAACGCTTGACCGATGCCGATCATGACAGGCAGCATACCGTAGAAGTAGCTGTCGGTGTCAAACGCGAGCGCCAGCGGCACGGACAGGACGCCGATGATGAGCGGCAGATGCTGACCGAGCGCCTTCGGCAGGATCGACGAGATGATGTTCGCAAGGCAGCGGACGACGGACGGGATCGCGTCGGGCGGAAGCTCCATCGTCTTTGCGGAGATCGCCTTGCCGTCGGCACCGATGCTGGTGGTCAGCACGCCCATCAGGATCGCCGCGCCCATCAGCGTGGAGCACATCATGAGCGCCGGACCGGCGTGCAGGTTGATGATCTTCTTATGCATCTTGGCGTTGAAGCCGTAGTTGATGAACAGCGCGATCGCGCAGCCGATCATGAACGGCACATAGCTCGGGAATACATCCCAGATCAGCATCGCAATGATCGCAACGGTCAGGATGATGTTTACGATGAACAGCTTCGGACGCGCAAGCTCGTTGTCCTTCTGCTCGTGCAGCGCTTCCTTGAGATCGACTTCGCCTTCTTTTTCGGCAAGCTTGCCGTGGAGACCTGCGCCGCGGCGCTTCTCAAGAAAACCGGAGAGGACTGCGTGACCGAGCGCAAGCACGATGCCGAAGATCTGGATCGGCAGGATCGTCTTCCAGAGCGCGCCGGCTTCCATGCCCATTACGGACGCCGCGCGCATGGTCGGACCCGCCCACGGCATCAGGTTCAAAACGCCCATCGCAAGGACTGCGATGCGCAGGAGCGTGGTCGGGCGCATGTGCATGCGCTTGTAGACCGGCAGCATGGCGGGGATGACGATACAGAACGTCGACGCGCCGCCGCCGTCGAGATGTCCGACGAGCGCGATGACGGCGGTGACGATGCAGACGCCGATCACGTTGTCGCCGACAAGCTTCATCAGCTTGCCGATAATGACGTCAAACATGCCGGCGTCGGTCATGATGCCGAAATACAGGACGGAGAAGACGAACAGCGCAGCGGTCGGTCCGGTGCTCGAAAAGCCGGACTTGATCATCGTTGCGATGTCGTCAAAGGAATAGCGGCCCAAAAGGACCAGAATGATCGCGAGGATCGCCGGAAAAACGATGAACGCGAACGCCGGCTGCATTTTGCTGCGGAACAGTACGAGGACGATCGCGGCTATGGTCAGAAGACCGAGAATGCCGACAAATACGTCGCTCTGCATGAATCCCCAGACAGAAGCGAAAAAGTTGCCCATAAATACCCTCCTCTATGGCGTTGTTTTGGGAATAAACGATCCCGGGGAGAGAAAGCTCTTCCCGGGATCAGAAACAGGCTCAGTCGAGCATATAGGGTTTGATCTTCTTGACGACGTCCAGGATCGTGCCGTCGCGCGCTTCGAGGATCGCGACGACCTTATCCTCCCACTGGAGATCGTCGGGACGACCGACGAGGGAGTACGCCTTTTCTTTCAGGGACTCGATCGATACATGCGGGATGCCCGCGTTGTCAAGACACTCAATGAGGTCCGGACGGAGGGGGTTCACCGCGATGCCGTAGTCGGTAACGAGCACGTCCACGCAGTCGCCCGGGGTGGTGACGGTCACGACGTGTTCGCACACGGTCGCCATTCTGCCGCGGATCAACGGCGTGACGATGACGCAGCACTTAGAGCCCGCCGCGGTGTCCGGATGTCCGCCGGGCGCGCCGCGCAGCACACCGTCCGAGCCGGTCAGCACGTTCACGTTGAAGCCGGTATCGATCTCCAGCGCCGCGAGCACGACGAAGTCGAGCTTGTTGACGAACGCGCCCTTGTTCGCGGGGTTCGCGTACTGGCTTGCGCTCATCTCGAAGTGGTTCGGTGTCTGGTTGATGGAGTTGACCGCGTCAAGGTCGAAGTCCTGCACGTCGATGACCTTGCCGACCTTGCCTTTTTTCAGCATTTCGACCATCGGTCCGCAGATGCCGCCGATCGCCCAGCCCATCTTGATGCCGCGCTCGTCCATATATTTTTCGAGGAACAGGTTCGCCGCAAGCGACGGACCGCCGACGCCGGTCTGGAACGAGAAGCCGTCCTTGAAGTACGGCGTCGCCGCAATGACCTTCGCGACGTTTTCCGCCATCATCAGGTCGCGCGGGTTCTGTGAGATGCGCGCCGCCGCGGATGCAATCTTCTTCGGATTGCCGATCGAATCGACCACGACGACCGCGTCCACGTCGATCGCTTCGACGGACGCCGGCATGTTCGGGAAGTCCACGAGGCAGTCGGTCACGACGACGACGTGATCGGCGTACTTCGCGTCGGTCATGGCATAGCCCATCGAGCCACAGTTCGATTTGCCGCCGATGCCGCGGCAGTTGCCGACACAGTCACTGGTCGGCGCCGCGACGAACGCGATGTCGATATGAACCTCGCCGCCTTCGATCGCGCGGGGACGTCCGCCGTGGCTTCGGACGATCGCGGGGGTCTTCAACAGGCCCTTTGAAACGACCTCGCCGATACGACCGCGGATGCCGCTCGTCTGGATGCCGACGACCTTGCCTTCGGTGATGTATTCCGCCACCGGGTCGTGCGCCGCGCCGAGGCTCGTCGCCGCGATCGTGAGGTTGTCGAGACCGAGCTCTTCGATTGCGGCCTTCATGACCATGTTGACCACGAAGTCGCCGTCGCGCAGATGGTGGTGGAAAGAGAACGTCATGCCGCTCTTCGCGCCGCACTGACGCAAAGCGTCCGCGAGCGTTTCGACGATCTTGCTCTCCTGCGGTTTTTCATAACGGCGCGTACGCGGCGATGCCTTTTGAATGTACTTGCCGTCCATGTAGTTTTTGCCCTGATAGACTTCCTTACCGTTGACCAGCAGGTAGTCCGGGATATCTCTTCCGACGTAGTTTTTCATACCAGATCCCCCTCATAAAGACCGCAGGCACGGGCAAGCTTCAGCGTGCGCTCCGCGCCGGGAATGAATGCGATATCGATCATCTTGCCGTCGACGGTAAAGACACCGACGCCCGCGGCGCTCTGCTCGCGGTACGCCCGCAGGATCTTTTCCGCCTGCAGGATCTCCTTCTCGGTCGGCGCGAACAGCTCGTGCACGAGACGGATCTGCTTCGGGTTGATGAGGCTCTTGCCGTCGAAGCCCATCGCCTTGTTCTGGCGCAGCTCGGCTTCATAGCCCGCCATGTCGTCGAGGTTCGTATAGACCGTGTCGAAGCACTGCACGCCCGCCGCGCGCGCCGCGATCAGCATCTGTCCGCGGGCAACGAGCATATCGACGCCGTCGGGCTGCGGCTTTGTCTGCATGCACTTTCTGAAGTCGCCGCCGGAGATCGCCACGCCGAACATGCGGTCGCTTGCCGTGCAGATCTCGTACGCGTTCAGGATGCCCTTCGGGCTTTCGAGCGCCGCCATCAGAAGCGTTCTGCCGACTTCCACGCCGAATTCCTTCTCGGCGGCTTCGACCGCCGCCTCGACGGTTTTGACGTCCTGCGCGCTTTCGCACTTCGCGATGCGGATGCCGTCCGCGCCGCCCGCGACGCACACGCGGATATCCTCCTGCCAGTGCGGGGTGTCGAGTCCGTTGATGCGGACGATGACCTCGGTGTCGCCGTAGTCGATCGTCTTCAGCGCATGGTACAGCGAGAAGCGCGCCGCGTCCTTCTGGTTCTCGGCAACCGCGTCCTCGAGGTCGAGCATGATGCTGTCGCATCCGTAGATGTACGCGTCCTTGATCAGGCCGGGCTTCTGCGCATTCATGAACATCATGGTCCGGCGCAGACGGAACCGCTCAGGCTTCGGTCTCGGGATCATTGGATGACGCCTCCCCACGGAATGTTCTTTTCAGACGCGTCGCAGCTTCTGAAAACCGCGCATTCCACGCGCGCCTTCAGCGTGCAGTCCAGCGCGCCCTTGTCGACGACGTTGATCTTCACGCTGTCGACGCCGAGCCGTTTCAGCGTCTCCAGCACGGTCTCCTTGATCTGGCGTCCGTACTGGTTCATCACACTTGAGGTCAGCGTCAGCTCGATTTTGCCGTCTCCGGGTTCGACCGAAACGAGCGCGTCGCTGGATTCCACCGTACCGGCAATGGCCGGCTTTTTAATCTCCATCTATTGAATCTCCTTTCTTGAGTTTCAAGTCTAACAGAACAGGCTGCCGCGCAGAGGACGTTTTGCGACGGTTTTCCTTGCAGCATCCCCTGTTTATGTATTTTACCGTATACGGATCCCTTTGTAAAGCATATATCGGTAAGAATGCAAGGATTCTTGCGCGAACCGCGTTCCCTCACAGGGACGGCGCGGACAGGTACGCTTCGGCCGCGCGCACCGTCTGAAAGAGGGTTCGGATCGCGAGATCCGGGTAGTCGCCGGTCGCGGTCTCGCCGGTCAGCATCACGGAGGCTGCGCCGTCGAGCACGGCGTTGAACACGTCGGACACCTCCGCGCGCGTGGGCACCGGCCGGTGCGTCATGGAGTCGAGCAGCTGCGTCACCACCGTGAAATCGCGGCCCGCCTGCCGACAGGCTGCGGCGATGCGCTTCTGCACCGCGGGAAGCTCGCAAAGCGGCACGGCGTTGCCGAGATCGCCGCGCGCGATCACGATCTCGTCGCAGTACGGGAGCAGCGAAGGCAGCGCTTCGATCCCCGCCGTGTTTTCGATCTTGGCAAACAGCCGGACGTCGCTGAGCCCTGCGTCGTTCAGCGCGGCGCGCACCTCAAGAAGATCGTCCCTGCCGCGCACGAACGGCTGCATGACCGCGGTCACGCCGTATTCTGCCGCCTGCCGGATCTGCGCTCTGTCCGCGTCCGTCAGCGCAGGCGTTTTGATCGTGCGGCCCGGCAGCGCGACGCTTTTGCGGCTTTCCAGTACGCCGCCGCGCAGCACGGCAAGCCCGCCGTCCTCCATGCGAAGCTGCAGCCTGCCGTCGTCGAGCAGGAGCTCCTGCCCGTCGGTCAGCGCGGAAAGGACTTCGTGCGGAAACGGGATCGCATCGACGCCGATGCGTTCGCCCGCCGTCAGCGAAAGGGGACGGGAAAGAGGACCGATGCGAAGCTCCGGTCCCTGCAGATCGATCAGCAGCAGCGGCCGCTTGCCGCAGGCCTTCGCCGCGGCGCGGTATGCGTCGAGAAGCGGCGCGGATTCCTCCAGCGTCGTATGGGACAGATTCATCCGGACGCCGTCCATCCCTTCGGCGAACATTCGTTCCAGGATCTTCGGATCGCTGCAGGCGGGGCCGAGCGTCCCGTAGAGCATGACATGTTTCATACGCGCATCACCGTCCGCTTTCCGGCAGACAGTGCATCTGCGTCTTCCCGAGCACGCGGAAGCCCTCGGCCTGTCCGCACAAGCGTTTCAGACCGAAGATCGCGGCGCGCAGCTTCAGGTACGTCGCAACGCTCTTGAAGCCGTTCGCGTCTTCGGTGAACTGTGTTTTGTGACAAAGGATCGCGTCAAGCTGAAGCGGCAGAAGCGTTCGCGTCGAGACAAAGCGGGTCGGCTTTGCCGTCATATAGAACGCGATCGCCTGCACGTTCGCGGACGCGGCGCCGTACTGCGCGACAAGCGCCTCGTGCGGGGCAAAGTTTGCCATCCGCCTTGCGGCCTCGCCGACGTCGCGGTGATCGGCGTGGCATTCGCTCGTCACGTCCGGATCGGGCGCAAAGACGAGGTCGGGCTGCGTTTCGCCGATGACGCGGGCGATCCCCGAAAGGAGCTCCTTTTGGTCGTACAGCCCGCCGTCGGAAAGATCCAGAAAGCGGACGTCGGTCACGCCGAGCAGCTTTGCGGAGGCGACGGCCTCCTCTCTGCGCAGCGCGGCAAGCGCGTCCGGCGTCGTGCCTTCGGGCGCGGTTTCGAGTCCGTAGCGGCCGTCGGTGCAGATCAGAAAGCTGACGTGCTTGCCGGCTTTGACAAGCTTTGCCGCCGTCGCGCCCGCGCCGATCTCGATGTCGTCGGGATGCGGGCCGATGAACAGATACCGGTCAAACTGTTCGATGCTCGGGAGCTTCGCGGCAAAGCGCAGAATGAATCGCGTGAGGCT
>JAEESS010000105.1 GCA_016286445.1 Bacillota bacterium
ACGGCTTCGGGACAGGACTACATGCCGAACATCCCGACCGAGGAATGCTTCACCGCGAACAAAAAGACCGGCATCAACGGCGTCGTGTGCGCGTCGCTGCCGCTGTGCCGCGACGGCAATGTCATCGAGAACATCCGCTTCACCATGAAGGACGGCAAGATCATCAAGGCGGAGGCAACGAAGGGCGAGGAGATCCTGAAAGCCGCGATCAGTGTCGACGAGGGCGCTTCGTACTTCGGCGAGGTCGCGCTCGTACCGTACGATTCCCCGATCAGCAATTCAAAGACGCTCTATTACGAGACCCTGTTCGATGAGAACGCCGCATGCCATTTTGCGTTCGGAAAGGCGTATGCCAGTAACGTCGAGGGCGGCGCGAACATGAGCAAGGAAGAGCTGATCGCCGCCGGGCTCAACGATTCGATCACGCATGTCGATTTCATGGTCGGCACCGCCGATCTCAAGGTCACGGGCTATACGCACGACGGCCGCGAGATCCCGGTCTTTGTCGACGGCAACTTCGCGTTCTGACCCCTTTATTGACAGCCGGAACCGCCCTTCGGGGTGGTTTTGTGCATCTTGTCGCACGATTATGCATCTTGCCTTCCGAAGTATTGCAAAGTGAAACGGGAGCGGTTACAATGCAGCCGAATCAAAGAAATGAGGTAACAATTATGAGTATGGGTCTGGTTCTGTTTCTTCTGATGGCTGCGCTTGAGATCGTGCTTGTCATCATGACTTGTGTAAGAACGACGGAAAAGAAGGCCTGGCGGAAGAACCGTCTGTTCGTGCGAATTGCGGAGATCGTGATCGCGATCGCTGCGATCTTGCTTCCGTTCGGGCAGAAGTGGCGTCTTACGGGCGTTCTCGTCACGCTTGCGGTGCTGGCGTTCATCGTCGCGCTTGCGATCCTGATCAAACGCAAAAAGGAAGAAGGCGCAGTGCGCAAGTCGAAAGCGATCGTTTCCTGCGTTCTGAGCTTTCTGCTGATCGGCTTTGCTCTTGTTCCGGCGTTTGTCTTCACGGGTTACAACGGACTGCCGACGAGCGGCAGATACGACGTAAAGGAGACCTCGGCGATCCTCATCGACAATACAAGGACCGATTCCTTTGAGACTGACGGTTCGAGCCGAGAAGTACCGGTGCATTTCTATTATCCCGGGGTGGAGGACGGAAGCACGGAGCGCTTCCCGCTGATCGTATTCTCCCACGGCGCGTTCGGCTACTACCAAAGCAACACCTCCACCTATATGGAGCTTGCAAGCAACGGTTACGTCGTCGCGGCGCTCGATCACCCGCATCACGCGTTCTTCACAAAGGATACGGACGGCAAAACGGTGATCGTCGATATGGACTTTTTGAACACCGCGATGAATCTGAATAACGAGATGAGCAATGAGAAGCTGTATGCGCTGTACACCGAATGGATGTCGCTGCGCACTGCGGACGTGAACTGTGCGGTCGATGCCATCAAAGCGGCGGCAGCTGCGGGCAAGACGGATGAAGGTTGGTTTTTATCCGATCGCGACAGCGGCGAGATCCTTTCCGTGCTGAGCATGATCGATATCGGCAGGATCGGTCTCATGGGGCATTCCATGGGCGGCGCGACCGCGGTTGCGCTCGGACGCGAGCGGGACGATGTTTCCGCCGTCATCGATCTCGACGGTACGATGCTCGGGGAGTATACCGATATCGTAAACGGGGAACTGACCGTCTGCGAAGAAGCGTATATCGTTCCGGTGCTTGCATTTGACAACTGGGACTCGTATAATGATATGAAAGAATATGCCGCGCAGGGCGGGATCCATCCGAACGTGGAACTGCTCAAAAACGCCTCGACCGGATTTCAGACCACGGTCCGCGATACGAAGCACATGGACTTCACCGATCTGCCTCTGCTGTCCCCGCTCCTCGGGAATATGCTCGGCAGCGGCGAGCGCGATACGAAGGAGACGCTGACGATTGTCAATTCGCTTGTGCTGGCATTCTTTGACTGCTATCTGAAAGGGGAGGGCGTCTTTACGGTTAACGACACGTATTGACCCCTGAAACGTACATGAACGTACGCATCGAACAGGTCGAAAAGGAGATAGAAGAGCTTGTTTTGATCCGCTGCCGCGCGGTTACGGACGAGGTGCGGGAGATCGCGTCCTTTGTGAAATCCCGCTCCGGCAGCCTCACAGGAACGTCGGACGCAAAGCAGTACGAGATCCCGGTTACGGACGTCTGCTATATAGAATCCGTCGACGGGAAGACCTTCCTCTATACGCGCGACCGGGTCTATGAGACCGCGCATCGCATCTATGAGCTGGAGGAACTGCTGAAGCCCAAGCATTTCCTGCGGATCTCAAAGCCGATGCTCGTCAACCTGATGAAGATCAAGTCGATCCAGCCCGCCTTTAACGGACGGTTCACCGCGGTGCTGCACTCCGGTGAGAAAATCATCATCTCGAGAAACTATGTGAAAGCGCTGAAAGCCGCGCTGAAGGGAGAATGAGCAATGGATTTCAAACGGTTTCTTGTCAATAAGCTGATCCTGTTCTTTTTGCTTTCCACGCTGATTACGGTCGCGATCGTGCTGATCGGTTCCGCGTTCGATCCGAAAGCGCAACTTGGCTACAAAGACATGCTCGAGCCGATCGTATACGCGGCGCTGTGCATGCTGCCGACGCTTGTGACGTGGTCGAAGCGAGAGCTTTCGCCGAAAGCGCTGCTTGTACGTAAAGCGCTGATGCTTGTACTCATCGAAAGCGTGATCCTGTTCATTGCGTTCACAAGCGATGTGATCGATACAAGCCGGGTCGAGGTCGTTCTTGCGATCGCCGGAAGCGTGCTTGCCATATTCGTTCTGGTGCATCTGTTCATGTGGCTCAAGGAGACTGCCGAAGCGAAAAAGCTCAACCGCGAGCTTGAAGCGTT
>JAEESS010000001.1 GCA_016286445.1 Bacillota bacterium
GATAACGGCGAGCTCGACTTGCGTGTTCAGTAGCGAAAAAAGAGCTGCGAGGGTTGGTGTACTTTTCGCAAGTTTTAGCTAAATTGGTGCACCTTTTATCAGTTTCAGGCAGATCGTCGCAAGCTCCAAAAGGCTTGCGACGATTTTTTATTTCATAGACATTTATTGCACATTGTTCCGCTTTGACTCCTTTTCGCGATTCCCTTCGTTGCAACGAAACACATCCCATCGCCTGTTCCTGTTGCTTGATTATTGCGTTCATGGTATAATTCTCTCAGAAAATCGGTATAGGGAAGGAGGATCACAGCCGTGAACGATCGTTTCAGAAATCTGAGAAAAACCGAGTTTGCGGTAACAATGGCGTGTACCGGAAAGTGCAGGCATTGTTCAGAGGGCGACCACGAAGGATTCACCGGGCATATCGACGTAGATGCCGCCGTGAAAGCGATCAAAAAGATCTGCGCGCATTATCGCATTCAAACTGTGATGACCTTCGGCGGTGAGCCGCTTCTATATCCTGATATTGTCTGCGCGATTCACAAGACGGCATCCGATCTTGGCGTCTTAAAAAGACAGTTGATCACAAACGGATATTTTTCAAACAATCCGGAAAGGATCGAATCCGTTGTCAGAAATCTAAAAGACAGCGGCGTCAATGATCTGCTTTTGTCGGTTGACGCTTTTCATCAGGAGTATATCCCGCTCGATCCGGTCTACCGGTTTGCAAAATGCGCCGCAGAGGTCGGGATCTCCATCCGTCTGCAGCCTGCGTGGCTGGTCGGTCCTGATGACCCGAATCCGTACAACAATCGCACCTGGGAAATCATTCGGAAGTTCGATCCTTTGCATATCTCACTGAATCAGGGCAACGTGATCTTTCCCGCCGGAAACGCCCTGAAATATCTTTGCGCGTATTTTGATGAAAACAGAACTGTTAAAAATCCCTATGAGGAGGACCCGGAAGACATTAGGACCATCTCCTTTGAACCGGATGGACGCGTATTAAACGGGAACGTTTATCAAACAGATATTCTTGAAATCATGGAACGTTATCAACCGTAAAGGATGTAATTGTTCACTATCGCAACAAGCGGAATCGCGCGCGCATTTTGCGAGGTGAACAGATGATATTGTTTGTTGTGACCGGTAATGGTATAATCAAATTGAACCATCGGTCATTCGGACAGATCGGAGCGAATCAAATGAAACATATCATCACTGTTCAGCACACACAGTCTGTTCATCACACGAACGGAATGGTCGGTTCGTGGACAGATTGGGATCTGACGGAACTCGGAAAAAGACAGGCAGACAGGATCGGACAAAAACTGAAGACTGAACTTGCGGGACAAAGCGTAATCCTGTATTCCTCTGACTTGAAGCGCGCGAAACAGACGGCTGAAGCGATCGCAAAGCATTTGGGCACAGAGTCGGTTTTCAGGCGGGAGCTGAGAGAAAGAAATCTCGGAAGATGCTGCGGGAAATCCGTTCAGTGGCTTCGGGAAAACCTTGAATGTCCGGAAAAGACCGTCGACGACAGACTGTTCTCAGACGGAGAGAGCAGGAGAGACGCATGGAACCGCCTTCGACCGTTTTACGAGGAAGTGATGACTGGCAAAGAAGAAACCGTTATCATTGTCTCCCATGGTGATCTTTTGAGCATTTGGAACGCCATGTTTCTGGGGCTTCCCGTTGAATCCTACTATGAAGTGAACATACACGGAGCTGCCGGAGGCGTATCGCACATGATCGTTGACGACGACGGGAAACACCTCGTAAGGCAGATCGGCGATCTGTCATACATTATGTAAATGCCGGCAGAAACGATCGAACCCATGCTGCCGAGATGCTTTTCGTACAAAAAGCGATTGATAAACAGTATCATTCGTCGCAGGCTCGACGTTCGCTTTCTTTACTTTTCTGCGGTCGGATGATATGATTAAGGAAACCGTGCAGAGAGGAGAAACCGTGCTCACCCTTACAGAATACAAGCGAATCGTTTCGGAGCTTTTGGACGAGCTTCCGCCGGAGTTTTTCAAGGATCTTTCCGGCGGCGTGATCGTGTCGGAAGCGTTTCTTGTTCCGGATTATGCAAGGGGAAACGATCTCTATATTATGGGACACTACAAGCTCTATTCCGGCGTCCGACAGATCGTGCTTTATAAGGGCTCCTTCGACCGCGTCTATCCGGACGCGGATGCCGGGAAAGCAAAGAACATCCTGCGCGGTGTTCTGCGTCACGAGTTCCGGCATCATCTGGAGTATTTGGGCGGCATACATGACGCGGGATCCTTGGAGGCGGAGGACGAGCGGGAAAAGCTTGCCTACCTCGAACGGCACAGCAAATAATCCCGGATACAAACAATAACAGCACCCGAGGAAGGTGCTGTTTTTCCTTTATTCATTCGTCGCGTTTCTCGAAACGGCTTTCAAAGTTCGGATCCAGATAGCCGTCTGCTTCGCCTTCGATCGGGTCTTCGCCCTTGTGATAATCGGGCGTGTGGATCAGTCTGCGCCATTCATAAGGCGAGATCGGTTTCTCCGGAAGTTCGGCGGCATAAGCGGCGGTCGTATGCCACACCTGCCGGCAGGCGGAGCAGCGAACGATCCAATCCCGTCCCGAGATCTTGATCACAGACCAGTTTTCAATATCCGGGATACGGCAGCTGCACTTGTACGTCATAATAATCCCCTCTCTATGACCGTTTTTCTTTGCTGAATCTCGTGTAGATCGTATTGTTGTATTCTTCCATCGACATAACGTTGCAGACGGCGGGTGTGCTGTACAGAAAAACGCGATCGTATTGATAACTGTATGCGGCGTTTCTGGAAAGGATCAGCTGATCCCGCACATCGATCTCCAGCTTGGAACCGACTTCTGCGATCATTTTTGCGGACGCAATGTCCTCCTCAGACGGGACGAGGATCCCGGAGGGGTGATTGTGCGTAAGGATCAGGTATCGGGCTTTGTGCGTCATTGCCGTTTCGATCACACGGCGCGGCTCAAAGCTGACATGAGAAAGCGATCCGACCTGCAGCGCTTCCGCATGAATGACCTTCATGTTTGCGTCGAGACAGATGATGCGGAGCGTTTCATACCGATCGCTCATGCCGAGCGCAACAGCGTATCGGCAGGCGCTTTCCGGCGTCTCAAGACGCGCCGCGCCGTTTACGGAACCGACGGACTCCAGCGTCAGTCTTCGGTGAAGGTCATAGAGCGAATGCAGAAACAGCGCGGTTCTTTCGCCGACGCCTTCTTCGTCCGCAAGCCGCAGGGGATCGGCTTCCAAAACGCCGGTCAGCGAGCCGAAGGTATTCAACAGCCTGTGCGCAAGCTCGTTGACGTCTTTGCGGGGGATGGCATAGGTCAGAAGCAGTTCAAGTATGGCATGGTCTGCCATTCCGTCCATGCCTGCTTTTCGATATGTTTCCCGGATCCGTTCCCGGTGTCCTTCGTGCAGATTTTCACCCATACCGGTATTTTACATAGAAAAATGCGATTCGTCAACCGCAGGAATAAAAAGAGCCTGCGAAAACAGGCTCCTTCGATCGCATCGTGATTATAAATTCTTGAGCAGCCCGGTCGCCTCGTTAAACTCATTGATGAGCTCGTCGATCGCGTCGACCTGCGCGTGCATATCGGTCCAGTAGTGCTTGTCGTACCACTGCGCGTTGAGCTCGTGCACATCCTTGCCCTGCTGCTCGACCCAGGTGTAGTACTTGAGGTTGTGGATGCGCTTGCGGGTCTCGTAGGTGAGCTCTTCCATCGTGTCGGTACGGATGCCGTGCAGATGCTCCGCCCAGTCGGCTGCCGCCATTGCCTCGGTATAGGCGCCGTTCTCTTCTTCGAGTTCACGGATGCGGCTCTGATACATGACGGCGGAGTCGGTGCCGACGGTCGCAAGAATATCATGCTCGTCAAGCTCGTAATACTTCGCCATCTTGATGCAGCAAAGCAGGTTTGCGATGCCGGAGATGCCGAGAAGCGAAAGCTGTTCAACGGTCTCCTGCGGTACGCCGACGACGTCGTGCAGGTACTTCAATCCGATCGGGTCGTTGAAGAGCCGGAGGAGCTTCTGGCTGTCCTCGTCGTCGATCGCAATGACCATATCGGTGTTCTTGACATTGTGGATCCACGGGACGTGCTTGTCGCCGATGCCTTCGATGCGATGACCGCCGAAGCCGTTGTTGAGGAGCGTCGGGCACTGCAGCGCTTCGCCGACCGCAAGCTTGGAATCCGGATACTGTTCCTTCAGGAAATCGCCCGCGCTCATCGTGCCTGCAGAACCGCTTGTGAACGCCGCGCCCGCAAAACGGTCGTTCTCGCCGAGGATGCTCTCCACGACCTCATAGATCGCTCTGCCGGTCACGTTGTAGTGCCAAAGCGGATTGCCCATCTCTTCAAACTGATTGAAGATCATCATGGAAGGATCACGGCGGAGCTCCCACGTCTTGTCAAAGATCTCTTTGACGTTGGATTCGCAGCCCGGCGTGGCAATGACCTGTCCCGCGATCTTCGAGAGCCAGTCAAAGCGTTCCTTGGACATTTCCGCCGGAAGGATTGCAACGGAATCACAGGCGAGCAGCTTGGAGTTGAACGCGCCGCCGCGGCAGTAGTTGCCGGTGGACGGCCATACCGCGTGATGATAGGTGGGGTCGAACTGCCCGGTCACGAGCCGCGGAACGAGACAGCCGAACGATGCGCCGACCTTGTGGCAGCCGGTGGGGAACCACTTGCCGGTCAGAAGGACGATGCGCGCTTTGACGCCGGTCAGGGAGGAGGGAAGCTCAATATAGTTGACGCCGCCGAACTTGCCGTCGCCGCCCTTTTCCACGGGATTGTTCTTCCAGGTGATGCGGAACAGGTTCAGCGGGTTCACGTCCCAAAGACCGACCTCGGTCAGCTTTTCCCGGATCTTTTCGGGGATCTTCGTCGGATCCTCCATCTGTGCAAAAGTCGGAATGATGATGTTTTTTTCACGCGCGCGTTCGATCGAACGGGCAAGATTGTCACGATTCATGGTAAGATCGATCATGTGAGAATCTCCTTCTTACAAAATGATTTACGGCGCAAACCGCATAACTCTTCTCATATATCATACACGGTTTGTATGTTTTTGTAAACAGAAATCGTGTCGTTCCGCAATAATTTTTTGATGCACAAACGAATTTTCTTCTTCCTATCTTGACAAATAAATGGTACAATTCATATGGAGGAGAAGATGGTTGCAACAGGAATATCAACGGCAAGCTTTTTTGACAAGCTGATGCTGGAGGATGCGCCGGCGCTGTTTCGGCAATGGGGCGTCCGAAATGCCGAATACTATCTGAACAGCTACTGCGAATACGATCCGGCGTTTATCGACCGCCTTGCGAAGGAGACGGAGGACGCAGGCATCCGCGTAATCGGTGTACACCCGATGAGCCTGCAGTATGAACCGCTGCTGTTCACACCGCACCCGCGGCAGAGATCGGACGCGATGAAGGCGTACGAGCTCGTTTTACGCGCAGGCGAGCGGCTGCATGCAGACCATTATGTAATGCACGGTCCCGTCGTGCTCGGCAAAGGCGTTTCCAAGAACCTGCAGCTCGAACGCCTCGCGCCGATCTTCGATACGCTTTCCGATATGGCGGAGGATCACGGACTGCATCTGACGCTGGAAAACGTCAGCTACAGCATCATGCCGACGCCGGAGATCGGCAAAGAAATCCGATCACTCATTACGCGGCCGCTTTATCACACGCTGGACATCAAGCAGGCGATCCGCGCAGGCGTCGATCCGCTGGCGTTCGTCGAGGCGTTCGGCGCGCATATTCTTGCGGTGCACGCGTGCGACTGCGATCTGTCGGGTGAGAAACCGAGGTACTGTCTGCCGCCGCACGGAGGGTATGATTTCAGACGCCTGATCGATGCGCTGAAGGGCAGGGATTTTCAGGGATCCGTGCTTTTGGAAGCATACAGCGATATGTATCGCGAGATATCGGAACTCAAAGACGCGTATTACGCGCTGGACAAAATCATCAATGCATAAGGAGGCATGAATATGGAACAGAAGGGATTTGATCGCGAAGCCATGCGAATCACGGTGGATTACAACAACATGATGCGCGAAACGCTCGGCGCGCGCGGACTGACCGTGGAAGAACTCAAAGCGCTTCCGCTCGAAGCGGCGGCAAAGGCAATGCACGAGAAACGCGGGCAGATGAAATGGCGCGAGCTTCCGCACAACCAGGATGAGATCGTTGCAGAGATCGAAGCGGTCGCAAAGGATGTTCGCGAACGGTTCGACAACTTTGTCGTGCTCGGCATCGGCGGCAGCGCGCTGGGTCCGATCGCGGTACAGCAGGCGCTTTCGCATCTGCACTACAACGATCTGCCGAAAGAGCGGCGCGGCGGTCCTCGGCTATTTGTGGAGGACAACGTTGACCCGGAGCGCATGAACGCGCTTTTGGACGTCATCGATATCAAGAAGACCTGCTTCAACGTGATCACAAAGTCCGGCAGCACGTCCGAGACGATGTCGCAGCTTCTGATCGTCACCGATCTGCTGCACAAGACGCTCGGCGAGGATATTTCCACGCATCTCATTGCGACGACGGACCATGTCAAGGGCAACCTCATCAAGATCGCGAAGCGTGAAAACCTCACCACGTTCTATGTGCCGGACGGCGTCGGCGGACGCTTCTCCGAGCTTTGCCCGGTCGGGCTCCTTGCTGCGGCAGTCTGCGGCATCGACATTCGCATGCTGCTTGCCGGCGCGGCGTACATGGATGAGATCACGCAGAACGACAACGTCTTTGAGAATCCTGCATACTTGATGGCGGCGCTGCAGGTCGCGGCGATGAAGCGCGGCGCAAACATCCATGTGCTGATGCCGTACGCGGATTCGCTGAAGTATATTGCAGACTGGTATGCGCAGCTTTGGGCGGAATCGCTCGGCAAGCGCGTCGGAAACGACGGCAGCGAGATCTATGCCGGACAGACGCCGGTCAAATCCCTCGGCGTAACCGACCAGCATTCGCAGGTCCAGCTCTATACCGAAGGCCCGTTCGACAAGGTCGTCACGTTCCTGTCCGTTGATCGCTACCGCAAGACCATGCCGATCCCGGACGGATACCTCGACATTCCGGACGTTTCGTTCCTGTGCGGACACACGCAGAATGAGCTGATCGCAGCGGAGGAGACCGCGACCGAGTATGCGGTCATGAAGAGCGGTCATATGAACTATGCGATCCGTCTGCCCGAGGTCAACGCGTTTACGATCGGCGAGCTGCTGTATATGTTCGAGATCCAGACGGCGTTTGCGGGCGAGCTGCTTTCGCTCAACGCATTCGATCAGCCCGGCGTCGAGGAAGGCAAGAAGGCGACCTATGCGCTGCTCGGCAAGCCCGGTTTCGCAGAGAAGAAGGCGGAGCTTGACGCTGCGCCTGCGAAGCTTTCCGCGTACATCGTGAAATGAAAAAAAGAACCGTCGGAACCAAGGCTCCCTATCGCGTCGACGTCTTTACGATCGTAATGGTGGCGGCCTTGGTTCTGTTCGGTCTCGTAACGCTTCTGAACGTGCTTTCCGATCCGTTCGACGGCACGGAAACGACCTTTTCCGCATTCTATGAGCGACTGAACTTCGAGTTCTTCACAAGGCAGGTTGCCAATATTCTGATCTCTCTCGTACTGCTTGTACCGCTTGCGATCTTCGACTATGAGAAGTACAAGCCGTTTACCAAGGTCGCATACATCATTTGTCTGATCCTGCTGTTTCTGCTCGTTATCGCGGGCGAGAACACACGCGGCGCGCTGGGCTGGTACAAGGTCGGCACGCGCGCGTTTCAGCCGTCGGAGATCACCAAGGTCGTATTGATCATTGTACTGTCCAAAGCGGCTTCGGAGATCTTCGACCGCAGAGGACCGATCCGCAGATTTGCGGATTTTCTGCGACTGTTTCTGTATTTCTTCATCCCGTTTGTGCTCGTCCTTCTGCAGAACGATTTCGGTACGGCGATGGTCATTCTGATCATCTTCGGCGGGATCCTCTTTTGCGTGCGCGTCCGGTGGCTGTATGTATTCGGCGGTTTATTTGCGATGGGCGTCGGCGGAATTATGAGCTGGATGTTTCTTCTGACGGACGTGCAGAAGGAACGTATCCGCGTTTTTCTGGATCCTTCCCGCAATCCGGAGGGCTCCGGCATGAATGTGCTGCACGCCAAGCAGCTGATCGGCAGCGGCGGCTTTTGGGGGAAGGGATACTTTACAAAAGGAACCCTGACGCAGACCGGATACGTTCCGATCCGCCATTCGGACTTCATCTTTTCCGGCATCGGTGAGGGCGTCGGCTTTTTCGGCGCAATGCTGCTGATCATCGCATTCTTTCTGCTGCTGTTCCATTGGCTTCATACGGCGCTGACTGCACGCGACACGTTCGGACGCTGTCTTGCCGTCGGCTGTACCGTGATGCTCGCGGCGCACATCTTTGAAAATGTTGCCATGAACCTCGGCGCAATGCCGGTAACGGGCATTCCGCTGCCGTTCATCAGCTACGGCGGCTCCAACATCCTTGCGTCGTTTGCCTGCGTGGGAATAGCGATGAGCGTGTACGCGCATACGGCAGGGAGGAGACAGCTGTGATCGTCAGACGAATGCAGCCTGCGGACAGAGAACAGGCGGAACGGCTGTGGATCGACATTTTCGGCGATACGGAATCGTTTACGCATTGGTTCTTTGCCGAGCGCTTCTCACCGGAGACGTCTTTTGCCGCATTCGACGGCGACCGTCTTGCGGCAATGACGCTCGGACGTGAGACGAAGATCCTTGTCGAAGGAAAGGAACACAGAGCGCTTCTGATTTCCGGCGTCTCTACACTGTCGGAATATCGCGGAAGAGGTCTGATGCATACGCTTGTCTCCGCACAGACCGAGGATGCAAAGGACAAAGGCTTTTCCTGCTGTTATCTGCATCCGGTACGGGAATCGCTTTATTCTTCGCTCGGGTTCAAAACCGGAACGGAAACGCTGACCGTTTGCTCCGATCCGAACAGAAATAACGCCGTTTTTACGATCCGGGAGGGGACAGACGTCGCGTGCATGCGCGCAGTATATAACACTTTACTTCCGCTTTACAACGGCATGCAGATTCGTGACGAAGCAGAAATTCGCGCGCTTCTGTCCGATTACGGCGCAGATGGCTTCCGCATGCTGACGGCATATACCGAAGACCGTCCGATCGGCTATATGATTATTCTCGATGACGGCACCGTTTCGGAGCTGTTTGCGATTTGCGCGAATGCTTATGTCGCGCTGCTCGACGAAGCGGCAAAGTACGCCGGGCATGAGATCGAAGCGATTGTTCCGACCGATTGCGGACTCAAGGGCGAGCGGCATTATGGCATACAGTATCTGGTGTTCAACGACGCGTTCGATCTGCCGCTAAAAAACGGCTTCTGTCGGCTGACATATTGATTTTCTTTCCGGGGATCGTCCCCGGATTTTTCTTTTCGGCATAATCCTTCGTTTTCGCGCGTACAGTTCGATAGCGGAGGATAAGAGCATGAAAGTCATCGTTATCAGTAAACGAATGTGGATCGGGATCCTTTTGGGACTGCTGGTCCTTGGGATCGGACTTGTGATCTATATGTCCATGCAGGAGAGGGAGACGGAATCGACGGCGCCCACGATGGCGGCGATCGATTCCTATGAATTAAACGCCATTCCCGTTATGTCGCGCATGGTCCCCGTGTATCGGGTTTCACGGGAAGACAATGTGATTGCGCTGACGATCGACGCGGCGTGGAGCGCGGACAAAACGCCGTTCATTCTCGATACGCTCGATCAATACGGGATCAAGGCGACGTTCTTCCTGTGCGGCGTGTGGGTCAAGGCATACCCGGAGATGGTAAAGGAGATCGCTGCCCGCGGACATGAGATCGGCAACCACTCCATGTCGCATCCGCATATGAACCGCATTTCGACGGAAGAAATCAAGAAGGAGCTGACAACGCTCGACGATGAAATCGAGCGGCTTACGGGCAAGCGCACAAAACTGTTCCGTGCGCCGTTCGGCGAGTACAACGATACGGTCGTTTCGACCGTGCGCGACATGGGCTGCGAGGTCGTACAGTGGAACATCGATACAGTGGACTGGAAGGAAGGTCGTACCGCCGAAACAATCCTGAACGCCGTGCTGCCGAAGCTTGCGCCGGGCAGTATCATCCTGTCGCACAACAACGGATTTGCGATCGAGACCTATCTCCCGAAGCTGATCGAACACGCGCAGAAGGAAGGCTATCGTTTCGTCACGATCTCCGAGCTGCTTCCGGAGGGGGATCGCACGGTCGACAACAACGGACTTTGCAAGCCGGCGGGTTGAAAACCTCCTAAAACCCGATTATACTGAAAGGCACGGCAAAAACCGTGTTCTTTTGCTGTACATGCAACCTTTTGCTTCGTTCGTGCATCTATAGGGTGTACGATCGGACAAAAATGTTCGCCGCCGGCAGACGGACACATAAGGAGACAAAACATGCATTCCATGAAAGACAAGCGATGGTTCACACAGCAGGTGCGGCCGATGCTCGACACGCTGTACCGAGTCGCATTTACGATTCTGGAAAACGATGCAGACGCACAGGACGCCGCGCAGAACGCGGCAGAGCAGGCGTATGTATCGCTCGAAAGGCTCAAAGACCGCTCGAAATTCCGCCCTTGGCTGATGCGCATCCTCAAAAATGAGTGCTACATCATTTTGCGCAGCAAAAAGCGCGTGATCCCGTTCGACGATCTGCCCGAGGAGGGCAGAGAACCGTTCGATGCGCTTGATCTCAAAACCGCGTTTTCAAGGCTTTCGCCCGAAAGCCGCCTTTGCATCACGCTGTACTATTACGAGGGGTACAGCATTTCCGAAATCGCCGCATTTCTGAACGAACCGGAGGGTACGGTCAAAAGCCGTCTTTCCCGCGCCAGAAAATCGATGCGGCAGGACTTGACCGATCAGGAGGTTTCCCATGCAGAATAAACAGAAAAACAATACCTTTGCATCCGTATTGCCGCCGGTGCCGGAAAGTTACCGTGCACGGATGGAGGACGCGCTTGCCGCGCTTCCCGTGGACAGTGCACGCCCGGTTACAACCCGCGGCTTCACCAAAAAACAGATCATTATTCTTGTCGCAGCGCTGATTACGCTTTTGACGCTCGGCACGGCAGCCGCAGTCACGATTTCCAGAATGCAGGAGGTCCGTGACAGAGGACTGGATCAGATCGAAAACTATACCGGTATGATATACGGAACGGTAGAACCTGAAGCAACGATGCCCGTCGATCCGACCGATTTGGACGCATATGTTCCAGTCGCCTACGGTATCGGAATGAACGACAAGGACGGCAACTGGCAGCCGGAAGCTGTTGAGGAACTCGGTGTATCCGTAAAAGCAGGGCAGTTCAGAGTCACCTTGGAAAACTTGCAGTATAACAATGTCGGGGAAAAGAGCGCGCTGATCGCCGGCATCCGCATTGAATCGCAAGAGGATATCCGTTACAGCTGCTCACAATTCGTATTGACAGTCAACGATGGGGAACCGATCGTCGACACAGGCGATCTCGATTACTGGCAGCAGGCGTTTGAGTTGGAAAAGAAGAACGGAGGCTACGGAGATTTTCAGGATGTATTTTTCAGAATGTCCGAGAATCCGCTGCGTTCCGACACAACGCTGCAAATCAGCGCAGAAATCAACGGCGAACCGTTTACATTGACCTATACGCTGACTGCGGAACGGTTTGAAGAATTGCGAGGAGAGACCGTACAGATGCTGGATAACTATGCCGCGCTTCTGAACGACGTGCCGACGGAAGCGATTCCGGTCGGCGCGGAATGCAACGGTTATCGCGTAACGGAGATCGCGCTTCGGGGACACTGGCTCTATTTCACAGTGGAAAATATTCCGTCGTATTGGGAACAGCATGATTCCAGAGAACAAGCACCGTACGGCAAATACGATATCGACGGCTTCATGAGCGTGATCGACGGCATGCCATGCAGATTTGAATTTATCAGTGCAAAGAACGGAGAAGGAGCGCATGAAAAAACGCAGCTGATGAGAAGCTATCTGCCGTACGGGGATGCACTGCCGAAGGAATCGCTCGTCACACTGTCCGGCGCGCCGTTCCGTATCGAATGGGCGACCGGCAAGGTCACGCTCCCGAAGGATGAGACGGAATGGCTTGCATGGCGGCAGGAGAGTGAAGCGCTGTCCGCGCAGAACGGCGATTACGACGCCTGTTTTATCGGCAAGCCCGAGGTGAAAGCAGAAACATTTACCGTCAGCGAACTCGTCTATATAAATCACGATTACGCGCTGACCGGCATGATCGGCGTCATTCTGGAAACGGACGAGCCCGTCGACAAGCCGTTCGACGGAAAGGACCGTCAGCCGGTCGTGACGATCGCAGGCGCTGTGTGTGAGAGCGAGACCTTAGATTATGAAGAACTTGATCGGTTTTCCGGCGGTACCGAAAACGACGGCAGACGCGTCGGCTTCATGCTCTACGGACCGGCATATCGAACGCTGCCGGAAACGTTCGACGTTACCGTTACATGGAACGGCAGCACGACGACATTCACAATGCATAAGTCCGATTTTGCACGCATGTATGAAGAAGGAAGCGCGGTCACGTTCGGGAATGTCTATTACAGAATCTTTGATTTGTAATCAGTCAGTCGGTTGAAAAAACGCCTGCACAACGCTATACTGAAAGAACACGGTGAAAATCGTGTTCTTTTTTGCAACCGATCGCACAGTCAACCTCCCTCTGATGAGGGAGGTGTCAGCCGAAGGCTGACGGAGGGAGAGAACCGGTTATTCCGGAATCTTCCTATGGAAGCGTATTTTATATCGAATTGATGCAACCAAATCCTTTCCGGTTTGCTCTACGAGGGTGTAAGTGCTTACAGAAAGTGAAACGACTATGAAAGACAGTTATTTTGAACAGGTGTATGAAAAAACGCACCGATCGCTGATCCGATATGCGATCGTACATCTGGACGACCCGACGGACGCCGAGGACGCGCTGCAGAACGTATACGTCGATTTTTACCGGCGTATTCAGCAGTACGGACACTTCGATATCCTGTCGCCGGAAGCATTTTTGATCAAGATGCTGAAGCGCGAGATCATACAGAATTATAAGGAACGCGAGCGGCGACGTCTGCGCTTCGTGGAAGAGATCAAAGAGGATCGCATTCCGGAGGAGCCGTTTGAAGACGTCGTGATGGATCGCGCGCTTGCGGAGGAGATTTTCAGGAACGCCAAAGCCTTACCAAAAGAAATGTACCGTACGTTCGTACTGTATTATGGCTACGAAATGTCGGTATCGGAGATCGCAAGTCAGCTGGACGTCAGCAAGGAAGCGGTCAAAAGCCGCCTGCTCCGCGCACGGAATATCCTGAAACAGCGGATGGGAGAGACCTGTTCAAACGGAGGGATCACACATGAATGACAGAAAATACTATCGCGCCGCATTGGAATATGCGTTTCTGGACGGCGCTGCTTTGGAAGAACGGATCAACGAACGCATCGCGACCCTTCCGAAACGCAGGGAAGTACGCGTCCGCATGCCGAAACGCCTGATCCTCGCGCTCGTCGCCGCAGCCGTGCTGCTGATCGCCGGCACCGCGCTTGCGGTCACGATCTCAAGAATGCAGGAGGTCAGAGACGTCGGGATCGAAAAGCTCGGCGAGATGGCGGATTATGTAAACGATGCAGAACATCCGGATGCCGCCGCGCCGGACAACACTCTCACGAGCAGCGGAAGCGTCCCGATCGCAGTCGGTACGCGCGACGAAAACGGCAATTGGCAGCCTCAGGCGCTTTCGGAGCTGAATGAAGCCGTACAAGTCGGATCGTTTACAGTCCGGCTGGACAGCATCAATTACTATACAAACAATGACGATCGGTTCATCATCGAATGCTTTCTGGAATCCGAATCGTCCGCATCGTATCGATTCGCGCCGTTCTCATTTTCGATCAACGGATCTGAAACGGTCACGAATCGGGAAAGCGTTTCCAATGCAGAGACGCAGCCCGCTTTACCTGTGATCGAAGCAGGGCAAAGCATTCCGATCAGTCTGACTTTCCAAATGGAACAGAAGAATCCGTTCCGCCCGGGAACGACCTTCATGCTTTCTTCCGAACTGAACGGGCAGCCCTTTACGCTGACCTATGAGCTGACAAAGGAACGTTTTGAGCAGCTTCGGCAAAACATGCTGACGGATCTCGACAACTATGCTACGCAGCTCAGAAATGTTCCGGAAGAATCGATCCCACTCGGCATCGAATGTAACGGCAGACGGATTATAGATATTGCGGTAAAGGATCATTGGATGTACTTTACCAGCGAACCGATCAAGGAATACTGGGAAGGTCGCGAGGGCGGGAGTGATCCGTTGCCTTACGGATCATTCGATCAAGGAGGGTTATGGCCGGTGATCGACAGCATGTACTGCCCGGATGAGTTTATCAGCAGCAAGCGTACCGGGGAAGGCATACGCGACTATATCGAGCTCTCACGCATCTATTTGCCGTACGGGGAGGAGCTGCCCGAACAATCGCTTGTATCGATCTGGGGTGCGAATTTCCGGATCGAATGGGCGACAGCGACGGTCACAATGCCGAAGGATGAAACGGAGTGGCTTGCATGGCGGCAGGAATGTGAGGCGATTGCGGGCTACTATGACGACGATAAAGCGAACTTCATCGCAAAGCCGGATGCGAAGGCGGAAACCTTTACGGTCACCGATCTTGTCTACATGAACCGCACAGGGCTCAAAGGCACGATCGGTCTGGTGCTGGAAACCGAAACAGCGGTTAAAAAACCGTTCAAAGGACAAGACCGCCAGCCGGTTGTAACGATCAACGGAACCGTACTTGATGGGATGATGTCCGAATACGGCACGGTCGACAGCTATATCGGAGGTACAGAAAGCGGCGGCAAACGCGTCGGATTCGTGCTATACGGACCGGCATACCGCATCTTGCCCGAAGTGTTCGATGTGACTGTTACATGGAACGGCAGTACCGTGACGTATACCATGCACAAGTACGATCTGATCCGCTGCTATGAGGGCGAAGAAGCATCACAGCAGTTCTATGAGGATTATTTTACGGTGTTCGGCTTATAATCGGAACAGACAGAAAAAGCAGCCGTTCGGCTGCTTTTTCTTATGACTCAAATCCGTGGATCCAGTTGGATTTTTTGTAGTAGATGAAATAAATGACCGAACTTAAGAACCATGTCAGCGGGTATGCCGCAAACAGGAGAATGATCTCGTGCAGGATCGACATCGCGACGGTTATATAGATGATGCGTAGGACGCACCAGATCGCGAGCATGATGATCATGGGAACGATCGCCTTACCCGCGCCGCGGCAGATGCCGGCGACGGCATGTGAGAACGCCAGAAGGAAGAAGAACAGCGACTCCACGCGGCACTGCCTTGCGCCGATCGCAATGATCTCGGTGACCGCTTCCGGGTCTGCGTCCTTGATAAAGGTGGAGATAAAGAATCCGCCGAAGAAGAACAGGATGATCCCGATAACCTCCGCCATCGCGACCGAGATCAGGATCCCGAATCGTGCACCTTGCTTTGCTCGATCGTATTCTCTTGCGCCGAGGTTTTGCCCGATATAGCTTGTCAATGCCATCGACATGCTCATGATCGGCAGGAAAACGAAGCCTTCGATCCTGGAATACGCGCCGCAAGCCGCCATGGCAAGCGAGCCGAAGCTGTTGATATTCGTCTGCACGAGCACGTTCGCAAAGCCGATGACGGAATTTTGCACGCCGGTCGGCAGCCCGTATCGAACGATCTGTTTGAGACTTTGCGGGTCGATCCGCAGCTTTTTCCACTGCAGCTCGTAAACCGTTCCCTTGCGGGTCAGCTGAATGAGACAGAGAACGGCGCTGACCGTTTGTGAAATGACCGTCGCGATCGCCGCCCACGCAACGCCGAGACGGAGCACGCCGACGAAGAACCAGTCGAGAATGACGTTCAGCACGGAGGACACGATCAGGTAATACAGCGGACGCTTGCTGTCGCCGACCGCATTCATCACGCCCTTCATGGAATTGTACATCACGACGGGCACACAGCCGAGGAAATAATAGCGCAGATACTGCACGGAGTTCGGCAGAACGTCGTCCGGAACGCCCATCCAGTGCAGGATATGCGGCGTCATGGTCACGCCGAATACGGAAAGCACAACGCCGCAGAGCAGCGAGAACACGGTGTTAGTATGCACCGCCTTGGATACGCGCTCAAGGTCGCCCGCGCCGAAGTATCGCGAGATCACAACGCCGGCGCCCATCGAAGCGCCGACAAAGAAGCTGATCAGAAGATAGATCAGACTGCCGGAGGAATTGACGGCGGCAAGCGCTTCTTTGCCGAGATAGTTGCCGACAATGAAGGAGTCCGCAGTGTTGTAGAGCTGCTGAAACAGCTGACTCAAAAAGATCGGCATCGCAAAGGAGACGAGCACTTTGGAGGGCTTGCCTTCGGTCAAAAGCTTTGCGGTTTGATTGCGATTCTGAAACAGCTTCATACAACGGATCCTTTTTGCAAATAAAAGCGCCGCCGCGAACGGTTTATGTTCGCGGCGACGTGGCGCGGAAAGTGGGATTTGAACCCACGCACGGCTTCAAACCGTCTACTCCCTTAGCAGGGGAGCCCCTTATAGCCACTTGGGTATTTCCGCGTGCTATATCGAGAAAATGGCGGAGATGGTAGGATTTGAACCCACGGATGCTTTCACATCAACGGTTTTCAAGACCGCCTCCTTAAGCCACTCGGACACATCTCCTCGCGCATTGCGCATTATAACAAATCAAAATCGGAATGTCAATGCCTTTTTCGGCACTTCCGCACGTTCTTCGGAGAATGTCCTTGATTTCCGCAGACTTGCTATGTATAATATGATTGATTTTGTATGTAGAGGCAAACGATTGAAAACAAGCGATTTTTACTATGATCTTCCGAAAGAACTGATCGCGCAGACGCCGGCCGCCGTTCGCAGTGCGTCGCGCCTTCTGACATACCATCGGGATACGCGCCGGATCGAGGACGGCGTTTTTACGGATATTCTCGATAAGCTTCGTCCGACCGACGTTTTGGTGCGCAACAATACGCGTGTCATTCCCGCCCGCATCATCGGCGTGCGGGAGGAGACCGGCGGCTCGATGGAGTTTTTGCTGCTGCGCCGCATTGAAAGCGACGACTGGGAGTGCCTTTGCAAGCCCGCGAAGCGCGCAAAGCAGGGGCTTGTCTACCGTGTGAACGACGAGCTTTCCGTTGAGGTTCTCGGCGATCTTGCGCTGGAAGGCGGCAAACGCGTTAGACTTCTCTATAACGGCATATTTGAGGAGGTCCTTGACCGCGCGGGACAGATGCCGCTTCCGCCGTACATCACGGAACGGCTCGAGGATCGCGAACGTTATCAGACGGTCTACTCAAAAACGCTCGGCTCCGCCGCAGCGCCGACGGCAGGTCTGCACTTTACGGACGAGCTGCTGGACAAGATCCAAAATAAAGGCATTCCGATTGTCGACGTTCTGCTGCATGTGGGGTTGGGCACATTCCGCCCGGTCTCGGTCGAAAACGTCGAAGAGCATCATATGCACAGCGAGCATTATGAGGTGACGGAGGAAGCCGCCGAAACGATCAACCGTGTTCGTCGAAACGGCGGCAGGATCGTCTGCGTCGGCACCACCACGACAAGAACGCTCGAAAGTGTGACCGACGACGCAGGCGTTGTGCATCCGGGGATCGGCGAAACGAGCATTTTCATTACGCCGGGATATCGATTCAAGGCGGTCGACGCGCTGATCACGAACTTCCATCTGCCGGAATCGACGCTTCTGATGCTGGTTTCCGCGCTGTGCTCGCGCGAGGAGATGCTTGCGGTTTACCGCCACGCCGTAGAGCAGCGTTATCGTTTCTTCTCCTTCGGCGACGCCATGTTTATTGAATAAGTGAGGGATTTATGGATCAACCGTTTCGTTTTGATTTACTGCATATCGATAAGAACACCGGCGCGCGCCGCGGCAGATTCTATACGCCGCACGGCGTGATCGAAACGCCCGCATATATGCCGGTCGGCACACAGGCGACCGTCAAGGCGATGACGCCGCGCGACCTTGACGACGTCAAAGCGCAGATCATTCTGAGCAACACCTATCATCTGTATCTCCGACCCGGACATGAACTTGTGAAGGAAGCCGGCGGGCTGCATACCTTCATGCACTGGGATAAGCCGATCCTGACCGACAGCGGCGGATTCCAGGTGTTCAGCCTTGCCGGGATCAACGACATCCGAGAGGACGGCGTGATGTTCCGTTCGCACATCGACGGCAGCAAGCACTTCTTTACGCCGGAAAAGGTCATGGAGATCGAGGAGGCTTTGGGAGCGGACATCGCGATGTGCTTTGACGAATGCGCTGATCCCAACAAGGATCACGCTTATGCGGTCCGGGCAATGGACCGCACGCATCGCTGGGCGGAACGCTGCCAAAGGGCGCATACGAGAAAGGATCAGGCACTGTTCGGCATTGTGCAGGGCAGCGTATATCCGGATCTTCGCATCGAAAGCGCAAAGACGCTTGCGTCGATGGACTTCATCGGCTACGGTATCGGCGGTCTGTCCGTCGGCGAGCCGAAGCCTGTTATGTACGATATGCTTGAAACGATCCGACCCTATATGCCGGAAAACAAGCCGAGGTATCTGATGGGCGTCGGCAGTCCCGATTGCCTTCTGGAAGGTGTTCTTCGCGGGATCGATCTGTTCGACTGCGTGCTGCAGACGCGTTCCGCAAGAAACGGTCTTGCGCTGACGAGAAACGGGAGACTCATGCTGCGCAACAAAACATTTGAGCATGACTTCACACCGATCGAAGAGGGATGCGACTGCTACGCCTGCCGGAACTTCACCCGCGCATATATCCGTCATCTGATCAAGGCGGATGAGATCCTTGCGGCGCAGCTCGTATCCATGCATAATCTGCGATTCTCGCTGCGTCTGATGGAGGACGCGCGCACTGCGATCGAAAACGACTGCTATGCCGATTTCGCGGCGGAGCTTTTGGGAAGGAATCTGTTCTAATGCTTCGGTATACGATACAAACCGAATCGGATATGCTCGCGCTCGGCGAGCGGATCGCCGCACTTTGCGGACGCCGCGGGTTCATCGCCCTGTACGGCGATCTCGGCGCAGGCAAAACGGTCTTTGCGCGCGGCGTTGCAAAAGCGTTCGGAATTGAGCACATTTCCAGTCCGACATTCACGATCGTCTGCGAGTATCCGACCGAGCCGAGGCTTTGTCACTTTGACGCGTACCGCCTTTCCGACGCGGACGAGCTTTTCGCGATCGGTTTTTCCGACTATCTCCGCGAGGATGCGCTGATCCTGATGGAATGGGCGAATCTCGTTCCGGAAGCGCTGCCGAAGGAACGACTGGACGTCACGATCGAAGGCTCCGGCATGGATGCGCGAACCGTTACGATCACACCGCGCGGCGAGCGGTATGAGGAGGCTTTCTATGAAGATTCTTGCGTTTGAAACCACCGACGCCGTTGCGTCCGTTGCGCTGTATCTGGACGGCAAGATATACGAGACCGTGATCGATACGGATCGACGCCATGCGGAATCGGTTTTGCCTGCCGCCGATGCTCTGCTTTCGGAGCACGGTCTTTCGACTGCCGATATGGACGCTTTTGCCGCGGACGTGGGACCGGGATCGTTTACCGGCGTGCGCATCGGCGTCTGCATGGCAAACGCTTTAAGCGCCGCGCACAAAAAGCCTGTTGTCGCCGTCAATGCGCTGGAAGCGCTCGCGTATCCTTATCAAAGCGAAACGGTCTGCGCGCTGATCGACGCGCGCAACGGCAACGGCTACGGCGCCGTCTATCGGAACGGTGAGATTCTAAAAGCGCCGTGTGCGTGCGTGATCGCCGATTTTACGGCAGATCTGCCCGAAGATTGCCGGATGGTCGGTACGGCGACAAACGACCCGAAAATGCCCTCTGCATCAGCAGTGGCAAGTATTGCCGCGAACAGGACGGGAGAAAAGGAAATCGTCCCGCTCTACTTAAAGCTCTCACAGGCGGAACGGATGTGGAACGCATGATCGCGGCGCGCGCAATGACAAAGACCGACGTTAAAGCGGTCTATGAGATCGAGGTGCTGTCCTTCCGGACGCCGTGGTCCTATCGGTCGCTGTTGGGCGAACTGAGGAACAAGGTCGCACACTATACCGTATTGGAGAAGGATGGGGAGATCATCGGCTACTGCGGCATGTGGGTGCTCTTTGAAGAGGCGCACATCACCAACATTGCGATCCATCCCGCTTTTCGCGGCTGCGGTTACGGAAAGCAGCTTCTCCACGCGGCGATGCGCGTCGCTGCATCGTTCGGCGCGGAGATGATGACGCTGGAGGTGCGCGAGACGAACACCGTTGCGCAGCGCATGTACGATGAAATGGACTTTGCACAGCAGGGGCGACGCAAACGCTATTATACGGACACGGGGGAGGACGCGCTGCTTCTGTGGAATCGTAATATTTTGCAAACGACCGAAAAAAACGCTTGCCTAAATGAAACTTATCTGTTACAATTCGAATCGTTTTTGAAAGGGGAATGATTATGAGCTTATATGAAAACTGGCAGCAAGTCGCGCAGTCGCAGCAGACACGCGAAGCATACAACGCATTTTGGAGCACCTATTTCGAGGCAGAGAAGCAGAACTATAAAAAGATCCTTGCAAATCACGAGACCGTGTTTTCCGGAAAGCTTTCCGAAGTCGCGGCGCAGTTCGATATGGATCCCGTTACGTTCACCGGCTTTCTCGACGGTGCAAACACGAGCTTCAAGGACGGCGAGAAGGACCTGAACGCGCTGACCGAAGACAGCGAGATCACGCTGGATTTCGATTTCGACCGTCTCTACATCAACATGCACAACGCGAAAGCGGACTGGCTTTATAACCTTCCGGAATGGGAAGCTGTCCGTACGGAAGAGCAGCGCAAAGAGCTGACGAAGCAGTATCGCGCGGAGAAGATCTTTGTTGCGGCGCCGACCGTCGGCAGAAACGATCCCTGCCCCTGCGGCAGCGGCAAGAAGTATAAAAAGTGCTGCGGTAAATAAGCAAATAATTGTTGACAGATTCGGATTCGTCTGTTATAATTCTAATTCGGAACTGCGATGCGTCTGTAGCTCAGCAGGATAGAGCAACGGCCTTCTAAGCCGTAGGTCCCGGGTTCGAATCCCTGCAGGCGCGCCAATGCGCATCCCCGGGGAAACGCCTCGGGGGTGCGGAATCTTGCGAGAGCGTTCGTGGTGGATATAGTTCAGTTGGCTAGAATGCCAGATTGTGGCTCTGGAGGTCGTGGGTTCGAGTCCCACTATCCACCCCATTGCTCGTGAGCCGGGCCGAAAGACCCGGCTCAAAAGCAACTATGGGGTGTAGCCAAGCGGTAAGGCAACGGACTTTGACTCCGTCATTCGTGCGTTCAAATCGCGCCACCCCAGCCATGACCCGTTAGCTCAGTCGGTAGAGCACTTGACTTTTAATCAAGGTGTCCGGGGTTCGAATCCCCGACGGGTCACCAGACAATTCTGCGGACGTGGCGGAATTGGCAGACGCGCCGGATTTAGGTTCCGGTGCCATAGGCGTATGAGTTCAAGTCTCTTCGTCCGCACCACATGCAGGTATAGTGTAGCGGTAACACATTAGCCTTCCAAGCTGAGATCACGGGTTCGAGTCCCGTTACCTGCTCCAAGCAAAAGGCAAGTCGAAAGACTTGCTTTTTGTATATTTCGGATAATCAATCAGCAGGAGAAAAACATGTTTCAGCTTCAATCGTATCTGGATCGGCTCATTTCGGAATGCCGTTCCGCGTTCGGCGACAGGCTTCTGTATGTCGGGCTGCAGGGGAGCTATCTGCGCGGCGAAGCCATTGAGGACAGCGACATTGACGTGATGCTCGTTCTTGACCACATGACGGTCGACGACATGAAGACCTATCGGGACATTTTGAAACGGATCGGTAACTATGAAAAGTCATGCGGCTTCATCTGCGGCGGGGACGAGCTGAAGCGCTGGAATCCGCTGGAGGTCTGTCAGCTCTTGCATACGACAAAGGACCTTTTCGGCTGTCTGACCGATTATCTCCCTAAAGCGACGCGTGCCGATGAGATTAATTATGTCAAATACAGTCTCGGCAATCTCTACCACGAATTGTGCCATCGCTATATCCACGCCGACGGAGAAAAGAACCGGCTGAAGTTTCGCGTTACCTGTAAGGGCATATTCTTTCTGCTGCAGAATCTGTTCTATCTTGAAAGCGGCGTCTTTGCCGTCACAAAAAAGGAACTGCACGCGCTCGTTTCGGAGGAGGACCGGCTCGTGCTTTCCATGACGGAGCTCCCGGAGGAGTACGATTTTGATCGCATGTTCCGGATCGTATTTGAATGGCTGCAGAACGCTTTTCTTCGCATCGACCGGATCGAAGCATAATCGACGCGAATAATATATTCTTTTTTCGTGAACCTTTCGGCTTCTGTTTGCGACTTGATAGGTGAAGACGTCTTGAGAATGATGGAAAAGAGGTGAGAACATGATCGATTTTGAAGCGCTCGTTTCACAAGTGATGCAGCCGTTGGAACGCTTTGTGAAATTCCGCATCGGGAATTTACAGGACGCCGAGGATATTTTACAGGAGGTCCTGATGGCGGCGTACCGCGGCGCGGAAACGCTGAACGACGAAGTCATGTTCAAGCCGTGGATCCTCGGCATCGCGCGGAACAAATGCAACGACTATTTCCGCGCAAAGGCTAAGCGCATGGAGATCCCTTTGGAATCGCTTGACGAAACGGCGCTGACGACCGGCATCCACGGCGTTACGACACGGACGGTCGTGCATGAAACGCTCGATCGTCTCGGCGATACCGACAAGCAGATCCTGTATCTCAGCTATTTCAGAGATCTTCCCCAGGCGGAGATCGCAAGCCGGCTCGGCATTCCGGTCGGCACGGTCAAAAGCCGCCTTCACCACGCAAAACAGCAGTTCAAAGAACTGTACCCCGAAAAACCGAAAGGAGAAACCGTTATGAAGAACAATCGTCAGTTTATGCCGGAGTATATGCCGGATTATCAGATTAAGGAGATCAAAGCCGAACCGTTCGCGGTCTGCTGGGAAGAAATCATGGGCTGGTTCATCGTGCCGAAGCTCGGCGAAAAGCTCAGCTGGGCGATGTACGATTTCCCGAAGCGCAAGCGCACCGAACAGTGCGATCTGGAAGTGACCGGTCGGGCGCAGGTCCACGGGATCGAAGGCGTTGAGATCGAAACGGTCGAATATGATCCGATGGACTGCAACAAGATCGACGGCGCCGACGTCGCAAAACGCAGGTTCGTCGCGCAGCTGACCGATACGCACTGCCGGTATCTTGCGGAAAGCCACGTTGAGGACGGCGTGAAAAAGCTCTTTACCTTCCTTGACGGCGATGAATTTCTTGTGAGCTGGGGTTTCGGCGAGGATAACTGCGGCAAAGAGACGCATATCGCGCCGAAGGGGCTGATCCAAAAGCGCGGCAGCGTGATCACGACCGCGAAACAGCCGTTTATGCTCGACGTCGTCGGTCGTTACGAGGTCGCGATCAACGGAAAGACCTACGATACGATCTGCGTGATCGACGCAGGCGCATATGAGGAAGGCGTCGTGACCGAGCAGTATCTGGATCGGAACGGCAGAACGATCCTCTGGAGACGCTTCAACCGCAGCGACTGGATGCAGAAGAACTACAAGCGTCCATGGACCGAGCTTCTTCCCGAGAACGAACGCGTCACCGTCGACGGCGAGACTTACGTCCACTGGTACGACTGCATCAGCGATTACATCCTATAATCCAAAAAATGAAACAGGATCCGGTTCGTTGCCGGATCCTGTTTTTGTTATTCTTCGATTTTGACGACGCCTTCGGAAATGACCAGATGCACGTCGCCGTCCTTTGTTTGCAGGATGACAGGATCAAAAAGCTCCATCGCCTGCAGCGTTTCCGCGTCGGCAGGATTCTTTACGGAATCGCAGATGATCACATAAGACGGCATTGCCGCTGTCATCAACGCGAAGGTGTTTTCGTCATAAACGCCGTGATGCGGCAGCTTCAATACATCGCAGGTCAGATTCCGCGTGCCGAAGATCAGCTTTTCAAGCTCTTTTCCGACTGCGTCGCCCATAAACAGATAGGATTTTCCCTCATACAGGATCTTTGTGATCAGCGACTGTTCGTTGTCGCTCTTGCCGTCAAAGGGAACGGGAGAGACCCAGATCTCCGCATCGAGATCGCCGTATTTCAGAGAAAGATCCTGATCCAGATAGGATACCTCGGCGTCCGTCTGCAGCAAAGCTGCAAGCAGCTGTGTATACTGTTTGGAATCCTTTTCGTATACGGGGAGAACGATGCGATCGATCGGAAGTGATTCGATGATCGTATCCGCGCCGCCGATGTGATCCTTGTCGCAATGCGTCAGGATCAGAAGGTCCAGCTTTTCCGCGCCGAGTTCGCGAAGCCTTTCGACGAGACGTTCGCCGTCGCCGTGCTCGCCGGCGTCGATCATGATCGACGCGTCGGACGTGCGCACCAAAAGCGCGTCCGCTTTGCCGATCGAAAAGGCGTAGATATCCAGCTTTTTTGCGTCCTTGTCTTCCGTCGGATCATAGGCGCATCCGAACAGAAACAGCAGGGCGATAAGAAAGATCAATGTTCGTTTCATAAAAACAGTATATCCGAAAATTCCCGCATTGACAAGAGCCAAATATATGCTATAATGATAATACGAACATATGTTCGCATAAGGGAGATCGGAATGAAGGTATACGTCGGCGTAGAAAGCTATACGGACGAGGGCGGGCATGTGAGTCCGCATATCGTGCACTGGCTGGACGGCCGCCGCTTCGAGATCCAGAAGGTTCTGGACGAGCGGCACGCGGTCTGCATCGGCGCGGGCGGACGCGGGATCCGATATACCTGTCTGATCAACGGCAGAAAACGGTTCCTGTTTTTCGAGGGCTCCCGATGGTTTGTGGACGCTGCAAAAAATTGATGCGAAACAGTAGCAACCTTTGTAAACATGTGGTATAATCCAAATATCAAACCTACGGAGGTTCATATGGAACAGGAATACAGCGTGGAAAACGCAAAGAAATTCATCAAACAGAAATTCATGGAGCAGGGAGATTTCCTGATTTTGAAGGAGGAAGTCTTCGATGCGATGCTGGACCGCATCGTCGAGCTCGATGAAACGTTTATGGAGGATACCGGAGTCAACGACGGCGAGGTCTATGACGACGATAAGGCGTTCGAGTATCTGTTTGCGGAGATGCAGAAATCGTTCGAAGAGCAGAAGATGTACTGCATGCGCTTCGTCGAGGACTACATGGATTACAGCGAGGCGTATCTCGAAAGCATCGGCGCGATCGAATGGGATTAAAACGGAGAACTTGCATTGAAGGTACTCTTTATCGGCAACAGCCATACCTATTTCAATGATATGCCGCATCTGTTCGCGAAGATGTGCAGCGCGCTTACCGGCGAACAGACGGATGTCACGATGCTTGCGTACTCGAATCGCAGGCTTGACTGGCATTGCGAAGAGTATTTTTCGGTGCGGTTCGCGCTGCTGTACGGACAGTACGATTATTGCGTGATCCAGCAGTTCGGGCATCCGGTCCCGTCGATCGGGGAAACGGAGCCGCCGCTTGAAAAGCTTGTCCGTTTCTGCGAACGCGTCGGAACGAAGCCGGTCCTGTATATGACCTGGGCAAAGCGCGACGAATCCGAAAAAGCGGAGCTGATCAGCGGCATCTACCGTACGCTTGCCGAAAGGCATCACACGCTGCTTGCGCCGTTCGCGGAATCGTTTGAAGCATTGCGAACGGACCATCCGGAGATCGATCTCTACTGGTTTGACGGTTCGCATGCTTCGCCGTACGGGGATTATCTGATTGCGGCGACGTTTGCGGCGCTGCTGACCGAACGGGTCGATCTTTCGGCGATTCCGGATACGATCCTTGATTTTCGTGTTCGTTTTCAAAAGGGACAGGATCCGAAAGCGATCGAGGATGCGGCGGCAATCGAGAAACCTGGCGATCCGAATATCACGTCGATCCTGCGGGACTATGCGCTGCGTTCGGTGCGGGGCGAGACGGTATGAAGAACGTTCGGACATCGATTTTTGCCGTCGATACGACGCACGTCGGCGTACTGGACGGCGTACGCGCGCTCGGCGTGCTGTGCGTGCTGTGGTTCCATTTCTGGCAGCAGTCCTGGCTGATGCCGGTCTATCAAACGCCGTTTCTGGCGTGGGCGGGCATTAAGGCGATCAATCCGGATGTACTGCGCCGCGTGGGATACCTGTGCGTTGACCTGATGCTGCTTCTGTCGGCATTTGTGCTGTATCTGCCGTACGCAAGACGCACGTTCTGCGGCACGCCGGTCGATTCGGTCAAGACCTTCTTCAAAAAGCGTTTTGCAAGGATCATGCCGAGCTACCTGTTTGCGGTGATCGTGATGTTCGCCGTCGCCATGGCGCTGGGAACGTACAAGGGCAGAGCGTCGTTTGCGCTGAAGGACCTTTTGACGCATATCACCCTCACGCAGATGCTGTTCAACGACACCTATCTGTTCACCGGGATCACTGCGGTCATGTGGACGGTATGCATCGAGGCTGCGTTTTATCTGGTTTTTCCGCTGCTCGCAAGAGCGTTTGAGCGCAGACCGCTTCTTGTGTATGCGTCGATGATGCTTTGCGGCGTATGGTTCACGAACGCAGTTTCTCCGGCGCTGGGCGAACCGCGGATCATGGTCAACCGTTTTCTGACGTTTCTGCCGGTTTTTGCAAACGGTATGATGGCGGCATATCTGTATGTCTGGTATGCCGAGCGTGTCAGGCATAAAGCGATCCCGTCGATATTCGGTACGGTTGCGGCAGCGGCGGCATTGTACCTGATCTTTCGTCTGTTCCGGTCCTGCGTGGCTTCGGGCGATGCGTCGCATCAACAGGTCTGGCAGATGCAGTACAGAACGCTTCTGTCGTTTGCGTTCACCGTGTTTATGCTCGGTATGTCGATTTCGGCAAAACCGATCCGCATGCTTTTGGGCAACCGTGTGCTGTCGGCGATCGCCGCCGTATCATACAATTTGTACCTGTGGCATCAATGGCTGATGGTCAAGATCTGTACCGCGTTCGGCGCAAAGAGCGGTGCGGATATCGCAAATGGCGGCGCAAATCTGCAGTGGACAGTCACGATCATGGGGCTGCTGCTCGCGTTTGCGGTTGCCGCGCTCACCACTTACGGAATTGAAAAGCCGATTTCAAGGCTGATTTTACATAACGGAAAGGAGGAATGACAATGCATTATTCGATGAAGGTCAACAACGTTTGCTCCTCAAAGGTCGATTTCGATCTGGTCGACGGAAAGGTGTACAATGTTGCGTTCACCGGCGGCTGCAACGGCAATCTGAAAGCGATCGGCAAGCTCGTCGAGGGCATGGAACGTGAAAGACTGATACAGATTCTGAAGGGCAATACCTGCGGACCGAGCAGCACGTCCTGCGCGGATCAGCTTGCGCTTGCTGTCGAAAGGGCGGGGGAATCGTTATGATGAGATTCGGCTTCGATATCGGAGGGACCAACATTGCCGCGGGTGTGATCGACGAGCGGGATCAGCTGGTTGCAAAGGATTCTGTTCGTTTTCCGTGCGGAGAAGGAAATCAGGCGGTGATCGATGCATGCGCGGGATTGTACCGGAAAATCCTCGATCAAAATGCAATCCCGGAACAGGCGATCGCAGGCGTCGGCGTTGCGGTTCCCGGCAGCGTTTCTCCGCGTGAAGGTGTTGTCGTAGACGCGCACAATCTCGGTTTCCACCATACGCCGCTTGCTTCGATGCTTTCGGATGTGCTGAAGAAACCGGTTGCACTGATCAACGATGCGGATGCAGCGACGCTTGCGGAGCATCGGATCGGCGCGTTGAAGGGTACGCAGACTGCCATGCTCATTACGATCGGGACCGGCATCGGCGGCGGACTGATTCTGAACGGAGAACTGTTCCGCGGCGGACGCGACAACGGGACGGAACCGGGACATATGGTGCTTCGGAACGGCGGACGGCTTTGCTCGTGCGGGATCAACGGTTGCGCAGAGACCTACTGCTCCGCAACACGGCTCGGGAAGGACGGCGCCGCGTTTGGCAAACAGAATGCAAGAGAAGTGATCGAAGCCGCAAAGGAAGGGAATGAACAGGCGCTTGCTTTGTTCGGCGCATATATCGACGATTTCGGAAGCTATATCGCTTCGATCATCAACCTGCTGGATCCGGAACGCATTGCGATCGGCGGCGGCGTCAGCGGCGCGGGCAGCTTCCTTCTGGATCCGCTGCGCGCGGATGCGGAAAAGAAATGCTTCTTTGAAACCTGTCCGGAGATCGTGATCGCATCGGCAGGGAACGACGCCGGTATCATCGGCGCGGGACTGATCGTATCCTGAGCTTCGCAATACACAATAAGACGGCCGGAAATCCGACCGTCTTTTGTATACCGTTATATCGTATATCCGCCGTCGCAGCAAAGGATCTGTCCGGTTACGAACCGTGCATGTGCCAGATAGAACACGGCGTCGGCGACGTCCTCGGGCGTTCCGAGCCGAAGGAGCGGCGTTTCCGAACGGAAGGCTTCGAGGTCTTCTTCGGACAGATGCGCGTTCATAGCCGTCGGAATCAGTCCGGGTGCAACAGCGTTGACGGTGACGCCGGAAGGACCGAGCTCCTTTGCAAGCGCTTTGGTAAAGCCGATGATCGCCGCTTTCGATGCGGAATAGAGCGCTTCACAGGATCCGCCGGCAACGCCCCACATCGAAGAAATGTTGACGATCGAGCCGCGGCTGTGACGGAGATCATCCGAGAGAAGACGGGTCAGCCGCATGGGACCGCGGACGTTTGTATCGAAGATCAGATCGTATTCACGGTCAGTCGATTCGGAGAAAAGCTTTTGCGGCAATGCGACGCCGGCGCAGTTGACCAGCACGGAGATCGGTCCGAGACGCTTATGCATCTCTGCAGCAAGGTTTTCCGTCTCGTTTGCGTCGGTAAGGTCGCATCGGACACAAAGATAATCCGTTTGCTGCGGCAGAGATCCGCATAGCTGTTCGATCGCTTCACGGTTGTTTCGGTATTGGAGCGCAACGGCATAACCGGCGGCAGCAAACTTTCTTGCAATTGCGGCGCCGATCCCGCCGGATGCGCCGGTGATCAAAGCAATCTGTTTCATGGCGCCTCCGTCAGTGAAATCGTCGACATCATATCGTCGAAAGCGGCAATATAGTCGTCGCCTTCGCGGTTCAGCAGCGTAAAGAAATAGGTGCGGTCGGCGTTAACGGCATAGAGGATCAGATCGTGCATGCCCTGATCGATCTGTACCTTGCAGGCGATCCTGCGCGCATCATAGCCGTCTACCCGTTTCGTTTCGATCTGCGTGACGGAAAGCGATTCATAGCCGCAGAGCGTTTTTAGCGCTTGTTCGTACTCGTCTTTTGTAAAGCTGTCAAAATACCAGTTCAATTCCGTCGCGTTATAGGTGATCGAGCTTGAAAGGAGCGGATCGCCGTACGGCGCAAAGCAAACGACCGACGTGTTTTCAACTGGCTCGAACGGCTCCGGAAGCGATGCGCTGAACGCGGAATGGCGATATGAATTTTGCGCACTGCCGGAGCATCCGAACAAAAGGACCAGCGCAAGAAGGACGGGGAAGAGGCGTTTCATTCCGTTTCCTCCGTAACGCCGAGGATCTCTCCGATCAGCATCGTGTGCGTATCGCCGTTCAGATAGAAACGGGACATAAGCATGTCATCCTCCAACAGATGCTCGTCCAGATCGGTTCTGAGGAGAATACGGCACTCGATATGATACCGGCAGCCCGCAAAGCCGTCCTGACCGCCGAATCGGTTGGGGAACAGGGATGCGTTCAGCGCGGATATTTTATTGACGTCCCGACCGGACTTTGTGCCGCAGAACGCAAGCTCGGATTTCATCGTATCCGTTTTCGGAACGCTGACGGTAAACGTATCCGCATGCTCCAAAAGCGCGTGCGTGTAGCGGCTGTGCCGTACATAAACGGAGAAGGTCTGCTTGTTCCAAATGATGCCGAACTGACCCCAGCCAATCGTCATCGGATTTCCGTTTACCATCAAAAACGCGCCGCGCCGAAGCTGTTCGTTCGTTTCTTTCATCCAATCCATATAGAGCACCTCCGCTGATGATATTCTATTATAGCGGATCATCCTGCAAAAATCCAGTAAAAAAAGAAGCCGTCATGGCTTCTTGATCGTGAAAGCTACGCATCATCGTTCATAAAGGACGTTCTTCGGACATTGCGCTGGAACAGCATCACGATTCCCCAGATCCCGCCGAGACCGACGAGAATATAGAGGATGACCGACATGACCGATCCGGCACCGAAGATCCAAGTCACGAGATTGAAATTGAACAGACCGACCAGCAGCCAATTCAACGCGCCTACGATCATCAGTATCAAGGCAACGATATTCATGAAATCACTCCTTTCACGCCGTTAGTATGGACGCGATCAAAAGATTTCATGCTCCTTTTTTTCAGGGAATATTTCAATTTCAAACCGATCGAACGAGATCGGCTCCATGAAATCACGCTGCTTGAAGATCGTATGTGAAAACTGATCCAGTTCGCGGATATGTTTTTCGAGAACGACCGGACGGGAAAGATCGAGCGCCTGACAAAGCTCGTGCAGCACAGGCATCCATCCCTCTAAATCAGAGGGTCGTGCGAGAGCGAACTCCCGCACGACTTCCGATTTGATCTTTTGATGTTGTATGGTTTTTGCCCAGATACGCATTGCCTTGATTACGGCTTCTTTGCAAACCAGCCGTAGAACTCGCAGCAGCCGGTGTCGGAATAGGTGCCGACAAAGTTGCCGTAGACGTTGTACTTCGCGCCGACGTTTTCACCGGGCGTCCATCTGTCGCTGAGGTTGTGGACATAGACGGTCTCGTTCGTCTTGTTCATCGACATCTTGACGATGGTATCGCCGTCAACCGTGATCACCTCAACAACGGTCGCGGTGATGCGGAAGCCATACTCGTTGGAAGCATACTGCTCTTTGTTTGCAAGCAGCTCGTCGATCTTGATCTTCGAAGGAATCTCAAGGTAATTGTGTTTGCCTGAGTAGAACTTGACAAACGCGGCTTTATCCGCAAATCCTCTCGTTACGGTGAACTTCACGGATCCGTTCTCTGCGCCTTCCTTTTCGGCGTTCAGCGTGATCACGGACATGCCGTAGAAGGATTCTTCCATCGTGATCGGGAGGGAGAAGTTGCCTTCCGGATCTACGGTAACACTGCCGCAGAGCACGTTCGTCGTATTGTCGCTGGTCGCAGTCAGCGTTGCGCCCGGAAGCGTTGTGCCGATGACGTTCAGCTTGCCAGTCTTGTCAGCATGCAGCGCTGCACCTTCGGACTTGACTTCCAGAACCATCGGATCAGGGATGAATTTATACGCGTGAAGCTTCACATCCTTGGTCACGCTGATACAGTTCTTCTTTGCGGCGGTGACGGAAACGGTAACGACCGTATCTTCCGTCGCGTCGTCGGCGAATTTATAATCGTACATGAACAGGACATTCTGGTCATCGTTCTGATAGAGCGAAACTACCTTGCCGTCGATCGTTACTTCAGCGCCTGCTTCCACGATGCCGGACATGGAAACGACGTTGTTTTGCGGCGCCATGAACGGTTCGTCGCCTTCGGTTACGGGATCGGTTACCGTCATGCTTACCTTCGGAAAACTGCGCGTAAAGGACGGGCAATTTACTTTATAGGAAGAACCGTCGGCCTGCGTGATCGTAATATCCGGTTCGAAGACGATAGTGGACTCGGTTTCGGCGAGAGGACGACCGGGATAGAACACCTCTGCGGGGATCTTGACCTTACGGGTTGCGTCCTTTGCTTCGCTGTTGGTGAACGAGTAATCATCCTGGTTCGGGAAGTCGATCGTAACGGTGGAATTGCTCGGCACCACTACGGTGATCGCGATCATATCCTTGTCGCCTTCTTCGATGACTTCCTGCAGCTGCGCCGTTCTGGAATCGAGCGCAGGCGCTTCGGTCGCGGCGGGTTCGTTGGGGTTCGTTACATCTTCGGTCTGCGTGCCGGTCTGCTGCGCGTCGACGGGCGTTCTGTCCGGATTGCTGCCGCAGTTCAGCTGCTTCTTCAGCAGCATATAACCAACGAGCACAAGAATGCCGACAATCACGACGATGATCGCGATCAGCAGGACTGTGAACATCGTGTTGTTCTTCTTTTTCTGCTGCTTGCGCTTCGGCGGGGTCGGTTCATACTCGAAGGAATCGTCGGCATCCTCAAGCGCTTCTTCATCGTTATAGATGCCATCGGACTCTTCTTCATCATCTTCGGAAGAATCGTCATCCTCGTCTTCCTCTTCATCGTTGTCTTCTTCCGGTTCGACAGGCTGCGGCTTCCGACGTGTACGCGTAGGCGTCCACATGGGGATCGGCGCTTCTTCTTCGGGCTCGGAAGCTTCTTCGGGAGCGGCAGGCTCAGCGACCTTTTCCGCGACGGGCTTTTCTGCCGGGGATGCCTTTTCAACGGGCTCTTCTGCCAAAGGCTTTGTTTGCTCCGTATGCTCTTCCGCCGGCTCAGGCTGTTCGGGAACAATCCAGGAAGGACGGCTGAACCGCTTGGTCGGCTGCTGTTCTTCTTCGACCGCCTTGGGCGCGGCTTCGGGCTTCAGACTTGCAGCACATACTTTACAGAATGTTGCATGATCCGGATTATATGCTCCGCATTCCTTGCAAATCATATATATACCTCCTAATATAGTCTCGTATATTCCGCTTACTATTATAGCATAAAATTTCACAGAGAAGTGACGAATATGTAAACAATTTTCGATTTAAGTGTTTTTTTTATGTGCTTGTGGTATAAATGGTTACGAAAACAAGCCTTTCGGAATACAATAGCAGTATAGAATGCGGAACGGAAGGGATGGAAATGATCTATTTCGATAACAGTGCAACGACACAAACACTTCCCGAGGCAGCAGAGCGCGCATGCCTTGCAATGACACGGGAGTATTATAATCCGGCTGCGGCATACGGCGCGGCGTTTACGGTTGAAAAAAACGTTTCGGAAGCAAGAAGCTTTGCAGCGTCTCTGATGGGCGCTTCTTCCGGAGAAATCATCTATACCTCCGGCGGAACGGAATCAAACAACGCGGCGGTCTTCGGTGCTTTGCGAAGCGTTCACGGCAGAAAGTCGATCGTTACGACGGCGGTCGAGCACCCGTCTGTATTTGAAACGGTGAATGCGGCGGCGAAGCTGTTTGACGCAGAGGTCCGATATGCGCCGCTGCGTCCGGACGGGACCGTCGATACAGATCGTCTCTCCGAGGTGCTGACGCCGGAAACATCCTTTGTCAGCATCATGCATGTCAACAATGAACTCGGCGGAGTGAACGACCTCGACCGGATCGCGGCGAAGATCCGCGCGCTATCCCCGAGCGCGGTAATCCATTCGGACGGCGTACAGGCGTTTATGAAGGTGCGAACAAATAAGCTGCCGGTTGACCTGTACTCGGTATCCGGACACAAGCTCCATGCGCCGAAAGGCGTCGGGCTCCTGTATGTTCGCAGCGGCGTACGGTTTGCAGGCGGACAGATCGGAGGCGGACAGGAACGTAATCTGCGCAGCGGAACGACGAACGTACCGGGGATTCTCGGGCTCGACACCGCGCTTCATGCGTATCGCGCGAATGAAGCGGCTTGGCACAGTCAGATGCTCCGCGTTAAAACGCGGTTGTACCGAAATCTGATCGCGCTGCCGGATGTATTGTTGAACGGACCTTCTCCGGAAGCCGGCGCACCGCATATTCTGAACCTTTCATTCCTCGGCGTACGCGGAGAGGTGCTGATGCACGCGCTGGAGCATTACGGCGTGCTTGTATCGACCGGATCCGCATGCTCCGCGAAAAAACAGGGTAAGAACCGCATTCTGAACGCCGTCGGTATTTCCGGGGCAAGGCAGGAAGGCGCGATTCGGTTCAGCTTCTGCCCGTTCAATACGGAAGAGGAAGCCGATACAGCCGCCGAAGTGATCGAAGGGCAGCTTCGTCTGCTGCGCAAGTATCAAAGGAGATAGGTATGGAAAAAGTAATTCTTGTACGATATGCGGAAATTCATCTTAAGGGACTGAACCGTCCGTTTTTTGAGCGACTGCTGGTCGACCGCATCAAGCAGGCGCTGAATCCGGTTCACCCGTCCGTCGAGCGCGAACAGGGCAGAATCTTTATTTACGGCATCTCCGAGGAGCAGATCCCGGAATGCACGGACAAGCTGTGCCGCGTATTCGGGATCCATTCCGTCAGCGTTGCGTCCTGTGTTGAAAAAACATGGGATGCGATCCGTGACGCGGCGATTGCCGAGACACGTCCGCATGCGGAAAGTGAAACGACGTTCAAATGCTTTGCGCGTCGTTCGGATAAGCGTTTTCCAATGACGTCCGAAGAGATCTACAGAGAACTCGGACACGAGCTTCTCATCGCATTTCCGAATCTCAGAGTGGATGTGCATCATCCGAAGCTTCCTGTGACGGTTGAAATCCGTCAGAACAGCGCGTTTGTCTATACGGGAGAAATACTCGGCGCAGGGGGCATGCCGGTCGGATCGAACGGCAAGGCGATGCTTTTGATCTCCGGCGGGATCGACAGCCCGGTTGCGGGATACATGATCGCCAAAAGAGGCGTGATGCTCGATGCGGTGCATTTTTACAGCTATCCCTATACGAGCGAACGCGCAAGGGACAAGGTAATCGAGCTCACAAAGCTCGTGTCCCGCTATGCGGGCAGGATCAATCTGTACCTGGTTCCGTTTACGGACATCCAAATGACGATCTATGACAAATGCCCGTCGACGGAAACGACAGTGCTGATGCGCAGGCTGATGATGAAGATCGCGGAACGGATCGCGAAGGAAACGGGATCGCAGGCGCTGATCACCGGAGAGTCGATCGGACAGGTCGCCAGCCAAACGATCGAGTCGCTCTGCGTAACGGACGACGCGGTCAGCATGCCGGTATTTCGCCCGCTGATCGGATTTGACAAGGAAGAGATCGTTGAGAAAGCGCAGAGGATCGGCACGTTCGAGACCTCGATCCTGCCGTATGAGGACTGCTGTACGGTATTTGTACCGAAGCATCCCGTAACCAAACCGAAGGTGGACAAACTCAGAGAAAGCGAAGCGCTTGTGGATTTTGAGCCGATGATTCAAAAAGCGATCGAAAACACGGAGCGCATGAACATCAGCTGAACAGAATCGTAACGGAAAGGAAATTCATATGAAACATGTTTACAGATTTATCGGCATTGTCGTCGTGGTCATCGTTCTTTTGGCTGCGTTGCTGTATTTTCTGAACGAAAAAGGGATCCTGAAGGGACCGATCTCGGAATGGATCGACAATGTCAAAGAGGACATCCTTAAAATATTCGGGCACACGATGGACATGGTGCACGATATGGGAAATGAAGAGAACCCGGTCACAAATTCGATCAACATACCGTAATACGGCATTTTGCACTTGACAAACGCGGAACCGGATGCTAAGATATCATTCGGTTCCGATTTCTGGGTGTAGCGCAGTTTGGTAGCGTGCTTGAATGGGGTTCAAGAGGCCGAGAGTTCAAATCTCTCCACCCAGACCATACCGATACCGCAGGCAGTTTCGCCTGCGGTATTTGTTTGCACCGAAACGGGACAGGCAAAGCATTATATATGATTTTTTCTTGCATAATTTGTAGATTCGACAATCATTTCGTGATAGAATACAGAAAAAAAGAATCGGGAGGCAATTATGGAACGAACCGTTGCATGGAACACCTACAACAAGACCGAGCTCAGAAAGCTCGAAACCGTTTCAAAAGAGTACCGCGCATTTCTGGATGCAGGCAAAACGGAACGCGAATGCGTGATCGGCGCGATCGAACGCGCAAAAGCGGCAGGCTACCGCGATCTGAAAGAGATCCTCGCGGGAAACGGCAAGCTGAAAGCGGGCGATCGTGTTTATGCGGACTGCATGGGAAAAGCGATCATGCTGTTCATCATCGGCAAAAAGCCGATGGAGAAAGGATTCAATATCATCGGTGCGCACATCGATTCGCCGCGCATGGATCTGAAGCAGAATCCGCTCTATGAAGACACGGGGCTTGCTTATCTGGATACGCATTATTACGGCGGCATCAAAAAATATCAGTGGGTCACGATTCCGCTTGCGCTGCACGGCGTCGTTGCAAAGAAGGACGGAACGCTTGTCAACGTTGTGATCGGCGAGGACGAGAACGATCCGGTCGTCGGCATTTCCGATCTTCTGATCCATCTGTCCGCCGAGCAGATGCAGAAGAAAGCGGCAGAAGTGATCGGCGGCGAAGACCTGAACGTCATCATCGGCGGATTGCCTCTGAAAGACGAAGAGAAAGAGCCTGTCAAGGCGAATATGCTGAAGATCCTCAAGGATAAATACGGCATGGAGGAAGAGGACTTCCTTTCCGCGGAGATCGAGGTCGTTCCTGCGGGCAAGTCGCGCGAGCTCGGTCTGGATCGCAGCATGATTCTGGGTTACGGTCACGACGACCGCGTCTGCGCGTTTGCGCAGATCAAGGCGATGATGGACATCAAGAATACGCCGGACATGACCTGCTGCTGCATTCTTGCCGACAAGGAAGAAATCGGCTCCGTCGGCGCGACCGGCATGCACGCGAAATACTTCGAGAACACGGTTGCGGAGATCATGAATCTGATCGGCGACTATTCCGAGCTGAAACTTCGCCGCGCAATGACGAATGCGCATATGCTGTCCTGCGACGTCAGCGCCGGGTACGATCCCAACTTTGCGGGCGTATTTGAAAAGAAAAACAGCGCGTTCCTCGGCAGGGGCGTCTGCTTCAACAAATATACCGGCGCGCGCGGCAAGAGCGGCTCCAACGATGCGAATGCCGAGTATATGGCGAAGCTCCGCAAATGGATGGAGGACGCAAAGGTCAATTATCAGACCGCAGAGCTCGGCAGAGTCGATGCGGGCGGCGGCGGAACGATCGCCTATATCTGTGCGGAATACGGCATGGAAGTCATCGACAGCGGCGTTGCCGTCCTTTCGATGCATGCGCCGTGGGAGATCATCTCCAAAGCGGACCTGTATGAGGCATTCAAAGCATACCGTGCATTCCTTTTGAAGGCGGAATAATCGGACGATTCGGAACATGCCGGGGGAGCGATCCCCCGGTTTTTTTGCGCAGTGGACAAGTCGGCGGAAATGATGTATACTATCATAAATGAGGATGTATAGGATGCAGCATACGATACGAAGGACAATTGCATTATGGACAGCGGCTGTTTTTCTGCTCGGGTTCGGAACTGCATGCGGAACCGATCCGTCGGAGCAAGCCGCACAAACGCCGACGCCCGCAGCGCAGATAATCAGCTCCGCCGCGCCGATTGAGGATACGGTCGTGTCTGCAAAGGAAACGGAAACACCGGCTGCGGATGATATCATCGCAACGCCGACGCCGACGAGTACGCCTGAACCGACCGATACGCCGGCGCCGACGCCGACTGCGACGCCGGTCCCGAATCCGTATGTGGGCGTTTGGACGATCGAGGACATGCCGTTCTCTTTGGAGCTGCGCGACGACAATACATATCTGATCACGGTTTCCGATCGGGAACGGGAAGGCGCTTACACGTTCGGTACGAACTCCGTCACGCTTACCGGCGCGAACGGCGATTCCGTTGAGCTGCATTATTATTCCAAGGCGGATACGCTGAAGATCGACGATTTTAAGCTGATCCGCGACGATCTTGTCTTTTTCTATGATATCAGCTGCATTCCCGTATCGTTTCAAAATGAAAATGACGATGTAGCGGTGACCGTTCGCGGGTCTGTCGTTAAAGCGGAAGCCAAAAACGGGAAACAGATCCGATCCTATTGCTTTACGGGCGCGGGACTCACGCCGCCGGAACAATCAAGAGACTGGTTTGATACGGATGACCGCGGAGAAGATCTGAATCGGGTCCGGGTGTTCAAATACGACGGCGCCTATACCCTGTGGACGATCGATACAGACGGGGAACCGCTCACACCGATCGAGGTGACAGTTGCATCGGGCACTCGGTATACGATCGGGTCGGAAGGGATCGATTTCCTGCGAAAACCGCTCAGAGCATTCCTTCGCGAAAGAGATACCGGCACGGATGAATTGAACCGTTCCATGTGCCGGGAAGTACTCGCAGCGGGGCTGTACACGCGCGCAGGCGCAGTGACGGCGGGCGTGTCGCTTCTTTCGGCTCTGTCAAAGTACGGTTATTCCGTCGGGCGGCAGGAGAACGGAACCTATCAGGCGGCACAGGAATGGGGCGTGAACCCGCTGTGGGGGTATGAACTGTCCGCCCCGGAAGCGGATGAGGATGAGGAAGAGGAAGAAGCGGCTGAAGAAGAATCCGACCTTATCGTCACCTCCGAGTTTTATGCCGGACTTGGGAGCGCCGCAAGTATCATTTGGGCATACAGACAGGCGGGACTCAACTTATGCGCCGACGTGTATACACCGATCACCGCGCTCGGCGAGCGGGAGGATGTTCACGACAACAGGATCGACGCGGATCGTGCCGAATCCGGGGATATCCTTGAAAACGACGGAGAATACGGCATGGTCGTCGATCGTCTTGATCAAAATGGTGACGGTGCGGACGATGCGTATCTTCTGTACGAAATGGGCAAAGAACTGCTGACCGTGCAGATTCTGCCGTTCAAACAAGCGCAGGCGTGGACAGCATATTCCATGGATGCGTTCTTCGACGGCAGGGGAAGAAACGTTGACCGCATCATTTACTGGGAAAACACGTTTCAAATCCCGAAGGAAGAGCTGCCGCTGTATGTGCTGGAAACGATCGATTCGGAAGAGACGCAGCTGAACTTCATGCAATTGATCGGGAAGCTCGGCTTCTGAAAACACAAACGCGGGGCTTTTGCATGGCATAGGTGTATGGAAAAGCAAAACGAATCGGGCTTGCATGATGCGTCCGATTGAGATATAATAAAACAAAAAACGGAGGTGCAGATTTGATTCAGCTCATTTTCGGCGAAAAAGGATCGGGGAAGACCAAGAAGATTCTCGAAATTGCCAATCAGGCTGCGGAGCAGGCGAAGGGAAGCGTAGTGTTTATCGATGAAGACGAACGGTACATGTTCGATCTCAATCTGTCCGTTCGATTTATCAACGCAACGGAATATGCTTTGTCCGGACCGAAGATGTTTTACGGTTTCCTTTGCGGGATCGCCGCATCGGATCATGACCTGGAGTGTATCGTGATCGACAGCTTTATGCATTTGATTCATCACGATCTTGAATCGCTGAAGAAAATGTTCGACTGTATGGAAGAGTTCTCGAATGCGCACGGGATCAAGCTGGTCATATCCCTTTCCTGCGCGCCGGAGCAGCTTCCCGATTTTCTGAAAGCGTACATTGCATAACGAAAACGACGACACGGAACTCTGAGCTGTGATGGGGAAGGGATCCTGCATCACAGCTCTTTTTACACAAAGAGGATCAGCAATACTATGGAACAAGTCAATCTTACCCAAGCTGCGGAAACAAAACGAAAAACACAAAAATCCGGAAAGCATCTGCTTTTGGGATGCGCCTTTTTGCTTGCGGTCATCCTTACGGCAAGCATTGCCTTCGCGGCAGCGTGGTTCGCAGCCAAAGCGAAGTATTCCTCCGGGAACGGACACCTGGTCGAATCGATCCGTCAGGCGAGGGAAATCATTCACGACAATTTCTTCTACTACGACGAAGAACAGGAAAAAGACCTTGCCGACGCGGCGCTGAAGGCGATCGCTTCGGCGACCGGCGATCTGTACGCGGAATACTACACCAAAGAAGAATACGACGAACTGATAAAGCAGAATCAGCGAACATTTGTCGGCGTCGGCATTCTGACACAGATCAACGAAGACGGAGTCGTCCAGATCCTCGACGTCTACGACGATACGCCCGCAAGCGAAGCCGGTCTTCTGCCCGGAGATATCCTGCTGGAGATCAACGGCGTCGCGTTTGACGGCGTGATGACGCTTTCCGAGTTTCTCGACAATGTCTGTGCGGAGGACGGAGCATCCAACTCTTTCGTGATAGGACGCGGAGAAGAAAAGCTGTCCTTCGACATCATCGTTCGCGAAGTACATACGCCGGCGGTCAGCTCCCGCATGCTCACGGATTCGATCGGATACATCCATGTACTGTCGTTCCACGGCACCTGCGTCGACGAAACCAAGGAAGCCATGAAAACCCTGCGTGAAGCCGGCATGCAGACGCTCGTGCTGGATCTGAGAGACAATCTCGGCGGTTCTTTGTACGACGCGGTGGATATTGCCGATATCTTTCTTCCGAAGAATTATATCGTGACGACGCTCCGCGCAAGAGACGGCAAGGTCGTGGAGTATAAAACGCACGATGCAGGGACCGATATCCGGATGGCGCTTCTGGTGAACGGGTATTCCGCGTCTGCAAGCGAGCTTGTCGCAGGCGCGCTGAAGGATCACGGAGCGGCATATCTGATCGGTACGAAAACATACGGAAAGGGCATTGTGCAAAGCTTCTACGAGATCCCCGAAACCAAGGGCTGGATCAAGATCACAACGGACGCCTATTATACGCCGAACGGCGTTTGCGTACAGGACGAGGGGATCACGCCGGACTTGAATGTAGAGCTTTCCGAAGAGGCAAAGAAGTATTCGATCGATTATATCCCGTTTGAGCTGGATACACAGCTGCAGGCGGCAATTGCATATTTGGAGGATTGATGATGAAACAGAAGAATTACTATATTCTCGATGAATCGCTGTATCCGTCCGGGCAGGACAAAATCGAATGGGTGCGGCGCAATATGGCGCTTTTGAACGGGATCGAAAAACAGTTCCGAAAAGAGCAGCCGTTCAAGGGGATGCGGATCGCCTTGTCGGTCCATCTGGAAGCAAAGACTGCGTATCTGTGCGAGGTTCTGAAGGCGGGCGGCGCGGAGATGTATGTCACCGGCAGCAATCCGCTCTCCACGCAGGACGACGTTGCGGCGGCGCTCGTGAAAGAAGGCATGTCCGTATTCGCCGTGCACGGAGTATCTGCCGATGTATATGAAGAATGTCTCGAAAACGTCCTTTCTGCGGAGCCTGATCTGATCATCGACGACGGGGGAGACCTCGTTTCCATGCTGCATACAAAGCTTCCGCACCTGATTCCGAAGATCCGCGGCGGCTGCGAGGAAACCACAACCGGCATCCATCGTCTGTTTGCCATGCAGAGAGACGGATCGCTCCGTTTTCCAATGTTTGACGTCAACGACGCGCAGTGCAAGCATTTGTTTGATAACCGGTACGGAACGGGACAGTCCGTGTTCGACGGCATCGATCGAACGACCAACCTGATCGTTGCGGGAAAGACCGTCGTCGTCGCAGGCTACGGATGGTGCGGAAAAGGCGTTGCGATGCGTGCAAAGGGGCTCGGCGCACGCGTGATCGTGACAGAGATCGATTCGGTCAAGGCGATCGAAGCGGTCATGGACGGATTCACCGTCATGCGCATGGCGGACGCGGCAAAGCTCGGCGATGTATTCGTTACCGTTACCGGCATGCGTGACGTCATCACCGAAGCGCATATGAAACAAATGAAAAACGGCGTTCTGCTCTGCAATGCGGGACATTTCGACGTCGAGATCGATGTCGCGCGGCTTAAGGAGATCGCAGTCGAATCGCGGCAGATGAAGCCGAACATCATGGGATACCGGCTGGAGAACGGAAATTGGCTGTATCTCCTTGCGGAAGGACGGCTTGTGAACCTTGCATCCAGCGACGGACATCCGGCGGAGATCATGGATATGAGCTTTGCGATCCAGGCGCTTTGCGCAAGAGAACTTGCCGTAAATCCGCCGAAGGAAGCGCGTGTGTACGCGGTCCCGGACGAGATCGATGCGTTCGTAGCGCATGAAAAGCTGAAGGGTATCGGCGCGGAAGTGGATGTTTTGACCGATATTCAAAAAGAATATGCAAATTCTTGGAAAGTTTAGGTTTACAGATTCACTTTTTTGTGTTATAGTTAATTGATTAAATTGGGTTAATCCGTGTAAACGGATTCAATTTTCACCACCAAATTCCAACAGGGGGAACACAAATGAAACTCTACACCGCGAATGAGATTCGCAACATCGGCGTCTTCGGACACGGCGGCGAGGGCAAAACGACCTTGACGGAGGCCATGCTTTACAATGCAGGTCTCGTTGATCGTTTCCCGAACAATGCACCCACGACGGACTTTGACCCGGAAGAGGTCAAGCGTTCCATCTCCATCAACATGGCGCTTGCGCCCTTGGAATGGAAGAACACCAAGATCAACCTGATCGACGCACCGGGCTTCTTTGATTTTTACGGCGAAGTGGCAGCGGCAATGGCGCTTTGCGATGCGGCGCTCGTCGTGATCAGCGCGGTATCAGGTCCTGCAGTCGGCGCGGAAAAGACCATGGCAATGTGCAAAGAACAGCACAAAGCCCGCATGATGGTCATCAACCAGATGGACCGTGACAATGCAAACTTTGAAAAGACCATGCAGGCCGTGAACGAGAAGTTCGGCGTGAACGTCGTTCCGATCCAGCTTCCGATCATGGAAGGCGGCGTGTTCAAGGGCTATGTCGATATCGTCAACATGAATGCAAAAATGTTTGACGGCAAGGGCGAAAAGGAAGTCGCGATCCCCGGCAATCTCGAAGCGGAAGCACAGGAGCTCTATGAGAAGCTCACCGAGGCGGCAGCCGAAGCCGACGAGGATCTCATGATGGAATACCTGGAGACGATGGAGCTTTCCCGCGAACAGATCCTCATGGGTCTTTCAAAGGGTGTTCTGGACGGCGACATCACGCCCGTCTGCTGCACGTCCGCGCTCAACAATATCGGCGTTACCACGCTGTTGGAGTACATTCTCCATTATCTGCCCACGGCTGCGGATGCGAAGCTTCCGAAGGCGTATAAGAACGGCGAAGAGATCGAGCTTACGAGAGACGGCAAGATGGTTTGCCACATCTACAAGACGGTCAACGACCAGTTCGGCAAGTACAGCATCGTGAAGGTCCATCGCGGCACGCTGGACGGCGGCGTTGCGCTTTACAATGCGAGCCAGGAAAAGAACGAAAAGCCCACGGCGCCCGTGATGCTGCGCGGCAAAAAGTCCATTGCGGTCGATAAGCTGAACGCTGGCGATATCGGCGCGATCCCGAAGCTGCAGATCTCCAACACGAACGATACGCTCTGCGACGCGTCCGACCCGGTCACGATCGAGAAGATCGTCTTCCCGGAGCCGTGCATCAGCCTCGCGGTCACCGCAAAGAAGCAGGGTGAAGAGGACAAGGTCATCGGCGGTCTCAACAAGCTCCTCGAAGAGGACCCGACCATTGCGATCGAAAAGAACGCGGAAACCGGCGACGTCCTACTGAAGGGTCTCGGCGAGATGCACCTCGATGTTACCTGCGCAAAGATTCGCAACAAGAGCAACGTCGAAGCACAGCTCTCCGATCCGCGCATTCCGTACCGTGAGACGATCCGTGCAACGGCGGAAGCGGAAGGCAAACACAAGAAGCAGTCCGGCGGCAGCGGTCAGTTCGGTGTTGTTCAGATGCGGTTCGAGCCGGCGCCCGAAGGCGTTGATTTCGAGTTTGTCAATGCGATCGTCGGCGGCGTTGTTCCGAAGGAATACATCCCGGCAGTCGAAAAGGGGCTGCGCGAAGCCATGCTTCACGGCGTGCTTGCGGGCTATCCGATGGTCGGCATCAAAGCGACGCTGTATGACGGCAAGTATCACCCCGTCGATTCCAAGGAAGTCGCGTTCAAGAGCGCAGCAAGACTGTCCTATAAGGCAGCCTGCGTCAAGGCGAATCCCGCGCTGACCGAGCCGATCTACACCTACTACATCTGGGTCCCGAACGATAACGTCGGCGACATCATGGGCGACCTCAGCCGTCGCCGCGGCAGAATGCTCGGCATGACGCCTTCTAACGGCGGCACCGAGATCGTCGCGGAAGCGCCGCTTTCCGAGATGTTCAAGTATGCGACCGACCTGCGCTCCATGACGCAGGCGCGCGGTTCTTTCCGCAGCGAGTTCACCCGCTATGAGGATGTTCCCACCGAGCAGGCGAAGAAGATCATCGAGCAGGCAAAGCGCGAGGACGAGGACGAAGAATAATTCCGAAGGGATACGGGAGCGCATCGTGCGCTCCCGGTTTTTTATATGGAAAAGCAGTTTACTTGCAGCAAAAATGCGCTGAAGAAAGCGCACATCACCTGTCTGTTCTATTCAATCGGGCTGCCCTTCATTGCCGTACTGTTTGTTCTTCCGTTTTTCTGGGGCGAACAGAAGAGGTTTTCATGGCATATCATCATCTATGTTTTGCTCGCGGCACTTTTCATTTATCAGGGATACCGTTCCTTTCGCGTACTGCGTTCATTGCATCAGTCGCTGTGCCGGACAGACGGTGTAACTGTTTCGGGGATCCATACAAAAGATCCGTTTCAAAAAGGCATTCCGTTTCAGATCGACAAAACAGAAATTACCAACGTGAAAGAAACGATTGCGGCAACAGTCAAAAAAGAGGACATGGACTATCATCCGCGGACGCTGCACCGTGCGCCGTTTGAATCGCCGGAGCTTCGCGGATACCGGTCAACCATCATAGAGACCGGGAACGCTTCTTATTTGCTTTTCGGGATCGAACTGACAGAAGAATTCAAAAATGCTCTGAAACCTGAATAATACAAAAGAAACCGGCGGAAACCGCCGGTTACAGCGTGTCAATAAAACTTTTGACACGCTGAGCAGGCTGTTGGGAAGGAGGGCAGAAGAGCTATTCTCTAAAGGGTGGTTTTAAACCGCTACTACAGAATAGCTGCGAGATAATCTTTCTGCGGCAAATGAATGATAGCAGCTATCGGAAAGGAGCTTTTTTCTCGGCAAGTAAAAAACAAAAAAACGTGTCATTCTGAGCTGCAAGGCGAAGAATCTTTGAACGCAAGATCGAATACATCATAGTTTCACGCTGAGATCCTTCCTCGCTTCGCTCCTCAGGATGACATCCCTTTTTTTCTGGAAGGGCGCACTTACTCACCACCGACACCGTCGGCGGTGATACTCTCCTGCGTCGGGACGTGCGTACACAACAGCGGTTTCTATTTCCAGTACACAATCAACGGGGTTAGGGTGTCCCCTAAAGCAAAAGCTGAGGCGGTTCAACCTCGGCTTTCGGCATTTGGAACACAAATGTCTTGCTTGCTGTTCTGTTCGACAAAAAAGTGTATAGCAAAACAAGGTCAATTATTGAAAAACAAACCATTCTATGATAAGATAGCAATGCTACACGACTATACTGTCTTTGTTCAGGAAGGTGCGTTTTTGCCTCGGCAAAAACGCAACCTCCTGATTTGGCATCTATCTTGAATTGAGACAGTCAAAGTTGTGTAGCGACAAGCGGAGTTATGAATTTTTCGGTGTGTAGCTCCCTTGGGGCTACACACTTTTTTATTTGGGGAGGAACAGACAATGAAAAAAGCAATTACAATTCTACTATCGCTCCTAATGATGCTTTCCGTTGCCGCTTGTGGTAGAGGTCAATCGGCACCCAAACCTATAGCTATAGCAACCGAAGTACCAGCAACAACCGAACCCACGCCTAAGCCAACAACTGAACCCACTCCAATTCCTACCCCTGAACCGTATTGGAGTATTGATTACTATCTTGATGACTATGGCGATAAGACAGATGAAGCATATGTAATGGGGAAATTTGATGGCACTTTCAGCAATACTGCGACTACCAATTCAGATTTAACCGTTCTGTTTTTTTATAGCCCCAACGAATGCAGTATTCGTCTGCTCGAATACGATTCTATTAAAGCTAATTTCCCAACAGGCAAATATGCTTTCATTCAGTTTAAGATCGACAATGACGAGTATAAGATTGATATGAACGTCCCTAACTTAGGCGAAGATTTATATTTATATGCTTTACCTAAAGGTATGTTTATATCTGCACACGAACTAGAAAAACAACAGAAAAAGCGCGATAAATGTGATGTACTAGTAAATGCACTGAAAGAAGGCAAGCAGATCAAATGCGTTATTAAAAACGATTATGCAAGCGCTTACTACTTTACTTTAGAAGGAGAAGGATTCAACGACAAGTTAATTACAGCCTTTGAAAAAAACTAGAAATATAGTTTCGAAACTATGTGTGAATAATCGATCTACTAATTGTTAGAATAATAAAGAGTAATCGACATATGACATCTCCTTAATTAAGGATATTATAATACAGGTATTATAGAACTCAACTGGAGTATTACAAAAAGCACAGCCGACCAAAGCCGACTGTGCTTTGAAAATCCCCCTTGACAAAGTGCCTTTGAATCCATGTTTTCGCGACGGAGCTATACTATAGTATGCGACTGAGCGGAAATATGGATAGTTTGCGGAGAGATAATGAAAAGAAAAGGCGCCATATGCGCCTTTTCTTCCGACAAGTATTCCTTTATAAATTCTTGCCGCAAACGGTCTGGCCCCTTTTACGACAGTCTGAAACCGGCGGAAACCGCCGGTTATTTTTTATCGGGGTGAAAGTATCGAAAAACAGATTGAGCAGATGCAGTCGTCATTCCTTTCACTGCCGCAAGATCCTCTAAGCTTGCCGCTTTGATCGCATCCGCGGTCAGAAAAGCATCGAACAATGCGCGTTTGCGTTTCTCGCCGACGCCTTCGATGCTGTCGAGAATCGAATACAAAGCGCTCTTGCTCCGGAGATTTCGATGATAGGAGATCGCAAACCGATGCGCTTCGTCGCGCAGACGTTCAATCAGATGCAGCGGAGCGCTGTTTCTCGGAAGAAGGATCGGGTCGTCTTGTTCAGGAAGATAGATGATCTCGTCGGATTCGGCGAGCGCACAGATCGGGATGTGCGAAAGATTCAGTTCCGTGAGTACGGAGACGCCGACGGCAAGCTGCGTTTTGCCTCCGTCAAGCACGATCAGATCGGGGAGCTCTCCGTCTCCGGACAGCCTTCGGGTCAGCACTTCCTGCATGGCGATCAGATCGTCGCCGCCCGCATCGGAACGGATCCGAAAATGCCGGTATGCGGTTTTATCCGGCTTGCCGTCGCGAAACACAACCATGGACGCGACCGTATTGGTTCCCATCAGGTGGGAATTGTCGAAGCATTCGATACGGGAGGGGATCTCATCCAAACCGAGAATACCGGAAAGTTCCGCAAGCGCGCCCTCGCCTCGTTCCCATTCGCGTGTACGGATTCGGTCGTTTTTCTCGAGGAGCGCTTTACAGTTCTGCTTTGCCATATCGGTCAGCTGATGCTTCACGCCGCGCTGCGGCACATTGACGGACACCTTTTTGCGCCTGCGTTCGCAGAGCCATGCTTCGATCTCCGGCATATCCGTGCACGATTCGGCAAGCAAAACCAGGGGCGGGATCTCGATGCCGTCCTGTCCGTAATACTGGAGAAGGAATGCGTGCAGCCATTCGGACGGAGCGTCGTCGCCGTCGCCCTCCAGCGGAAATGCATGTGTTCCGATCACCTTGCCGCCGCGTACGAACAGCGCAAAGACCATACGGGCGTCATTGAGCGAATCGACTGCAAAGACGTCCGCTGCAAGCTCGCTGGCGTTGATCGCGACCTGCTTTTCCCGCAGTGCCGAAACGGCTTTTATTTTATCCCGCAGCAAAGCAGCCCGTTCAAAATCGAGCGCATCGGAAGCTTCCTGCATTTTTTGCGTCAGATAGGGAATCAGATCGCCGCTCTTGCCGTTCAAAAGCCGGATTGCTTCGTTGAGGTACGCATGGTATTCTGCTCGTGTGATCCTGCCGCTGCAGGGCGCGCAGCACTTGCCGACGTGGTGCAGAAGACAGGGACGCTCGCCACGCGCCTGCATATGTGCGATATTCTTTTTGCAGTGCCGCAGCGGAACCAGATCGTATACAAGCCGAAGCTCCTCCTGCACGGAAGGACCGACGATGTACGGTCCGAGATAGGTCGCGCCGTCCGGTTTGACGCGCCGCACGATCTCGATCCGGGGAAAGTCCTGCTTAAGATCGATCCGGAAGTACGGAAAATGCTTATCATCCTTCAAAAGGATATTGTACTTCGGCATGAACTCCTTGATGAGATTGCTTTCGAGCGACAGGGCTTCGGTCTCGCTGTGCACCTCGATCGTTTCAAAATCGGCGATGTGCGAAACCATCGCCCGGACCTTCGGCGAATGGTTTTTGGAAGACTGAAAGTATTGCCGGACACGGTTTTTGAGGATCTTCGCCTTTCCGACGTAGATCACCGTGCCGGTATCGTCAAGCATTTTATAAACGCCCGGTTTCTCCGGAAGCAGAGCGATTTTGTCTTCCAGTATGCTGTTCATGTGCGGTCTTCCCTGATCGCCTGCGCTTTCAAAAGCATTTCATACAACACCGGCGCAGGCAGTCCGACGACGTTGAAATAATTGCCCTCGATCGATTCCACAAATACGCAGCCCAAGCCCTGCACGCCGTAGGATCCGGCTTTATCCAAAGGCTCGCCGGTCGAGACATACCAACGGATCTCCGTTTCGCTCATCGGACGGAAGCGGACCTTCGCGGTCGAATAACGGACGTCGGCATAACCCGTTTTGAGAACGGCGAGACCGGTATAGACGGTGTGCTGTCGTCCCTGCATACGGGTTAGCGTACGGACGGCGTCGTCGGGCGATTTCGGTTTTCCGATGAGTTCGCCGTTCAATTCGACGATCGTATCCGCGCCGATCACGCAGGCGTCCGGGTGCATACGCAGGGCAAAGGAAGCCTTTTGCTTTGCAAGATGCATCACGGTTCCCGGAATCGAAAGACCGTCCGGGATCTGTTCCGGCTCGGTGCAGACTTCTGTTTGATAGGTCAGCCCCATGAAATGCATGATCTCATGACGGCGCGGCGACTGCGATGCAAGGATCAGTTCCATGTTCCCTCCCATAAAAGACCGACGGGACAATGGTCGCTCCCGAAAACACTGCTGTAAATGATCGCGTCCCGGATCCGATCCCGGTCCTGTTCGCGAACCAGGAAATAGTCGATCCGCCATCCGGCATTGTGTTCACGCGCCCGGAAACGATAGCTCCACCACGAATAAGCGCCCGTGAGATCCGGATACTTCACGCGGAACGTATCCAGAAAACCGGCGTCCAACAGCGATCCGAACATTGCGCGCTCCTCATCGGAGAATCCGGCGTTTCCTCGATTGGGTCCGGGATTTTTCAGATCGATTTCCCGATGCGCAACATTCAGATCGCCACAGTAAATAACAGGACCGTTCTTTGCAAGATCGGAAAGATACCTTCGGATCGCCGTTTCAAAATCGGTACGGAAATCAAGACGCCTGAGACCTTCCTGCGCGTTCGGCGCATATGCGGTCACAAACGTGAAGGCGGGGTAGAACAGCGTAATGGTTCGTCCTTCATCGTCAAAACGCGCATCGCCGATGCCGAAGCGAACATCCTTTGGTTTCTGCTTCGTGAATACCGCGGTGCCGGAATATCCCTTTTTCTGCGCACTGAACAGATACGATTCATATCCGTCCGGCGCATAGGTAAGCTGTTCCGGCTGCAGTTTGGTTTCTTGCAGGGCGATGATATCCGGAGATTCCGCACGAAGAAAATCGTCGAATCCTTTTTCGAGACAGGCTCGCAGCCCGTTCACATTCCAACTGATCAGTTTCATGACTGTATTATATATTTAAAAAACCGTGTTGACAAGTAGGAAGATCAATGTTAGCATATCTGTATCATATGAAACGGAATAAGCGATAAATGAGTACGATAGCAGATGCGGAACGATATGCGCGCCAATTGAAGGGAACGGTATTGTTCCGGGAAGTGCCGGAAGATCGGGTCCGGAAATGGCTGTATCAATCAAATGTTTCGATCGCAGAATATGATGCAGGCGAATATCTGTATCATAAAAACGACAGAACCAATCGGATCGGGATTCTGCTCCGCGGAAGCGCGGAGGTGAATCGTGAAAGCCGCGACGGGAAGATGCATATGAGCACGCTGAAGCGGAACGACTTGTTCGGCGCAGCCTCGATCTGCGGGGAAAACACGGCGTATGTGACGGATATCCGCGCCAAGGAACGTACGCGCGTTCTGATCATCCCGGAGAATGAGATGCTCGATCTGCTGTCCTCCGATCAAACGGTCCTCAGGAACTATCTGTCTTACCTGAACGGAAGGATCCGTTTTTTGAACAAGCGGCTCGACGCATTTTCCAAGAACTCCGTCGCCGCACGCATCATGACGTTCTTCGCTGCCGAGGCGGACGGGAACGCATATCATGTCAAAAGCTTTACAAAGCTTTCCGAATCTCTTTGCGTCAGCCGCGCAACGCTGTACCGTGCGCTTGACACACTGGAGGATGAACATAGAATCCGCAGAAACGGAAAAGAAATAGAACTGTTGGAGGAATATGAACCATGAAAAAGATCATTGTGATTTGTCTCTCGTTGTTGATGATGGCATCCGTCGCCGCTTGCGCCGGGACACAGCAGAATGCGGAACAGCCTCAGACGCCGGCGGAACCCGTGCGCGTCGCAGCGCTTGCCGGTCCGACCGGCATGGGTCTTGCCTATATGATGCAGGACATGCAGGACCGCTACAGCGTTGAACTGTTCACAGCGCCGGATCAGGTCACGGCAAAGATCGTAAACGGCGAAGTCGATATCGCAGCCGTTCCGATCAACCTTGCTTCCGTGCTGTATAAAAAGACCGAAGGAAAGATCAATGTGATCGCGATCAACACCCTCGGCGTACTGTATGTGCTCGAAAACGGCGATACGATCCACAGCGTTGCCGATCTCGCGGGAAAGACCGTTTGGTCGACCGGCGAAGGCAGCACGCCGGAATACATTCTGAACTACCTGCTTGCGGAAAACGGGCTGACCGATTCCGTCAAGGTGGAATACCTTGCCGATAATGCCGAACTGATCGCAAAGCTCGGTGACGGCTCAGCCGAGGTCGCCTTGCTTCCGGAACCGCACGTTTCGATTGCATCGGCACAGAATGAGAACGTTCGCGTTGCGCTGAAGGTCAACGATCTTTGGAACGAGAAGAACGATACACAGCTTGTACAGGGCGTCTATATCGTTCGTACGGATTATCTTGCAGAGCATAAGGATCAGGTCGACGCGTTTCTGAAGGATGCGGCGGACTCTGCAAATAAAGTCGTGACCGACGAGAACGCACCTGCCGTTGTGGTGGCGCAGGGCATTATCGGAAAGGAACCGATCGCAAAGCGTGCGATTCCGAACTGCAACATCACGCTGATCACCGGCGCACAGATGAAAGCGAGTGTATCCGCCATGCTGAAGGTCCTGTTCGATACAAACCCGAAATCGATCGGAGGCGCTATGCCCGGCGACGATTTCTACTATGCGGCAGATCCTTCGTAAAGCAATTAGAATCTGCGTTCCGATCGCAGTATACATTCTTGTTTGGCAGCTGCTGTCGATGCTTGTCGGCAGCAGGCTGCTTCTTTTGCCTTCGCCGATTGATACGCTGAAGTCGATCAAGGAGATCGTTCTTTCGGTGTCCGGATGGCGCTCGATCGGAATGACGGTTCTTCGGATCCTTTGCGGATACCTGCTCGGCTGCGGAACAGGCGTCATATTGGCAGTTCTGACAGCGCATTTCCGCGCATGCGACTGGCTTTTGAAACCGCTTCGTTCTCTGATCAAGACCACGCCGATCACGTCGTTTGCGCTGATTCTGCTCGTTTCGGTCGTATCCGGCATGGTGCCGGTCATTGTGGCGATGATCGTTGTTGTGCCGATGATCTGGCAAACAACGGAGGAAACGATCAAAAATCGCAGCGTCCAGCTTTCAGAGATGTCGCAGATCTATCTGACGCCGTGGAAAAAACTGCGGTATGTTTCGCTGCCGCAAATCCTTCCGCATTTTTTCGCAAGCGCATCAACGGCGCTCGGATTTGCGTGGAAGGCTGTGATCACGGCAGAGATCCTTGCGCTGCCGAAATTCGGTATCGGCAGGCAAATGCAGTTTCATAAGATCCATGTGGAGATTCCGGAGCTGTTCGCGTGGACGCTGCTCGTCATCCTGCTGTCCGTGCTGCTGGAAAGCATCATCCGGTTTTTGCTGAGAAAGGCAGGGCAGAGATATGATTGAAATCAGAGATCTGTCCGTAAAACTCGGCGATAAACAAGTGTTTTCAAACTATTCCGTATCGATTCCGGACAGCGGGATCGTGCTCCTGTCGGGAGAATCCGGGATCGGCAAAACAACGCTGCTGCGCATTCTGTGCCGGCTTTTAAAACCGGACGGGGGAACGATTGCGGGAACGGACCGGCGAAAGATTTCCGTCGTTTTCCAGGAGCCGCGTCTTTTGGACCGTTTGACCGCGCTTGAAAATGTTGCGCTCGTTTCGGACCGCATGACGGCGGAAAAGCTTTTGCGTTCGCTGAATATGGAAAACGAGCTGCATGTCAAAGCCGGCGCACTTTCCGGCGGGCAGAAGCAGCGTGTTTCGCTTGCGCGTGCCTTTGCGTTTTCCGACGATGTCGTCCTTTTGGACGAGCCCTTTACGGGGTTGGATGAAGAAAACAAGGGGAAAGCGGCGCAGCTTATTCGTACCGCCCGGCTTGCCGTTGTTGTTTCTCATGATCCGGCAGACGCCGATCTGCTATCTGTCGACGAAAAAATTCAGCTTTGACTTGCACTTTTTTCGCATATGTGGTATGATACCATATCAATATTATGCGGAGGAATGCATATGGGCATTGTTGTTCGTGATAAGAAGTTCCCGTCGGCTACGGGAATCTGCGACGTGCGCTACCGTATCTGGACGCCGGACGAGCCGCGCGCATGCGTACAGATCATTCACGGCATGGCGGAGCACATCGAACGGTATCATGATTTTGCCATGTATCTTGCCGAAAACGGTTTTCTGGTATTCGGTATGGACCTTCCCGGTCACGGCAAATCGGTCGGAAAGGATCAGCCGCTTGGCTATTTCGGAGAAAAAGACGGCTGGGACAACCTCATAAAAGACAACAAAACCATGCATGACGCAGTCATGAAGGATCATCCCTCCATGGCATGCATTCTCTTCGGCCATTCGATGGGCAGCTTCCTTGCAAGAACGTATGCCGGTCGGATGGGCGTTGATTTTGATGCGTTCATTTTCTCGGGGACAGCAGGCGCAAATCCTGCGCTTGCAATCGCCAAGATGATGGCAAAAAGCGCGATCAAAAAGGGCAAGGGCAATCAGCCGAACGAAAAGCTGAACAAGCTCGGGTTCGGCGGATACAATAAAAAGTTCAAGGATCCGAGAACGGAATTTGACTGGCTCTCCCGCGACACGGCGAATGTCGATCGCTATATTGAAGATCCGCTTTGCGGCTTTGTGTTTACGTCCTGCGCATTCTATGATCTGTTTACGGGACTGGGCGAGGTCTCCAATCTGAACTGGGCGAAACGCGTTCCGAACCGTCCGATCTTCCTGCTTGCCGGTTCCAACGATCCCGTAGGCAATATGGGAAAAGGCGTCAAACAGGTCAATCAGTGGCTTTTGAAGAGCGGTCATACAGTCACGATGAAGCTGTATCCGGAAGGACGGCATGAAATGCTGAACGAAACGAACCGCAAGGAAGTATACGGCGACGTTCTTTTGTTCATCGAATCGGTCTGTGCCGCCGGAGAAAAAGAATGAGCGTTCTGATATACCGCGATGAAAAAACCGTCGGCGTATGCGCGGCGACGATCATCGCAGCACAAATCCTGACCGATTCATACTGCACGGTCGGCGTAGATTATCATGAAACGCTGCTGCCGGTCTTTGAATCCTTGTCCGCCATGACAGAAAACGGGCTGCTTGCCTGGAACGATACAAAGGTTTATCAGCTGTTTGAGTTTCTGCCGGACGAAACCGGCGAACAGCGGATCGCAAACCTGCTCGGCAAAGCGTTGTTTGCGAAAACCGATATCAGCGAAAAGCAGTATATCGTTCCGTTCTCTTCCGACTGTCCGCCGGAGCAGACCGCGCAGCTGTTTGAAGAAGCGATCCTGAACGACGGAGGACTGGACATCGCGCTGGTTGCTGTGCGTCATGACGGCGCTTTGCTGATGAATCAGAGCGCGGACCGCGATCCTGCGGCGCATGTTGAAACGATCGACGGCGATTCCTTCCTGACGGCGGGACTCAACGTGCTGATGCAGTGCAAGCATCCGATCGTTGTCGCAACGGGGCGAAACGTTTCCGGCGCGGTGAAGGCGATGCTGAAGGGCAGCCTTTCGGAAACGCCGCTTGCGGCGCTGCGTCTCCATCCCGGAGCAACCTTTATTATAGATGAAGAAGCGGCAGATTTGCTGTGAGCTTTGTAACGATTTTGATTTGAATTAGGAGGAAAACATATGTCCGGACATTCCAAATGGGCAAACATCAAGAACAAAAAAGAAAAAACCGACGCACAAAAGGGTAAAATATTTACGAAGATCGGTCGTGAGATCGCCATCGCCGTAAAAGAAGGCGGCGGCGCCGACCCGGCGAACAACTCCAAGCTGCGCGACGTCATCGCAAAAGCAAAAGCTGCCAACATGCCGAACGACAATATTTCCCGCTCTATCAAGAAAGCAAGCGGCGACGGCAACAGCGTAGACTATGAAGAGGTCGTATACGAAGGCTACGGTCCGGGCAACATTGCCGTGATCGTTAACGTTCTGACCGACAACCGCAACCGTATTGCGGCAGAGATGCGGCACATCTTCTCCAAGAGCGGCGGCAACATGGGCGCTTCCGGCTCCGTTGCATGGATGTTCGATAAAAAGGGCTTGCTGGTCATCGAGCGTACGGCGCTCATGGATGAGGACGAAGTCATGATGCAGGCACTCGACGCAGGCGCTGACGACTTTGTCGCGCAGGACGACGTGTTTGAGGTTTACACCTCTCCCGCAGATTTCTCTTCCGTTCGCGAGGGACTGGAAGGACTCGGTTACACGTTCCTTTCCGCGGAGATCGGTCAGATCCCGAAGAACACCACGAACATTACCGATCCGGAAACGATCGAGAAGATCGAACGGTTCCTGGAACGGATGGATGATAACGACGATGTTCAGGAAGTCTTCCACAACGGCGTTTGGGAAGAGAAAGAATAATATCGGATCGCAAGCAATAAACATTAAGGAATAAAAAAGGAGGATCTATCATGGCGATTTCTGTCGTGAATGAAATGGGAACCGTTTCCGTTTCGGAGGATCTGATTGCAACGATTGCCGGGTATGCCGCGGTTGAAAATTACGGCATTGTCGGAATGTGCGCAAGAAGCGCAGGCGATGCGATCGTTGAATTGTTCGGAAAAGAAAATCTGCAGAAGGGCGTTCTGGTTGAAAAGATCGGCGAGAACGAGGTAGACATTACTCTGCATGTCGCGCTTCAGTACGGCGTCAGCCTTCCTGCGGTATCACAGAACACAAAGCAAAACGTACGGTATCGGATAGAGGATATGACCGGAGTTACTGTTCGCTGCGTGAATATCTTTGTGGAAAGTATTCGCGTTCAGTAAGCGGATTTCGGAGGGTTTGAGCATTGAACATACTGAGCATCAAAGGCTCGCTGCTGCGTGATTTGTTTCTCGGCGGCGCTGCCAATCTTGAAAAAAACAAAGCGTATATTGATTCGCTGAACGTATTTCCCGTTCCGGACGGCGACACCGGAACCAATATGTCCATGACCATGCAGGGCGCGGTAAAGGACCTTCGCGCCATGCCGGACTCCGTTACGGTTGGCGAAGTCATGGATGCGGTCGCGCTCGGTGCGCTGAAAAACGCACGCGGCAATTCGGGCGTTATCCTTTCGCAGCTTTTCCGCGGGTACCAGCAGGTCTGCAAGGGACAAACGGAAATCGATATCACAATGCTTGCGGAAGCGCTTGAAACAGGCACCAATAAAGCATATAAAGCTGTTCTTCGTCCGAAGGAAGGCACGATTCTGACCGTTTCGCGCATGATTTCCCAGGATGCGATCGCATTCATCAAAAAGAAACCGAACGTCTCCCTTGAAGACTTTATGGATCATATCCTGACGGTCGGACAAGAAGCGCTTGACAATACGCCGAACCTTCTTCCTGTTCTCAAGGAGGCAGGCGTGGTCGACAGCGGCGGATACGGACTTTTGACCGTATATCGCGGCTTCAAAGCGGTTTTGATGGGCGAAGAGCTTCCGGACGTTGAAGAAGAGCCCGAAGCGGAACCGATGGACGTCCAGGAAGAAGGTGCAAATCTCGATCATTTCTCCACGGAAGACATCGAGTTCGGATACTGCACGGAATTCTTTATCGTGCGGTTGATCGACAGCTTTTCCGAGGATGATCTGCAGAAGCTGCGCGATCATCTTCTGAAGGTCGGCGATTCCGTCGTCGTTGCTGCCGGAGACGATTTTGTCAAGGTACATGTGCATTCGAACTGCCCCGGCAAGATCCTGCAGTTTGCGATGCGGTACGGCGAACTGGATCGCATGAAAATCGAAAACATGCGTGAACAGAACCGTCAGCTGTTAGAACAGAAAAAGCGCAACGAAAAGGAATACGGGCTCATTGCGGTCAGCGCAGGCGACGGGATCGACGAAATTTTCCGCAACTTCTCGGTGGACCGTATTATTTCCGGCGGACAGACCATGAACCCGAGCATCGATACGATCGTCAATGCCGTCGGACAGTGCAACGCGAGAAACGTGTTTGTTCTGCCGAACAACTCCAACATCATTCTTGCGGCGCAGCAGGCGCAGAATCTGTGCTCCTGCAATGTCATCGTCCTGCCGACCAAGACGATCCCGCAGGGCATCGCGGCGGCGATGGCGTTCAATCCGGATCTTTCACTCGATGAAAACCGGGAAAATATGCAGGACGCGGTGAATGAGATCGTTTCCGGCGCCGTTACCTATGCGATCCGCGAAACGCATTATAACGGCAATGACATCAAGGAAGGCGACATGATCGGGCTTGTCGATAACGATATTGCCGCTGTTTCTGCAAGCGTGAACGAAACCGTCGAGAAGATCATCTGCAAGATGATCGAGAAACGCGGTATCGAGGATCCGATCGTGAATCTGTATTTCGGCGATGCAGTCGAAGAGGATGACGCGATCGCGCTTTCGGAGCATCTGCAGGAGCAGTTTGAAGACGCGGAGTTCATCGTTGCGAGAGGCGGACAGCCGCTGTACTACTATTATCTTTCTGTTGAATGACGGATACAAGCCGCCGGATGGCGGCTTTTTTGTATGGAATTGATTGACCTGAAGGGCGTCGGCCCCAAACGCGCCGCTCTGTTTTCGGAACTCGGCATACGAACGCCGGAAGACCTTCTGACGTTTTATCCGCGGGAATATCTTGATTATTCCGCAATCACGCCGATCGCAAACGCCGAAGACGGAGAACGCGTTTCCATCCGTGTAACAGCACAGGCAGATCCAACCGTGTACTATTTCAAGGGGAAATACATGGTTTCGATTCGTGTTGCCGATGCAAGCGGGAAAGCATCTCTTAAATGGATCAATCAGCCGTATCGCGCCAATCAGTTTCACGCCGGCGACGTCATTTATGCAAATGCCATCGCATCCAAAAAGCACGGTACCGTTTTCTATAATCCGCAAATCAGTCGAGCTGAAGCCGGAATCATTCCCGTCTACGAATCCGTAAAAGGATTGACGCAGCCGCTCATCCGTGAATCGGTCAAGGAAATCCTGCAGCGCTGTACCGTACCGGAAACGCTTCCGGAAGAGTGGATCGAGCGATATCGGCTGATCCCGTTTGACGAAGCGTTGCGCGAAGTCCATTTTCCGTCGTCTGCGGATCTGCTGAATCAGGCGAAGCGCAGGATTTCCTTTGAAGAGGCTTTTCTGTATTTTACGGCGATCCGTGCTTCTAAAGCCGATCGGAACATGAAAAACGGGTTCGCATTCCGCACGGATAACCTGCTTGAAAGCTTTTTGTCAACCGTTCCGTTCGCACCGACGGACGCTCAACTTCGCACGATGCACGAGATCGAATCCGATATGCGATCCGACCGTTCCATGAATCGCCTCATCCAGGGAGACGTCGGAAGCGGCAAAACGCTCGTTGCGGAATATGCGCTGTTCATTGCCGAACAAAACGGCAGACAGGGCGTTATGCTTGCGCCGACGGAGCTGCTTGCGGAACAGCATTTTCGGACCATGCGAAGACGTTTCCCGGATGCATGCCTGTATGTCGGCGGCATGCCCGCAAAAGAAAAAAAGCATGCGCTGGAACGCATTGCAAGCGGAGAAGCCAAAATTGTGATCGGCACGCATGCGCTGCTGTCCGATACGGTCCGATTCCGTCATCTCGGGCTGGTCGTGACCGATGAACAGCATCGTTTCGGCGTTATGCAGCGTGCGAAAATCGAAATGAAAGGCATGAGACCGGACGTCCTTGTCATGTCTGCGACGCCGATCCCGCGGACGCTTGCGCTCTTGCTGTATGCGGATCTGGATTTGTCCATCATCGACAGATTGCCGCCGGGAAGACAGCCGATCAAAACGCATTACGTTCCCCAGACAAAACGAAACGACCTATACCGACATCTTGCGGAGAATGCAAAAAACGGCGAACGTGCCTATGTTGTCTGTCCGCTGATCGAGCCAACGGAAGGGTATGAGGGACTTTCTCTTCAGGAACTGCATGAGGAACTCAAAACGCGGCTGCAGGATACGCTGATCGGGATCCTGCACGGGCAGATGTCGGACGCAGAGAAACAACATGCTATGGAAGCGTTTCGGAACGGATCGGTTCCGATCCTGATTTCAACGACTGTCGTGGAGGTCGGCGTTGACGTGCCGGAGGCGACGTCCATGGTGATCGAAGGCGCCGATCATTTCGGGCTTGCGACGCTGCATCAGCTGCGCGGAAGAGTGGGCAGGGGAGATCGGCAGTCGCACTGCTATTTGCTTGCAAAAAAGATGACCGAACACGCAAAACAAAGGATCGAGGCAATGCTGGAGAGCACCGACGGTTTTGCGATTGCGCAGATGGACCTGGAAATGCGCGGAAGCGGAGACTTGTTCGGCGTTCGTCAGAGCGGAGACAGCGAAATGAACGGGATCCTTTCCAGCTGCACCGTTGAAATCATCGAAGCGGCGTCCTCGGCGGCGAACGACGTATTTACGCTGCCGACGCTGCAGTACAACACGCTTCTGGAAAAAGCAAGGGAGCGGTATCGCACGTTGAATCAGGTTGCGCACAATTGATAAAATCGCCGGGATCGGCGATTTTATCTGCTTGCTTTTTTGTTTTATCTCATCATGGACGAGGACCCGTTCATGTTGTTCTGCGCGTACGAGATCATACGCTTGACCATCTCGCCGCCGACCGAACCCGCTTCGCGCGAGGTCAGATCGCCGTTGTAGCCCTGTTTCAGATCCACATTCAGGGAGTTGGCAACTTCATACTTGAAATTCTGAAGCGCCTGCTTGCTTTCGGGAACCAATGCTCCGTTTCTGCTCATGGTTTGTTCTCCTTTCGTTTAGTGAAGATTCTTTTCCGCGTACGAAATCATACGCTTGACCATTTCACCGCCGATGCTGCCCGCTTCGCGCGAGGTCAGATCGCCGTTATAACCCGGCTTCAGATCGATATTCAAAGAGGATGCTACTTCGCTCTTGAAAGACTGCAGCTTGCTCTTGGAATCGGAAGACGTATTGTTATTGCTGTTGCGTGCCATGTATTTCACCTCCTGTCAGCTTTGATGCTCTTAATTTCTGCAAAGTTCGCAGAATTATGAACGGAAAAATCTGTATCTGCGATTCGGAAATCTTGCTTGATTGATGATTCGATGTGTAGTATAATAGATTGAAAATTTATGGAGAATTTAAGATGAACAACACGAATTTTGTATCGGAATCGGAGCTTTCGAGACAGAGAGACATGGCATTGACACTTGCGAAAGAGATCGTTCCGCGAAAACTGACATTTTTTGTGGAAACATTCGGCTGTCAGATGAACGTTCGTGACAGCGAGACGATCAAGGGCTGGCTTTCGCTGATCGGATATACGCAATGCGAAAGCAAGGAGCATGCGGATTTTGTTTTGTTCAATACCTGCTGTGTCCGCGAACACGCGGAAAAGCGGCTGATGGGCAATATCGGCGCACTGAAGGAGCTGAAAGACGCAAACCCGGGACTGATCATTGCAATCTGCGGCTGCATGATGCAGCAGGAAGGAATGGCAAAAAAGCTTCTGAAGCGATTTCCGCACGTCAGCCTGATTTTCGGAACAAATGCGCTGCATCGTTTTCCGGAAATGCTGAATGCCGTTCTGAACGGTGAGCGAATTGCGATGACGGATCGCGCCGGCGACGCGATCGCGGAGGGGCTTCCGAAACTGCGCGACAATCAGCGCAGCGCGTTTGTCAATATCATGTACGGATGCGACAATTACTGCTCCTACTGCATCGTGCCGTATGTTCGCGGACATGAGCGTTCCCGCATGCCGGAGGATATCCGATCCGAAATCGTTTCGCTCGTCGAAACGGGCATTACGGAGATCACACTGCTCGGACAGAATGTCAATTCTTACGGAAACGACGGATCAACGGGCATGCGGTTCGCAGAGCTTTTGCGCTATGTATCGGACGTACCGGGATTGAAGCGGATCCGGTTTATGTCGTCCCATCCGAAGGATCTGAACGAGGACGTCATGCAGGCGATTGCGACGCTTCCGAATGTCTGCCATCATGTGCATCTTCCGGTACAGTCCGGCAATAGCGAGATTCTGCGTCGGATGAACCGGAAATACACGCGCGAGCATTATCTGTCCATCATAGAGAATCTTCGGAAGCTGGTTCCGGACATTGAATTTACGACGGACATTATCGTGGGATTTCCCGGTGAAACGGAAGAAGCGTTTCGGGATACGCTTTCCTTGGTCGAGGAGGTCGGTTTTGCGGCGGCATTCACGTTTGCATATTCTCCGAGACAGGGAACGGTCGCAGCAAGGATGGAGGATCAGATCCCGGAGCCGGTCAAAAAACAGCGGCTGCAGGCGCTGAACGAACTGCAGGCGCGAAAAACGGTTGAGAATAACGAAAAATACATCGGACATGTCGGAGAGGTGCTTGTAGAAGGATACGACGAGCGCGGGGAAGAAACGCTGCTGTACGGAAAATACCAGAATTTCAAAATGGTGTATTTCCCGGGATGCAGGGAGCTTCTCAACCGATATGTCACGGTAAAAGTCACAAAGTCCAGCAAAAATTCATTATTGGGAGAAATGATCGATGCATGAATTGAAAACCTATTTGGAACTGAGCGAAAAGGTCAAGGCGGACAAAGCCTTGATGGAACTGATCGATGCATATCAGTCCGAAACTAAACAACTGATGGATCTTCTGCAGAATCCCGATTATGACGCGCAGGAAGCGATCCGCTTGACCAACGACGTAGAGTATATGTCGGGGCAGATCTCTGCAAACAAGCTCTACCGTGAATTTATCGGCGCAAAGGATGCGCTCGACAAGGCGCTTCGCGAGAAAGTGATCATGTCCATGCCTTGCGACTGCAACTGCAGCACATGCAAACAGGAATGTGAATCCCGGGAGGATCATCAATGAACGAATTGACGCCGATGATGCGCCAATATATGGAAGTGAAGCAGCAGTATCCGGACTGCTTCCTGTTCTACCGTCTCGGCGATTTTTACGAGATGTTCTTTGACGACGCTGTTGAAGGGTCAAAGATCCTCGAACTGACGCTGACGGGACGCGACTGCGGATTGGAGGAACGCGCGCCGATGTGCGGCGTTCCGTATCATGCGGTCGATACCTATGTCAATAAAATGATCTCGCTCGGTCACAAGGTTGCAATCTGCGAACAGATGGAAGATCCTGCGCTCGCAAAGGGACTTGTGACGCGATCGGTCACGCGCGTGATTACGCCCGGTACCGTGATCGAGGAGAAGATGCTCGACGGGGCAAAGAACAACTATATCTTTTCGCTGAACTTTGCGCCGAACGGGATCGGATACGCATATTCGGATATTTCGACGGGGATTTTTTACGCATGCGAGCTGTACGGCTCGAACGCGCAGACAAGCCTGTTTGACGAACTGACGCGACTTTCTCCGTCGGAGATCATTGCGAACGAACTGCTGTACGAGCAGGATTATCTGTGCAAAAGGATCCGTTCCGGATATTATCTCGAAAAGCTTCCGAACGTGCGGTTCCATCCGGAACAGGCGGAAACGCGTCTCAAAAAGCACTTTTCGGTTGCGTCCTTGAAAGGGTATGGGCTTGAAGGAAAAACGCTTGCGATCGGCGCGGCGGGAGCGCTGCTTTCATATCTTGAAGAAACGCAGAAAAACGCGCTTTCCCATATCCATTCGATCCGGCTTCTGAATCGATCGGAATACATGCAGCTGGATGCATCCACACGAAGAAATCTGGAGCTGACCCAGCCGCTGCAGTTCAACGGAAGCAGAAAGAGCACGCTTCTGTATCTGCTCGATGCAACGAAGACCAGCATGGGCGCGCGTATGCTGCGAAACTGGATCGACTGCCCGCTGCAGACGAAGAACAGCATCGTTTATCGCTTGAACGCGGTCGACACGTTTGTGCGCGATCTGCGTACGCGGAAGATGCTCGGCGAATATCTCGGCTCGGTCTACGATATTGAGCGTCTGACGAGCAAGATCGCATACGGAACGATCAACGGACGCGACTGTATCGCATTGATGAACTCGCTTCGCCAGATCACGCCGATTACGATGCTTTTGTGCGGCATCCCGACAGAGGCGATCGATACGATTGTCAACGAGCTCGATCCTATGGACGACGTGATCGGCCTCATTGACGCAGCGATCGATCCGAATCCGCCCGTCAACATCAAGGACGGCGGATTGATCCGCAAAGGATACAACGCCGAAGTCGATGAGCTGAGAGCTATTTCCGGGGACAGTCAGGGGATGCTGGAAAGCGTCGCGGCACGCGAACGGGAAGCGACGGGAATCAAAACGCTGCGCATCGGGTATAACCGCGTTTTCGGCTATTATATCGAGGTAACGAAATCCCTGACGGCAAACGTTCCGTACTACTATGAACGCAAACAGACGCTTGCGAATGCCGAGCGCTATGTGACGCCGGAGCTCAAAGAACTCGAAAAGAAGATCCTAAGCGCTACGGATCGGCTTCTGGAGTTGGAAACCGAGTTGTTCCGCGGCGTTCGCGAAGCGCTGCTCGCCTGTACGGAACGTCTTCAGAAGAACGCCGTTCTGCTTGCGCGGCTGGACGTTTTCCGTTCGCTTGCCGAAATCGCAGTATCCAACCGTTATGTCATGCCGAAGATAGCGGACACATCGATCATTCGTATCGTCAACGGACGTCATCCGATTGTGGAGCGTACGATGAAGAACGGATTCATTCCGAACGACGTGAACCTCGATCTCGACAAAAACCGTCTGCTGATCGTAACCGGTCCGAATATGGCAGGGAAATCGACGTACATGCGCCAGGTCGCGCTGATCACGCTGATGGCGCACATCGGCTCGTTTGTGCCTGCGGATGAAGCGGAGATCGGTATTGTGGATCGGATCTTTACGCGCATCGGGGCAAGCGACGATCTTTCTTCCGGACAAAGCACGTTCATGGTCGAAATGAGCGAGATGGCGAACATCATCAACAACGCCACAAAAGACAGCCTTTTGATCCTGGATGAGATCGGACGCGGCACGAGCACGTTTGACGGGCTGTCTATCGCATGGGCAGTGCTTGAGCACATTGCCAATCCGATCCTTTGCGGCGCAAAAACGCTGTTTGCGACGCATTATCACGAGCTTACCGAGCTCGAAGGCAAGCTTGAAGGTGTGGTCAATTACCGCATCACAGTCAAGGAGATCGGCGACGACGTGCTGTTCCTGCGAAAAATCGTCAAGGGATCGGCGGACAAGAGCTTTGGCATTCAGGTAGCTAAGCTTGCCGGACTTCCGGAATCGGTGATCGGACGCGCAAAAGAGATTCTCGGAGAGCTGGAGCAATCGGATTTGCTTGTTCGCGATACAAAAGAGCCGGCGGCGTCGCAGACGTCTCCGGAATCCAAAGTCGAGCGGTCGATTCTGAATGACCTTAAAAAGCTTGATCTTGAGCATATGACGCCTATCGAAGCATTTATGAAGCTGCACTCCTATACGGATGCACTGAAAGGAGAATGATCCATGGCGATCATCCGTGTATTAAAACCGCAGGTAGCGAATCAGATCGCGGCAGGGGAGGTCGTGGAACGCCCTTCGTCTGTTGTGAAAGAACTTGTGGAGAACGCGATCGACGCAGGCGCGACCGCGATAACCGTTCGGATTGAGAACGGGGGAATGCGCAGCATCGTCGTGACCGACAACGGGTGCGGTATTGCAAGGGAGGACTGCAGAAACGCGTTTTTGCGCCATGCAACCAGCAAGATCTCGACGGCTGACGATCTTTCCCGCGTGATGACGCTCGGCTTCCGGGGAGAAGCGCTTGCTTCCATTGCTTCCGTTTCCCGCGTTACGATGACGACGCGTCCGAAGGACGCGGAAGTCGGAACGCAGCTGATCGTCGACAACGGCACGATCGAGAGCGAGGAGGACAGTCCCTGCGTTTTCGGTACGACGTTTGCGGTCGAGGCGTTGTTTGCCTCCGTGCCGGCAAGGTTGAAATTCTTGAAGTCCGCGCGCACTGAAGCGGGATATATCGGCGATTACATCGGAAAGATGATCCTCGCGCGGCCGGAGATTTCCTTCCGATATGAATCCGACGGCAAAACAGTCTATGAAACATACGGCGACGGGAACCTTTTGAACGCCGTCTTTTGCGTGTACGGAGCGACAGTTGCGGACAAGCTTGTTCCGGTCGAATACGACAACGGCTACTGCAAGCTTACCGGATACTTGGGATTGCCGGAGATCTCCAGAAACAATCGAAGCTTCCAGACGCTGTTCATCAACGGACGTTCCATACGTTCGCCGCTCGTTTCCGCGGCAGTAGCGCAGGCGTACGATACCAGGCTGATGATCGGCAGATTTCCGTTCTTTGTTCTGAATCTGAAGCTTGCGCCGCAGGAGGTCGATGTAAACGTGCATCCGACGAAGGCGGAGGTACGGTTTGCCGACGAGAACCGGATCTTTACGTCGGTTTCGGCAGCCTGCAAGCTTGCGCTCGGTGCGACGGAGAAGCATGTGGAATCCGCGCTGGATCAGATCGTTCCGAAACAGCCGGGGTTCCCCGAAGAACCTGCTGCGGTTCAGAAGCCGATCCAGGCGCCGCGCATTGATTTTCACGATTATTCCGCAAAAAACAGCGCTTATACATTCCGGGAAAGCAGCTTCAACACCTTCCGGGAAAAGACGATGGGCGACAGCGTTCCGAGCTTTACGGTACGGACGGATCCGATCAAACCTGCGGAAAAGGAAACGGCAGGATCTCCGCTGTTTTCCGATGCGGATGCGGAAACGATCGGCTGTGTCTTTCAAACATACTGGATCGTTACCCGCGATCAGAACATGTTTCTGATCGATCAGCACGCAGCGCATGAACGGAAGCTGTATGATGAATTGTCTGCGCGCAAAACGGAACTGTCGTCGCAGACGCTGCTTGTTGCGAGAGAGATCCGTCTGACGCCTTCGGAGTTTTCCGTTTGGGAAGCGAACGAAGAACAGATTACCGAGCTTGGATTCGGGCTGACGCGATCGGGCGCAACTGCATTGACGCTCAGCGAAGTCCCCGTTCTGAACGGGCAAATGCTCGGGGAGCCGTATCTGCATGCCGTTTTGTCGATTCTCGGTGAATGCGGCAAAGACGTAAAGCGGGAGCTCATCAAGGAACGTATGATGCAGACGGCATGCAAGCATGCGATCAAGGGCGGGGAAGCGATCACAAAAGAGGAGATCAAGGACCTTCTTGAATCATTTTTAAGCGGTAAAGTACCTCTGACCTGCCCGCACGGCCGTCCCGTGATTGTACGGATTACGAAATCGGAACTGGAAAAAATGTTCCGAAGGATCGTATGAAGCCGACTGTTCTGTGCATCGTCGGACCCACCGCGTGCGGAAAGACCGCGCTGTCCGTGGCACTCGCGAAGAGAACGGGAGGGGAGATCGTCTCCGCCGACGCCGTGGCGGTCTATCGCGGACTGGACATCGGATCGGCTAAGCCGACGGAGGAAGAACGAGAGGACGTTCCGCATCATATGATCGACTGCGCCGATGTGACGGACGACAGCTTTACGGTATCGACGTTCCGTACGCTTGCACGGGAGGCGATCGATTCGATCCTGTCGCGCGGCAAACTGCCGATCGTTGTCGGCGGCAGCGGACTGTATCTCGATGCAATCTTTTCCGATATGCGCTTCTCAGCGCCTTCAGATCCCGCGATTCGGGCAAAGCAGGAGAATGCATACGAAAACGATCGAAACGGGCTGTTTGAGACACTGAGAGCCGCAGATCCGATTACGGCGGCACGGCTTCATCCGAACGATAAGAAACGCATCGTTCGCGCGCTTGAGGTGCTGGAAATCACGGGGAAGCCGTTCTCTTCACTGAACCGTGCGTTTGAAACTGCGCAGAAAGAGGACGAAACATATCGGGTCATACGGGTTGGATTGAATACGGACCGAAAAAAGCTGTATCAAAGGATCGAAGCGCGAGTGGACAGCATGATCGAACGCGGACTGCGTGAAGAAGCGTTCTCCTTTTTTGAACGCGGTCTGACGCCCGAAAACTGCCGTGCGCTGCAGTCGATCGGATATGCGCAGCTGTATGACGTATATCTCGGTACGCAAACGATGGAAAGCGCGGCGGAGCAGATCAAGCTCGATACAAAACATTTCGCGAAGAGACAGATTACCTGGTTCAAGCGAAATACAAATACGATTTGGTTTGATCCGACCGTTCTTTCCGCGGATACGATCATCCAAAATATAACGGAGCGCATCAATGGAAATCAATGAAATGATCAAAGCGGCAGAGGAACGCTCTGCAAATGCTTTTAAAAGATCGGAGAAGATCGCTTTGCTTTGTCAGGAGCGTGTTTTGAATGCGTTTCAGACGCACAGGATCTCAGCAAGGCATTTTGCGCCGACGGAGGGATATGGATACGACGACATCGGACGCGACGCTTTGGACGATGTGTTTGCAGATGCGCTGAATGCGGACGCGGCGCTGGTTCGTCCGCAGATCGCGAACGGAACGCACGCCATCTTTCTGGCACTGTCCGGTACACTGGAACCGAACGACACCGTTCTGTCGCTGACCGGAACGCCGTACGACACGCTTGAAAGCGCAGTCGGGCTGAACGGTGATCTTCCGAACGCGCTTTCACGGTTCGGGATCCGTTTTCATTCGGTACCGCTCTTGGAGAACGGTATTGATTTTGCATGCGCAAAGAAGGAACTGCAGAGCGATCCGACGATCAAAATGGTCTATCTGCAGCGTTCGAGAGGGTATGCATGGCGCGATGCGCTTTCCATTGCAAAAATCCGGGAGGCAATCGCGTTTGTACGGTCGATTCGGAGCGATGTAATTGTATTTGCGGATAACTGCTACGGCGAGTTTACGGAGGAAGTTGAACCGACGGCGGTCGGCGCGGATCTGATCGCAGGCAGCCTCATCAAAAACTGCGGCGGAGGCATCGCGCCCACGGGAGGATACATTGCGGGCAGAAAGGACCTGATCGAAGCGGTCTCGTTCCGGCAGACGGTTCCCGGCTGCGGAAAGGAGATCGGCTCTTATGCGGCGTCCTACCGTCCGTTCTACCAAGGGCTGTTTATGGCGCCGCATACCGTTGCGCAGTGCCAAAAAAGCGCGATCCTGTTTTCGGCACTGTTTGAAATGCTCGGGCTGAAGACGCTTCCGCATGTTGACGACGCAAGGAGCGATATCATTCAATCGGTGATGTTCCGCACAAAGGAAGAGATGATCGCCTTCATGCAGGCGGTGCAGGGGGCGGCGCCGATCGACAGCTATGTCGTTCCGGAACCCTGGGATATGCCGGGGTACGCCGATCCGGTAATCATGGCGGCAGGAACGTTTGTGCAGGGCGCAACGACGGAGCTTTCCGCGGACGGTCCGATCCGTCCGCCGTATACGGCGTATCTGCAGGGGGCGTTGACGTATGAACACGCCGTGCTTGCGGCAAGAAGCGTATTAAAAGCGTTAATAGCTGCGCATTAAGCCGGTCACACAACCGAGAATTTCGACGGCGTCGGCAGTATAAAACATCGGAGAAAAGGCTTCGTTTTCCGGACGAAGCTCGATCTCTTTTCCTTTTTGGAAAAAACGTTTTACGGTTACTTCGCCGTCGTTAACGCGGGCGACGACGATATCGCCGTCCTGAGGGGGAGTGCCGGTTTCGACAACGATGATGTCACGATCGCATATCCCGGCGTTTTTCATGCTTTCGCCGTCGATGCGCAGCAGAAAGGCGTCACTGCGAAGTCCGTGCAGCAGCATCGAGGGAACGGGGAAGCAGTCCTCGCGGTTTTCGTGGGCAAGAATCGGAACGCCGGCGGCAACCTTGCCGAGCAGCGGAAGAGACGTTATTTTTGCGTGAGAGGCGTCGGAAACGATGTATGCGCGTTTCTTGTTCGGATCGGAAGCAAGAAGTCCCTCCTCCGACAGCATGCGCAGATACCGATGCACGGAGGCGGGGGAAGTCAGACCGATGCCGTCGCAGATTTCACGGACGGTTGGCGGATATCCGTTGCGTTCGGTTTCGGAAAGAATGAATTGATAGATCTTTTCTTTTGCCCCGTCGATTTTTTTCATACGATCACCTCTGATGCAAGTATAACAGAAGATGATCCAAAATGCAAACAAATGTTCGCAAAAGACGCTATTTTTCTGAATCAGTCGAAAAATCTGCAGGAAATTCGGGCGTGTTTTCGCGTAATTTGATGTATTTTGCAGCTTCATGGCTTTTTTCTTCGGTCATGGCGGCATAATGCTTTCGCGTGGTATTGACGTCCTTGTGACCGAGCACATCCGCAACCAGGTAGATATCGCCGCTCTCCTGATACAGCATCGTACCGTAGGTGCTGCGAAGCTTATGCGGCGTGATCTTTTTGAGCGGCGTGGAGATCTTGGCATATTTTTTTACAAGATTTTCAACGGCGCGCGGCGTGATTCGTTTGCGCTGCATGGAAAGAAAGAAGGCGGTTTCGTGCCCGGGAAAGGGGATGACCGTCTTGCGCTCTTCAAGATATTCCAGAAGAGCCTGCGCCACTTCCGGACCGAACGCAAGCGTCATCTGATTGCCGCCTTTGCGCGTAACGATAAATTCGTTCTTGGAAAAGTCGATGTCATCGAGATCAATCCCGACAAGCTCGGAGATACGGATTCCGGTTCCGAGAAACAGGGAGAGGATTGCCACATCGCGGAGCTTCGTCGCATCATGGTAGCGTCGCTGCGCCGTCGTCATGCCGCTTCCTTGCTCGACCGTGTCCAAAAGATCGGCAACTTCGTTCGCTTCCAGACGGATAATCGCCTTTTCGTGCAGCTTCGGCGTATCGACCAATGCGGCACAGTTCGTTTGAATCAGTGATTTTTTGTATAAAAACTTAAATAACGATCGTATAGCTGATAATTTACGGGATTTTGCGCGTTCGTTGTTTTCGACAAGCTTTTGACCGTCCTGTGTTTCTTCCCGATACAAAGAGATGTATTCGAGATACAGCTCGATATCAAGGGAGGAGAGGAGCTCCATATCGGAAAGCTTGAGCTGCTTCGGAAGCTTTCCGCTGAAGCGTTCGATCTCACCGGAAGTCAGAAACCGAAAGAACTTCCGAAGATCGACTGCGTAACCGTAGCGCGTCAGGACTGACGTGGTCGGCTCGACAGCCCGGAAATACAGCGCGCAGAAATCCGGCAGCTCGGAAAGGATATTCCGGAAACGCGATGTGTAATCCAGCTTTTTTTGCATCTGATAATCGCTCATAAAAGCCTCCGAAACGGTAAGGGACAGAATTTTACTTCTGCGGTTATTGTAACACAACTATTCGTTAAAGACAAGTTTAACGAATAGTTGTTTACAAAAATGACATGAATCCGGCAAATTTCAGCGTCGACATGAAAAAACTCCGGACTTTTCGGCGAAATCCGGAGTTTGGGCTTTATGCTTCTTCCTGTGATTGAATCAGTTTTTTGATTGCATCTCGTGCAAGTTTATCGCAGCGATTGTTTTCTTCATTGTCCGCGTGACCTTTGACTTTGTAAAATGTGACCGTATGCTTTGCGCACAGTTTGTCAAGTTCTTCCCAAAGATCTTTGTTTTCGACGTCGTGACGGTTAGCTGTTTTCCAGCCGTTTATTCGCCAGTTTTTCAGCCAGCCTTTTTCAAACGCATTGCACAGATATGCGCTGTCCGTGTACAGATCGACTGCGCAGATCCTTTTCAGCATGCGCAGCGCTTCGATCGCCGCAGTCAGCTCCATGCGGTTATTCGTCGTTTCGGAGGCGTTTCCGCTGCATTCCTTACGGTGCCTGCCGTAGATCAGCACACAGCCCCAGCCGCCGGGTCCGGGATTATGGGAACATGCGCCGTCTGTGTAAATCGTTACCCGATCCATTTGTCCTCATTTCCGATCAAAAAATAATATATAATCTATAATGACGGATAATTGCAGATGCTTCAGTTCGCCTGAAATCATCTCCGTATTCATCGTATCATGTTCGCCCAAAAAAGTCGATATGTTTTTCACATATTTTTGCAGCAGATCCTTCACGACGGCAAGATCGGCGGTATTGATCTGTTCCATTTCCTTGAGACTTTCTGTGCATAAGTTCTGTTTTGCCTGCAGTTCTTTCCGTAAATCGGCGTCATTGAGTTCGCCTTTATCGAACGAAAGACAGACGGCGCAAAGCTCGGAAGGAATCCCGTTCAGCGTTTTAACAGCCTTTGTTACGACGTCAACCGCCTTTTTATCGCCATTCAGCGTGATCTTTAAAGCGTTGCTCTCCGTAATGTACGGCGTCGCTTCAAATCCGTCCGACCGCACCTGTGACTGGACTTTGATCAAGCTGGATTCGTCGGTATATGCTGCGGCAAACACTCTGAAAACAGATCCGTCGTGAAACAACGTCCCGCCGGCTCCCATCCGTCGGATCTCATCGGCGTGCTCACCGGCGGCGTCCTCCTTCGTAAACGTACCCATCTGCAGAATATAAAACGGGACTTCTTCGATCACGATCACTTCATGCGACTGCTCGGACGGCTTCGGTTCCGGAGATGCGGACGATTGCCGTTCTTCCTGCTGTTTCAATGCGGAGACGATGCTTGTATCGTCGGTCGTTTCATGCACGCATGACAGCAGCGGCGTAATCACATGCTCCGACAGATAACTGCCGAGCGGCGACAGCGCTATGATCCCCGCAATCAGAACGATCGATGCGATTACAAATACGACGGCGCCGATCCGTCCGGAACCGGTTCCGGATGCGGATCTTGAAACGGAATGATGCTTATGTTCCATAAAAATGAACCTCCCTGTGTTGTTATCAAAACGTACGCAGAGAGGTTCGTATATATGCGCGTTTTTATGATTTCTGTTCCTGCTCTCGCATGTCCGGCGAAACAATCACATCCGGAACGGAAGACAGCGGAATCGCGTTGCTGACATATTTTTTCAGCGTAAAGCGGAAACAGGTCCACTTCCCTTCCTCGCTGTCCGCTTCGATCTGTTCTTCCAGCTGATCCATGATCTTCTTGGCAATGGAAAGCCCCAGACCGGTACCGCCGTCCTTGCGGGAGGCGTCGACTTTATAGAACCGCTCAAACACGCGTGACAGGTTTTCTTTGGAAATACCGATGCCGTCGTCCCACACGCTGATCACAACCTCATGGATCTCATCTACTGCCAGAAGCCGGATCGTGCTTTTTGCGTAGCGAAGCGCGTTGTCGATCAAGATCACAAGCACCTGTTCGATCCTGTCGCGGTCGCTCAGAACGGCGGGAAGCGATTCTTCCGTTTCGATCTCGATGCGGATACTGCGTTTGTTCGCTTCCGTCTGGAAGCTTTGCGACACTTCCTCAAGCAGTTCGTTGACGTCGAACATGGTCATTTCCATCGTCTCCGTACCGGACTGTAGTCTGGAAAGCTGCAGCATATCCGTAATCAGACGGGAAAGACGCTCGACTTCGCGCAGCATGATCGCATAATACTGCTTTTGTTTCTCGGGATCCTTTATCATACCGTCCGAAAGCGGCTCCAAAAGCCCGCGCAGGGACGTCAGAGGCGTACGCAGTTCATGACTGATATTCGCAACATATTCGTTCCGCATGCGCTCAAGCTTTTCAATATCGGTCGCATCCTTGAACAATCCGACCGCGCCGATACAGCCTTCCGAATCGGACAGGACCGGAACGACGGAGATCCAAAGCACGCGTTCGCCCGGAAGATTGTAATGAAACATGCGCGGCTCTTCGGAATCTACGACGCTTTCAAACGCTTCCCAGATCGAACGATCCGGGACAAGATCCATTGTAGAGTGCACATCGACCGCACCGAACATTTTCATCAGCGCGGGGTTGTAATGCGTCAGCTCCCCTTGCTTGTTGATGGCGGCAACGCCGTCGCTGAAGCTGGACAGAATATAGCCGAGCTGCCTTTTCTCATTTTCAAGCTGTCGGATCGTGGAAGAAAGCGCACTGCTCATGTTATTGAGCGTTCTTGCAAACAATCCGAGCTCTCCCGGATAGTCATCCTTTGCACGAACGTCATAATTTCCTTTTGAAAGCTGCTTTGCGACTTTTGTCATTTCATTGATCGGATGCAGCATCTGATTGACCGCAAAATAGGAAGTCAGAATGAGAAGCGGCAAAAGCAGAAGCGAAACCAGCCAAAGAGAGCGGGACAGTTTCGCGAAAGCGACATTGATGTGATTGATCTCGCGGATCAGAACGAAGCTGCCGATATAGACCGTCTCGTTGATGTACAACGGTCTGCCGACGCAGATCGCATGGACCTTTTTCAGCACCTTGTAGTCATCGGATCGGATCGACTCGCCGGATGAAAGACGGTCGTGCAGCGTCATCAGCTGATCCCCATCCGGCATCTCCTTCATGTTGGAATACACATCCGTGCCGTCTGCGGCATTCTGTACAAACAGAATATAGGAGACCTCTTTGGAGGTCGATATAACGTCAAGATAACCCTTCAAAGAGGTCCTCGGGACTTCCTGCCCGTCGGAAAAGGAAAACAAACCCTGCAGGCTGTCGGCGGTCTCGTTGAGCGATTTGCGCTCAAGCTCTACATAGGTCTTTTTGCCGAAGTATGTGTATGCGAGAACAAGAACGACGTTTCCGATGATGAGCAGGACAATGCAGATCAGAAACGCCCTGCGAAAGACTTCACCTCTGCGCTTCATAAACGGTTATGCGTTTTCAAGCTCGAACTTGTAGCCGACGCCGTAGATCGTTTTGATGCTCCAGCCGAGTCCTTCGGAGTCCAGCTTTGCGCGAAGACGCTTGATATGCGTATCGACCGTACGCGTTTCGCCGGCAAAGTCGTATCCCCATACACGCGAAAGCAGCGTGTCGCGCGTGAACACCTGTCCGGGATTCGACGCAAGCATATACAAAATCTCGATCTCCTTGGGCGTGCAAATGATGTGCTCGCCGCGCAGCGTGACGGAATAGCTGTTCAGATCGATCGTGAGTCCGTTATAGCTGATGATGTTCGGGTCGGCAGACTGTTCCTTGGATTCCACGCGGCGCAGAATTGCCTTTACACGCGCAACGACTTCGCGCGGGCTGAAGGGTTTGACGATATAATCGTCGGCGCCGAGTTCCAGACCGAGGATCCGATCGATCTCCTCCCCCTTTGCCGTCAGCATAACGATCGGAAGAGTCGAAGATTTGCGGATCTCGCGGCAGACTTCGATACCGGACTTTTTCGGCATCATAATATCCAGGATCATCAGAGAAACGGAGCTGTCCGCCTTCTTGAGACCCTCTTCCCCGTCATATGCGTCAAGGACCGTATAGCCCTCTGCTTCAAAATAGAGACGAAGCGATTCGTGAACGACCGGTTCGTCGTCGCAGATCAGAATCGTGACTGCCATTTGAAATACCTCCTGTTTCATTGTTATCATTATAGCAATCCAAATGAAGAAGGCAAGCTTTTTTGAAAAAGTTTGCCTTGGTTTCACCTCATGTCCATAATTACGGCTCTGCGACCAAACGATTGTACTCCGCCAGCAGCGCATCGTATGCGACATGATAATCGTCCGAATTGGACGCTTGACGCATCTGTTCGATCAGATCGTTCAGACGGATTGCCGTTTCATCCGAAACAGCGTCGTCTTCGGACAAAAGCGCTTCCACGGATTGAATCAGACTCTCCCCCTTTTCCTTCAGCGATTCAAAGGAGGAATCGACTGTGCATACAGGGAACTCCGCAATAAACTGAGGAACGCTGCGATCGGTGCGGACCCAGGTATCGCCGAACAGCTTATCCAGGATCTGATCGTCGAGATCATAGAATTGATTTCCGGGACGCAGAAGCACATAGGTTTTCTGCTCGATGTTGTCCGGATCGCAGTATTTTCCGGCAACGAGACCGGACTCCTTGCAGATCGAAAGCGTTGCGTGCATGTCGCACGGCTCGGTCGGGACGCTTGCGTAGCTGAACCAATCCGTGACGGCTTTGTATTTGTTGAACGCCTTTTGAGAATTGCGATAGTGGGCGCATGCGTCCGTTTCAAGCTTGCCCGAAATCGGACATACCGTTCGCTGCAAGAGCCCGAGCGTCGCTTCGTTCTCGCCGATGATCGGATTGCTCTCCTCTCCTTCCATCAGCTTCGTCATAAAGAGATTCCACAGTACGGCGGCAAACTTTCCGCCGCTTGCGTTTGTTTCGAGCTTATTCACGGGATAGTCGTGCCCGATCCATACAACGGCAGTATACTTGCATGTCATGCCGGCAAAGAATACGCTGGCGTAGTCGGAGTTTGTGCCGGTCTTGCCCGCAACCTCATATCCTTCGATCCTTGCGCTCTTTCCGGTACCGGTTTCGACGGCATTTTTCAAAAGATCGACCAAAAGATACGGCGTGGAAGCATCGCGGTACACTCTCGTCTCCCCGCCGCGGATCATATCTGCGCTGAGGATGACGTTTCCGGCATTATCGGTCACCTTGGTGAACGAAAGCGGTTCATTGTAGTATCCGCCGTTTGCGATCGCGGCGTATGCGGCGCACATCTGGAGCGGCGTAATACCGCTTGTACCGAGCGCAAGTCCCGGACCGTCCTTGTTCAGCTGAGTCTCTGGAATGCCGAGCCGCTGCATGTATTCGACGGACTGATCGACGCCGACGTATCTGGAGAACAGCAGGCGAGCGGCGACAACGTTCAAAGACTGCGCAAGACCGTACCGCAGCGTTACGGGGCCGTAATGGCTCTTGCCGAGACCGCCTTCCGGATACCCCTTTTCTCCGCCCCATCCGGGGATCGCGCCTTCCGTATTGGCGATGACCGTTGCGGGAGACGCGCCGTTATCGAGCGCGGGTCCGTAAATGCTGAGGGGCTTGATCGAGGAACCGACTTCAACATAGCTCTGCGTTGCGCGGTTCAGTCCCCTTCGGATCGAAGGTTCATGCCTGCCGCCGATGATTGCGCGGATCTCTCCCGTATACTGATCCATCACGACGGCTGCCGCCTGCGGCTCGATGGTTTCGATTGTGATGCTGTCGGAGATTGTTTCGGTGATGGTCTCCTGCGTAGAATCCGCAAGCTTCGGATATCCGTCCCAGCCGGCAAGCTCGTTCTGTACCGTTTCCTGAACATGCGGATCCAGCGTCGTATAGATGCGGTATCCGCCGGTTCTGAGCTTATTCTCGTAGATCTGGCGGTTTTGGGAATTGTTGATCACATGGTCCTGCTCCATCCAGTGCGTAATAACGTCCTCGATGCAGTATTCCACAAAATACGCGTGTTCGTACATACGCGAGTTTTCGGAGAACTGATTGATATGCACGTCCTCGTTCAGCGCGGAAAGATACTGCTCGCGTGTGATCTTGTCGTTTTCGTACATACGGGACAGAACCGTGTTGGTTCTGGCGACGGTATATTTTTCGTAAGCGTCTTCGTCTCTTCCGTAGTATTCCCAATAGTAGTTCAGACGTGGATTATACCGGTACGGATTCTGCGTCAGTCCCGCAATCATGGCGCATTCGCGAATGCTCAGCTCGTTCAGATCCTTGCTGAAATAATCCTTCGCCGCGGTTTTGACGCCGTAGTTCGATCCGCCGAGGTAAATATCGTTCAGATACGCTTCAAGGATCGCGTCTTTTTCCATGATTTTTTCGCACTGCAGCGCAAGGAAGGCCTCCTGTACCTTTCGCTTATAGGTGCGCTCCGCGCCGAGGACCTTGTTCTTGATCAACTGCTGCGTGATCGTGCTGCCGCCGGAGGAATTGCTGTTTCCGAGAATTTCAAGCGCTGCAGAGAACAGACGTTTGAAATCGACGCCGCTGTGCTTGTAAAAACGAACGTCCTCAACGGAGATAAATGCGTTCCGCAGCATTTCCGGAATCTCCTCGAGATCCACCCAGTCGCGGTATTCGATCGCGGTGATCGACATCAGCTCGTTACCGTTGACATCATAGAGATACGAGGTACGGTCGCTCTTAGTCAGCTGCGCAAGATCAAAGACAGGCGTCGTTTCGATGTATGCTTTCAGTACGCCGTAAACAAGTCCTGCGCCTGCCATGCCGACGATCAGAACCGCAACAAGCAGCAGCTTTAAGGATAAAAACAGGACATCCAAAGCAAACGGCGTCTTGCCGCTGCTCTTTGTGAAGAACGAATCTCTTCCCATATGAACACGTTTTACAGGTTTCTTATCCATGCGATCAGTATACCATACTTTTGCCGATTTGAAGATGTTTTTTGTTTTATTCACAAAAATAACACCTTCCGATGAAAAAAACACTTGCCTTTTTCGTCGCTTTGCCGTATAATAAGCTTCGCTCGGGGCTTTAGCGAAGTTGGCTATCGCGCTACACTGGCAGTGTAGAGATCAGGGGTTCGAATCCCCTAAGCTCCACCACAGCAGCCAAAACCGGCTGCTTTTTTGATGCAAAGGAATCTCAGAGCGGCTGCACAGCGGTATTGCAATAACGCAGGAATCGAAAAGCAACGTCGTTTTCAACCTGCTTTTCCCCGACGTCCCGCAGCACCCAATTCGGCATTCGATTCAGATCCGGGAAAAACCGGTCCGCGTGATCGTCGATATAAGTCAGCGTTACGAGCGCTTCGGAGCAATAAGGAAGCAGCAGGCGGTAGATCTGTTCTCCTCCGCATACAAACACCGTTTCGGGATCGCGGCAGGAAAGGATGTCTTTCAGCTCCGTGGGATCGTGCGCGATAACGGCGCCTTCCGCACGGAAAGCCGGATCCCGTGTCAGGATGATATTCTCCCGGTTTGGAAGCGGTTTGCCGTTTGGAAACGTTTCCAGCGTTTTTCTGCCGATGATGACCGTGTTGCCGGTCGTCAGCGCGCGGAAACGACGCATATCGGAACGGATACGCACCAAAAGACGGTTTTCGCTTCCGATCCCCCACCGGGGATTCACATTGACTACAGCTCGCATGCTTTTATACCGCCACGGGGATCTTGTCCTCAAACGGATGATACCGGTAATCCTCAACCTTGAAGCTCTTTGTCGTAAACCCGTAAAAATCTTTGACGTCCGGATCAATGGAGAATGAGGGCGCGTCGTACGGTTCGAGCGCGATCATTTTCCGCACCATCTCTACATGACGGTCATAGATGTGACAGTCTGCAATGACGTGTACAAGCTCGCCGGGTTCCAGACCGGATACCTGCGCAAACATGTGGACCAGCGCGGCGTACTGTACGACGTTCCAGTTGTTTGCGGTCAGCATATCCTGAGAACGCTGATTCAGGATCGCGTTCAGCTTGTTTCCGGATACATTGAACGTCATGCTGTATGCGCAAGGATACAGATGCATTTCGTGCAGGTCTTCAAAATTGTACAGATTCGTGAGGATCCTGCGGCTTGCGGGATCATGCTTGAGAAGATACAGAACGCGGTCGACCTGATCGAAGGTTCCCTCCGGATACGAATGCTTTTGTGCAAGCTGATACCCGTAAGCCTTGCCGATCGAGCCGGTTTCATCCGCCCAGCTGTCCCAGATATGGCTTCCAAGATCATGTACGTTGTTAGACTTCTTCTGCCAGATCCAAAGAAGCTCGTCAATACAGGACTTCCAGTAGGTGCGCCGCAGGGTCATGATCGGGAATTCTTTGGAAAGGTCGTAACGGTTGACGATCCCGAACAGCTTGATCGTGTGCGCGGGCGTTCCGTCTTCCCATCTCGGACGGACATCGCGGTCGGTGTCCCAGACGCCTTCGTTCAGGATCCGCTTGCAGTTTTCTATGTAGACAGTGTCTGCGTAACTCATCAAAAAACCTCCGGGCTATGATACGGTATTATATCACAATCGGAGATTTACGCAAGAATTATCAGGTTTTTGTTATAAAAACATGTGTGCATTTTGAGCACGTCACACGGATCTTTCCCTTATGCCGCGGCGCGCGGATCATTTGCCTGCACTGCGGACAGCGAAAGTACTTGAATGTTTTGCGATCCTTCCAGCGCTGCTTCAGCGAAGCAAATCTGCGTTCGCATTTCTGTACACGGTACAGATACCGCGTGTTTTCTTTCTGACGCTTTGCAACGTTCCTCGAAAACACACGGAAGATCCACAGCCCCATCAATAAAAGTCCGATCCCGTATGTCACATAATACAGAATGCGAAACACAAGCGCTCCCGTCGGCGCCGCATGCCTAAGACAAATGACGGAAATAAAAGTAAACAGGATCGCAACAATAAGACAGCCGAAGCTGAGCTTGTTCAAACACTTTGCAAGCGCGTCGACACCGTTGCGTCCCTGCATGAACCGATACAAACGTTCACGAAACCGCATCACTCATTCTCCTCTCAAAACAGTTTCCGAAATGACATAAGGGTTCGCCTCCGAACTCTCCGATCCGAAAAGCGGATAATAGCAGGTATAGAGACATCCGTTAACGACACACCTTGCGAACAGAAAGACCATTAAGAAGGAAAGGATCAAAAACAGGATCCGAACGCTGCGGAACCGGTAGGTATTCGCGCGCTTCTGACTGCTTTCTTCAAAAATCGATCCCCAGCCGAAGGGCGGCTCGTTTGTATCGTTGTTCTGCCCGCCGGTGTAGGAACCGCCGTAATACCCCTGCCCGGTCCGATGGTAGTTCTGCCACGGATCCGCGCCGTAGGTATACTGCTGATACGCCTGCCTTTTGGATTCGTTCCGATAAGCTTCCCGCTTTTCGGCGGTTTTGATCTGATCGTACGCGACGTTGACGTCGTTCATCTTTGCCGCGGCGGAATGGTCTCCGGGATTCAGGTCGGGATGGTACTGCTTGGCAAGTCTGCGATACGCAGCGCGGATTTCTTCATCCGTTGCGTTTTCGGAGACGCCGAGCACCGTATACGGATTCTTCGCCATCGAAACCGATCCCCTTCCTGTTGATTTCCTGTTTATGTTAACCAATTTTCACGGGTTCGTCAATGCAGTTCACAAGATTGTTGCATTTTATGCACGTTTCGGTTGATATTTGATGACTTTACAGGGTGAAATCGGTTATTCAAATTGACATGTGCTTGATCTCATGGTATAATTTTATAAGGAGGAGATTACGATGAATCCAGTAAAATTGATTGCAGACAGCTCCTGCGATATCGGTCCGGAGCTTGCCGAACGATACAATGTGGATTTTGTTCACATTCATGTCCGTATCAACGGAAACGAGTATCTTGACGGCGTTAATATTTCCTATAAAGAAATCTACGATAACTACGAACAGAATCGCACGCTGCCAAGCACCTGCGCGATGAATATTGACGAATACGCAGCCGTATTCCGTCCGTACATCGAAGCGGGTTATGACATCGTACACGTTTCTCTCGGAAGCGGACTTTCCTCTACCTGTTCCAACGCGCGGCTTGCCGGCGAGTTGTTCGATCCCGGCAGAGTATATGTGATCGACTCAAAGAGCCTCTCCACCGGAAGCGGACATATCGTATGCGAATGCGGCGAACGCATACGGAAAGGAATGAGCGCAAAGCAGGTCTATGAAGAGGTTGTACCGATCACGGACAAGGTCAGCGCATCCTTTATTTTGGATGATCTGAAATACCTGCATGCGGGCGGACGCTGCTCCGGCCTTGCGCAGTTCGGCGCTTCGCTGATGAATATCAAGCCCTGCATCGTGGTTCGCAACGAGCTGTTCGGTTCGATGACCGTCGGCAAAAAATACATGGGCTCCTACAAGAGAAGCGCGCTGAAGTATGTCGAAAACATGATCAAAGACCGCACGGATATCGTTCTTGATCGCTGCTTCATCACCCACTCCGGTTCCGACCCCGAAGTGCTTCAGGCGATGAAGGAGCTTGCGATGCAGCTGCAGCCGTTTAAGGAGATTCATATTACACAGGCAAGCGCAACAATCTGCGCGCACTGCGGTCCGAACACGACAGGCATTCTCTTTATCACAAAATGATCAAGGCAATTCTATTTACTGCATTGTTTGCGATCTCGGGGATCATAATCTCCGAGGTCGTGTTTGCAAAACACAAGTTTCCGAACCGTATCTGGCTCGGACTCGCGCTCGGGCTATTGATGCTGACGTGGCTCCCCTCCCTGTTTGCTTTGGCTGTCGGGTTTACGGTCGCTGCGCAGATTCTTGCGGCATCAACGGCAGTGATCAGCGCCGCCGCCTGTACCGTTGTTTTGCTGGCTCGCAGAAAGCACGGCAGAAAAAACGTATATCGGATCGGAAAGGATTGGACGTTTTTGATTCTTGCGCTGCCGATCCTTGCGCTTTGCTGTGTGCTTCTAAATACGCATGTGCTGTATCGCCATGCGGACGGCAGCCTTTGGGTCGGGCAGGTCACATACGGCGATCTTGCGATGCATCTCGGGTTTATCACAAGCATTGCGGAACAAACGCAGTTTCCGCCGCAGTACAGCATTTTTCCGGGACATGCGCTGAATTATCCGTTTTTGTGCGAAACATCGGGAGCATCCCTGTTTCAGCTCGGCGCGACTGCCCGGCAGGCTTATATCCTTTCCGCAGTTTACGCGTTTGTGCTCGTTGTATTCGGTGTATTCCGCTTCTTTGAACAATGGCTGAAGCGCCGTCCGCGCGCAGTTCTGGCAACGATTCTGTTCTTCTTCGGCGGTGGCTTCGGATTCTTTTACTTCTTCGATCTGGCGAAAACCGGAGGACTGCTCCCCTCTCTGCTCGGGAACAACGGACAGACCGTGTCGCAGATGCTGCTGGACGGATTCTATCTGACGCCGACCAATATTCCGGCGCTCGGTCTTCGATGGGTCAATCCGATCGTGGATATGCTGATTCCGCAGCGCGCTACACTGTTCGGATGGGCGTTCCTGTTCCCCTGCCTGTATCTGCTGCATGGATTTGCATTTGAGAAAAAACGGGAAAACATTCTTCCGCTCGGCGTGATCGCGGGGCTGATGCCGCTTATTCATACGCATTCCTTCCTTGCGCTCGGCATCGTCAGCGCAGTCTACTGCATTACGGATCTGATCACGGTTCGGTTTGAAAAAAAACGTTTGATCGGTTGGGGACTGTACGCCGTGACTGCGTGCCTGATCGCAGCGCCGCAGCTCGTTCTGTTCACGTTCCGCCAAACGGCGGAAAGCGGGATGGTCCGGTTCCATCTGAACTGGGCGAACGAGGCGGATTCGTATCTGTGGTTCTATATCAAAAATCTCGGATGGATCTTCCTGCTTGCGCCGATAGCGTTTTTGATCCTTCCCAAAAGGGACAAGAAGATCTACGCAGGCGCGCTGCTGATTTTTGTCATCGCGGAACTGATTGAGTTTCAGCCCAACGATTATGACAACAACAAGCTGCTGTTTGTCTGGTACGCGTTCACATGCGGTCTTGTATCAAAAGCGCTCACAGTGATCGGAAAGCGCGTGTCAAATACGGTTCGCCGTGCATACAAGCCAGAAGATCGGTTCAGAACGAACGAGATCTGCATTGCCTGCATCACCGGTGCGTTTCTCCTGTATTTCTTGTTCAAGCTGGCGTTTGATGCGGAAAACGGCGTTATGCTGCGTCCGGGAACGGCGCTGACGCTGTTCTTCTCCTCCGGCTTGCTCTTTACATTCTGCATGTTCGCGATCGGGAACGCGCATGCCGATCGGAAAAACGGACTTCGGATCCTCGCGCCGCTCGTGTTATCCGTATGGATGATGACGCTGCTGTTTGTCGTCTGGATCCTGGAATACCGCAGCGGCGAGTATGCATTCGGCAAATTCCATGCAATGCTCGCTTCCGTCCTCTGTCTGCTGTCGCTGATCCTCTTTGCCTGGGGCATGGTTTCGGACGCTGCCTTCGCGCATACAAAGACGCGATTTTCCGGCGCATCCGCTGCGCTTGCCATCGGAACGTTCGTGCTCCTGTTTTCCATGACAGCTTCGTCTGTGATGACTATCATCCGGGAATGCAGAAGCGAATATCAGGTATACACAAAAAACGAAGCGGAGCTTTCCGAACAGATTCATGACGCGACCTCGCCGGATGATGTGATCCTTGCGAACAGCTATCACTGGAACCTCATCACGCCGCTGACAGGACGCAGTATCGTAACAGGCACGGGAACGTTTTTGTATTATCATGGGATCGACACCTCTGAGCGTGAGATGCATGTAGCCGAAATGTACGAGCATCCCGCCGACAACACAGAGCTGTTCAGACAGTACGGCATACGGTACGTCCTGATCTCCAATGCCGAACGCGGCAGTTACGAGATCGATTATGCATACTTCAATTCGCATGGAGAGATTGCCGCCCAAAATGATTCGGGCGTGCTGTATCGGATTGATCCGTGATTCCGAAACAAAAGAGCGGTCGGATGCTGTTCCGACCGCTTTTTGCTGTTGATGATCATTCTTTATAGCGAACACTGATGGGACAGATACATCTGATACCCGAGCATTCCCACCTCGACAGCTGCGGCGACCTTTGCCGCACAGGAAGGCTTTGCACCGTCACAGACGATACACGGCGCGGCGGCGACGGCATTTTCATACGTCGACAGAATCGCGGATTCGTCACCGCCCAAAAGATAGGCGATCCCGGCGCCGGCAGCGCAGCCAGCGCCGATCACTCCGCAGGAAGAAGGCGTTTGTTCCGAACCGTATCTTTGATAAACCGCAAGAAGATCCGAAAGAATCAGAGCTCGGTACAAACGATCCTTGTCGATGCCGTGATGTTTTGCAAAGCAAATGACGGGCACGGAAGCGGCAATACCCTTGCTTGCCGACCCGCATAGACCGGCGACCGGCAAATCGCATCCGCTCATGCGCGCGTCGCAGCCGGCGGCGGCATAGGCTTTCGCCGTTGTTTTCGGATCGGAAGGATGCTCCTTAAGTAAGAGCTTTCCGATGTTCATCCCGTAATCGTTCCGAAGTCCTTCGGCAGAGACCGCCGAATTATACTCGATCTGCAGATCGAGAAGATCCCGCACACCGGAAAGATCCGCATTTTCTGCGAATACAAGGATATCGTGTGGATTCAGACAGGATCGATCCGGGGCGCTGTCGTCGGACTGCACGGCGATCGGACGCTTCAAAAGCGGTTCGCCGTTTTTCATGATCTCAACAATATTGGAATGACCGTTTGCAATTACGACGCGGGTATAGGATGTTCTTGCATAGAGCGTCACACTGATATAGAGCGGACAGTCCGTTTCCGCACAGGATACGTCGATATTGACCAATTCCATAAAGCGGACGATAGCGGTGCGCTGTTCCTCGGAAAGCGCGTCGATCGCATGAACGCCTTTCTCGGCGTCCCCGCATACGATCCCAGCCGCTACCGCAGCACAAATGCCTTTGAGACCGTTCGTGTTCGGAACTACAACGCTCTTTGCGTTCTTCAGAATCTCCGCGCTGACGGAAACCGTCGCGGCGGTCGGCTGCATGCCGAGGACCTGATGCGCTTTGGCGGCACAGAACGCAATGGAGATCGGCTCCGTACAGCCGGACGCAGGCGTGATCTCCTCCCGGAGGATCTTGGTGTATATCTCTTGAAAGGGTTCCATAGTTCTCCCCTGTCCTGTCCGTAAAAATGACGGTGAGCAAGCCGTAAGCCGAGTTCTGTCTAAGGACGATCATCTATCTAGACGATCCGTTGCCGGACCGTTCAAGCGATTATCAAGAGCGTAGCGGGCAGCTATTGAATGCTCTCATTCCAATCTTGCACCGAGTGGGGTTTACAGAACGGACAAGTCGCCATGCCGTTGGTGAGCTCTTACCTCGCCTTTCCATCCTTACCCGAAAAACGGGCGGTATCTCTCTGTTGCACTATCCTTGAAGTCGCCTTCACCGGGCGTTACCCGGCACTCTGCCCTGTGGTGCTCGGACTTTCCTCACCTCAAAATGAGCCGCGATCGTCTGTCTTACTCACCGTCAAATGTTATTCGTTATCCGCGTACAGAAGTCTTCCGCAGTTTTCGCACTCGATGATCATGTCGTCGCCCACAAGCCGCCGGATCGCAAGACTTGGGAGCGACATATTGCAGCCGCTGCATTTACCACCGCGCACCTCAACGACCGGCGTTCCGTAATGCTGACGGACACGTTTGTAACGCACCATCAGCGAAGGATTGACCTTCTTTTCCAGCTCCGCCATCTTGCGGTCCGCTGCAAGAAGATCGATCGACGCGTCATCCTTTTCTTTCTGGCATACAACCTTCAGCTGGTCATATTCTTTCTTTGCCTTTGAACCCTGCTGACGCGTCTTCTGAAACTCCGCAACCGATTCATCGAGCGAACGGAACAGCTGCTTGATTTCTTTTTCGAGATTGTTTGCCTCGCGCTGAAGCTTTTCGATATCGTGACGGAACTCCGTCATCTCTTCGGAGGTGCATTCCTCGTCGCCCTTCAGCGTTTCAAACTCGGACGATTCAAGATCCAAACGGTCCAAAAGCGCGGCATACTGCGCGTTTTGACGGGCAAGCGCAGCATTGAACGACTCAATATCCTCATTCAGCTTGTTCAGCGTTGCCTGCTGCTGTTTGATAAACTTTGCAAGCTTGTTCAGCTTTACGCGGTTTGCCGTTGTGCGGATGTCGTTTTCGATCTGCTGTTTTTCGAGATCTGCGTCCTGATACGCAAGCAATGCGATCGGTCTACTCATGTCTGTATCCTCCTTAAAGACTGCGCAAAGGAGCACAGCCTATATGTGTTAAATCATATTGTACATCATTTGTGCCGCTCTGTAAACGGGAAATTAACGGTTTCAGCACAGGAAATTCCGTTTCATAATGTCCCATGATGCAGCAGCAGAGTCCGAGATGCTCCGCAAGAAGCGCCTCGTGGTGTTTCATTTCCCCTGTAACAAAGACGTCGCAGCCGGCGCTTGCCGCAAACGCCGCGTCGCTGCCGCCCGCGCCGCCGATCACGGCGACGGTTTTGACGATCCGATCCGGATCGCCGACGTACCGACCGCGCGTATGAAGAACTTTTTCACAGAATGCGGCAAATGCGCGAAACGGCATCGGCTCGGACAGTGTACCGATCCTGCCGAGTTCGTCGGGAGGCAGTTTGCTGACGTTTTCAAGCGCAAGAAGACCGGCAAGCACATCGTTTACGCCGCCGTCCGCTGCGTCAAGGTTGGTATGCGCGGCGAAGTGTCCGATCCCGTGCCGGATCAGCAGATACGCAGCAGCTGTTTCGTTCCATATCGGAGAGATGGATTTTACGGGCTCAAAGAAAATCGGATGGTGCGTCAGAACAAGGTCATATCCCCCATCGACTGCTTCCTGCGCAACGGGAACGGTAAGGTCCAGCGCCGTAAGTACTTTGCGGATTTCATCGTGATCGGGCTCAATTAAAAGCCCGACGTTGTCGAACGACATGGCAAGCGCCTTCGGAGCGATAGACTCCATCAATTCACAAAACGCATTGAGCTTCATAGAGATCTCCTGTCAAATCTGATCCAGTATCTGTTCCAAAGCGCTGATCTTGCATCGGATGACCGCTTCTCCAGGTGATCCGATCGCGTTCGACAGCATGTTTCGATGGCATTCCAGCTGCTGACGGCACAAGGCGGGAAGCAGCGGGTCCCGATCGGCAAACGACCGGTAGCCGACGTCAAAGAAACCCTCGGGAAACCCTTCCGGAAACGGTTCCGTACGGTCGTCAGGAATTGCCCGAAAAACCTGATACAGCCTTCCGTGATCCGAAATTACACGGTCGCAGTCGATACGGTATTTGTTTTGATAGAGGTATCCGCGAATGTCGTCCTGCGCGCGCATCGGCTGCAGAACGAGTGCCTTTGCGCCCATGAGCGGGACCGAACAGGCTTCCAGGATTCGGCACATCAGCGTTCCACCCATGCCCAAAAGCGCTATCGTATCGCATTCTCCGAGATCAAGAACGCTGCATCCGTCGCCGACCCGAAAGGAAACGCGCTCTGACAGACCGATCCTGTCGATCAGTAAACGCGCTTTCTCAAGCGACGGTTCACTGATATCGGATGCGATGACCTGATTGCAGATCTGTTTTTGCAGCAACGCGGCGGTCAGTCTGCCGTGGTCGCAGCCGATATCGGCAACGGTATCGTACCCTTTCAGCATGTCCAGCGCGGCGGTCAGACGCGGCGCGGTATGTACGGAACGCGCGCTCATACGGCGATCGGCTTCAGCGGCGTGACCGTATCGATCGGACCGCCGCCGAGACAGAGGTCGCCTTGATAGAAAACAACCCATTGACCGGGCGTAACGGCACGCTGCGGCTGTTCAAAATCAACATGCGCACCGGAGCCGGCAATCGTAACGCGAACGCGTTGATCCGGCTGACGGTAACGGAATTTCGCGGTGCAGGCAAACGTTGCGGAAGGCGCAGCGCCGGCGATCCAGTTGACGTATTCCGCGTCAAGCGAGGAAGAAAACAGCTCATCGTGCTCGCCTTGCTGGACGATCAGGAGATTGCGCTTAAGGTCCTTGCCGATGACAAACCAGCTCTCCCCCGTTCCGTCGTTTCGACCGCCGATGCCGAGACCGCGCCGCTGTCCGAGCGTGTAGTACATAAGACCGTCGTGCGTACCGATCTTTCTGCCGCGTTCGTCGACGATATCGCCGCGCTGCGCAGGCAGATACTGCATCAAAAACTGCTTGAAATTCCGTTCGCCGATAAAGCAGACGCCGGTGCTGTCTTTTTTCAGCGCATTGGTAAAGCCCTGCTCCTTTGCGATCGCGCGGACTTCGCTTTTCTGCATATCTCCGACCGGAAAGACGGCGCGTTCCAACTGCGCACGCGTAAGACCTGCAAGGAAGTAGGATTGATCCTTTCCGGGATCCGCGCCGCGCATCAACAGTCGGTCTTCATTCAGACGGCAGTAATGTCCCGTTGCAATCAGCCCGGCGCCGGTCGACAGCGCAAAGTCCAGAAAAGCTTTGAATTTGATCTCACAGTTGCAGAGCACGTCGGGATTCGGCGTACGTCCTTTGCGATATTCCTCCAAAAAATACGAAAAGACACGGTCGCGATATTCTTTCGCAAAGTTTACCGTGTAGTACGGGATGCCGATCGTTTCGCACACGCTTCGTACGTCTGCGTAATCGGCAGTCGCCGTACAGACGCCGTCCTCATCGGTTTCTTCCCAATTCTTCATAAAAATGCCGACGACATCAAAACCCTGCCGCTTCAGAAGATATGCTGCGACAGAGCTGTCGACGCCGCCCGACATTCCGACAACGATATGGTCCATTATTCGGCGGAAATCAGTTCAAAACCGACGCCCTCGACTGCGTCACGGATCTTGTCAACGTCGTCGACGCCTTCGATTTCACAGGTGCCGATCTCGCATTTGATCACGTTTGCACCGAGCGCTTCCATTGCTTTGGTGACCTTCGCCACGCAGTGCATGCATCCCATGCCTTCAATCTTCAATACCATACAATCGCCTCCTTCTGAAGGCATTATACCACGAAGGAGGCGATTTTGAAAGAACTATTTTCGCATTACATTGCGGTGCATCCGCAGGGACGGTTCTGATTGCCGCAGCCGCAGCCGCATCCGTTGTCGCCGCAGAAGCGGGAGAGCAGAAGCAGCCAGATGAGCGTATCGCAGGAGATGCCGCCCATACCGTTTTCACCGTCGCCGATGAGGAGCAGCAGAACGAGCAGCCAGGTCAGATTGGTGCCGCCGAGATTGTTGAACATTGTATGGTTCCTCCGTTCATGATGATTCGACGTGTTTTTCGTCGTTACAGTATTGTATGAGGTTTGCCTGCAATTGGTTCCGAATGGATGCGCAATTTATGAAACGGCTTGACAAAAGGTCCCGTTCGCATGATAATAACAAGGATTAAACGAAGGAGATCATTATGGAACAGAACGCATATTCAATGGATAAGATCGTCGTGCTCTGCAAGAATCGCGGGTTTATCTTCGCGGGGTCGGAGATCTACGGCGGACTCAGCAACACCTGGGATTACGGCCCTCTGGGCGTTGAACTCAAAAACAACGTTAAAAAAGCATGGTGGAAGAAATTCGTTCAGGAAAGCCCCTATAACGTAGGCCTTGACGCCGCGATCCTGATGAACAGCGAAACATGGAAAGCATCCGGTCATCTCGGCGGCTTTTCCGATCCGCTGATGGACTGCCGTGAGTGCAAGGAACGCTTCCGTGCAGACAAGCTGATCGAGGATTGGTCTTCGGACAACGGGTTTACGCTGGATAAGCCGATCGACGCCTTTACCCAGGCAGAGATGAAGGCATTTATCGAGGAGCATCAGATCCCCTGCCCCACCTGCGGCAAACATAACTTTACCGATATCCGTCAGTTCAATCTGATGTTCAAAACATTCCAGGGCGTGACCGAGGATGCAAAGAACACGGTCTACCTCCGTCCCGAAACGGCGCAGGGCATCTTCGTCAATTTTGCCAACGTACAGCGCACGACGCGCAAAAAGCTGCCGTTCGGCATCGGACAGATCGGCAAGAGCTTCCGCAACGAGATCACGCCGGGCAACTTTATTTTCCGCGTACGCGAATTTGAACAGATGGAACTGGAGTTCTTCTGCGAACCGGGCACCGATCTCGAATGGTTCGATTACTGGCGCAGCTATTGCCGCAAGTTCCTGCTCTCGATCGGCATCAAAGAAGAAAATCTCAGGCTCCGCGATCACGATCCGGACGAGCTCGTGTTCTATTCCAAGGCGACGACGGACTTCGAGTTCAGATTCCCGTTCGGCTGGGGCGAGCTTTGGGGCGTTGCAGACCGCACCGACTATGATCTCACGCAGCATCAGAACGCGTCCGGCAAGGATCTGACCTACTACAATGCAGAAAAGAACGAACGCTATATTCCCTACGTCATCGAACCGTCGCTCGGCGTTGAGCGTACCGTGCTTGCTGTGCTCTGCAACGCATATGAAGAGCAAACGCTTGAAAACAACGATGTTCGTACCGTACTGCATCTGCATCCGGCGCTTGCGCCGTTCAAAGCCGCCGTGCTTCCGCTGTCCAAGAAGCTTTCCGCACAGGCAAACGAGGTCTATATGGATCTTCTGAAGCACTTCTCCGTCGATTTCGACGAGACCGGCTCGATCGGCAAGCGTTACCGCAGAGAGGACGAGATCGGCACACCGCTGTGCATCACCTACGATTTCGACTCGGAAAACGATCACTGCGTGACGGTGCGAGACCGCGATACCATGGAACAGGTACGGCTTCCGATCACGGAGCTCAAAGCCTATATCGAACAGCGTCTGGACTTTTAACGACAACCTGCCTCCGGCGATCCGGAGGCTTTTTGCAATGGAACTGAACGGCACGGTACAATCCATCATCTATCGGAACGCGTCGAACGGCTATACCGTTCTGTCGCTGCTTTGCGATGACGAAAAAACAACGGTCACCTGCGTCGGCACGCTTCCGCTCATCAATGCGGGCGATACCGTCTGCGTCACCGGGCAAACAACGTACCATCCGAAGTTCGGAAGTCAGTTCAAAGCCGAATCCTGTGAACGCAGAGCGCCGTCCAGCAATTCCGCGATCATCAAGTATCTGGAAAGCGGCGTGGTGCGCGGCGTAGGACCCGTGATGGCGAGGGCGATCGTCGCTGCCTTCGGCATGGATACGCTTGACGTTTTGGAAAACGAGCCGGAACGTCTGATCGAGGTGCCCGGGATCGGACCGAAGAAAGCGAAGATGATCTCGGATTCGTTCCGTGAAAAGAAATTGTTCCGCGATGTGCTTTTGAGCCTGGAGCCTTACGGCGTTACCGTCGGACAGGCTTACAAGATGATGCAGACATACGGCGAGCTGTGCCTTGCAAAGGTGCAGGAGAATCCGTATCAGCTGATCGATGATATCGACGGGATCGGCTTTTTGACTGCGGACCGCATTGCCACGCATGTCGCCGGATTCGAGCAGGATTCGCTTGCACGGCTGATGGCGGGGATTCGCTATTGTCTCCGGCAGGCGCGCGACGAACACGGCGATATGTTTCTGGAGTACGCAATGCTTTTGGAACGCGCATCTGCCATCCTCGGCGCTTCTGCCGATCGGATCGAAGAAACGATCGAATGGATGGAAAGCGGCAGCGATCTTCTGCGCTGTGAGATCGGCGAAAAGGACGCTGTCTATCTGCCCTATCTTTATAAGTGCGAGGACTATATCGCAAAGAAGCTGCTGCAGCTGAACGTTCCGCCGGTCTACGAGACCTGGGATCTGAATCGCTGGCAGAAGCGCGTCGGGATGGAGCTTTCGGAAGAACAGCAGAAGGCGGTTGCGCTTGCGCTTACTAACGGCGTATCGATCATTACGGGCGGTCCCGGCACAGGCAAAACGACGATCATTCGCTGCATCATCGATCTGATGCAGGAACAGGGTTACGCTGCTGCGCTTGCCGCGCCGACGGGACGCGCCGCCAAGCGCATGACCGAAGCGACCGGGAACGAAGCGAAAACGATCCACCGTCTGCTCGAGTTTATTCCCGGCGAAGGTTTTCAGCGCAACCGGGATAATCCTTTGGTTGCAGATATGGTCATCGTGGATGAAATGTCGATGGTCGACGCGCCGCTGATGTATGCGCTTCTGCAGGCGCTGACAAAGGGAACGCGGCTCGTTCTGGTCGGCGATCGCGATCAGCTTCCGCCGGTCGGTTGCGGCAACGTATTTGCCGATCTGCTTGATTCGGAAGTCATGCCGTATTACCGCTTGACGGAGATCTTCCGGCAGGCGCAGCGGTCCAATATCGTGCGAAGCGCGCATCTCATCAACAACGGAAGAATGCCGCTGCTCGTCGATCATGATTCCGACTTCATTTTTGAAGAGATCCCCGGCGTCGATCGGATCCGGGATCGTCTTGTCAATCTGATTCAAAGCGAATCGTCACGTCTCGGCACAAGCGATCCGCTGATGGACATTCAGGTGCTCGTTCCGATGAAGACCGGTCCGCTCGGCGTGATCGAGCTCAACCGGCTTTTGCAGAGCGTATGCAATCCCCCGTCTCCGTACAAGATCGAGCAGACCTGTGGAAATACGCTGTTCCGGGAAGGCGACAAGATCATGCAGATCCGGAACAACTATAAGGTCGAATGGAAGAAAACGCTTCATAACGGCAGCTTTGAAGAAGGCGCCGGCGTCTTTAACGGCGATCTCGGGACCGTTCTTCGGATCGATCCTCGTGAAAAGTATGCCGTCATCGCATTTGACGACGGGCGGACTGCGGAGTATGCATTTGCGCAGCTTGAAGAGATCGATCTTGCGTACTGCATCACGATCCACAAGAGCCAGGGCTCGGAGTTTCAGACGGTGCTTCTGCCCCTTGCGGGCGGACCGATGCCGCTCCTTACGAGAAACCTTCTGTACACCGCCGTTACCAGGGCGAAACGGATGGTATACGGCATCGGAAGAAGCGAAACGATCGCAAGAATGGTTCGCAACGCATCAAAGAATGAACGCAATACCGGATTAAAGGAACGGCTGATCGAATATGAAGCTCTCGGAGCAAATTAAAAACGGACTGAACTTTTTCGCCGACGCGCTCACGCCGGGACCGTACCAGTGCTATCTGTGCGGTGAAGAGGATCTGATCGGCGACGACGGACTATGCGACGAATGCCGGAAAAAACTGAAATACTGTCCGAATCCGACATGTCTTGCGCCGCTGGACGGGATCGCCGTCGGTTTGCAGTACAGCGAAGAGCTCGCTTCGGCGATTATGCGGTTCAAAAAGGGCGGACAGAAGGAATACGCGGGATTTTTCGCGCAGTATCTGTCCGTGCCGCAGGAATGGCATGCGGATATGCTTGTCCCCGTTCCGATGCATCCGCTGAAGAAATGGATGCGTGAGTTTAATCATACGGAACTTCTGTCATCCTATCTGAGCCATGCGACCGGTATACCGTACTCAATGAATCTTCTGTTTAAAATAAAGCGTACCTCTGAACAGAAAATGCTGACCGATCCGAAAGACCGCCGCCGGAATATCCGCGGAAGCTTTGCCTGCGATCCGCTCGTGAAAGGCATGCGGATCGTTTTGGTCGACGACGTATTCACGACCGGCGCGACCGTTTATGAGTGCGCCAAGGTGCTGAAACGCGCAGGCGCACAAAAGGTCTATCTTTCTGCGGTGACGTCTCCGAACCGCTGACGCAGGCTCGCATATTTGTCGTGCGTCGCCTTCCCGCCGCGCAAATGCCGCTCGGCTTTGTTCGTGTTCAGAACGTCGCGAACACTTTTGTACAGCACCGGATTGATCGACTGCAGCCGTTCCGTCACGTCCTTATGGACCGTGCTTTTCCCGATGCACAAAGCTTTTGCCGCATCTCGGACGGTCGCTTTATGTTCAACGATATAGGATGCTTCCTGAGAAACGCGATCTTCGTACCAGTTCAAGAAAATACCCCCATTTGCTTATTGGTAAAGCATATGAGGGCGTTTTTCTTTTATGTCATTGTCAGAAGGATTCGATGTTGATCGCCTTGATCGGTCCGTTCGGCAGATTCTTGAGATGTTCGGTATCGAACCGCTTGAAGCCGGTCTCGCGATCGCTGAAGCAGTATTCCACAAAATTGTCGGAAATGTTGTTCGGAAGCGAGATCGTTTTTGCGACCACCTCGGAAAGTGCCACGCCGATATTGATCAGATGCACATCGGGAAGCGTTTTTTGGATCACATTGGAAAGGAACGGATAGTGCGTACAGCCGAGGATCAGCGTATCGATATCCGTGTTGCGGATCGGAGAAAGATACCGTTCGACTGTCATCTGCGTGATCGGATCGTCCTCGCGGAATCCGTTCTCGATCAGCGGAACAAACAGCGGACAGCCGATCCCGGAGACGTTGAGATTCGGATACTGATGATTGATATAGTCGGAATACGCCTGGCTGTGGACCGTCGCTTCGGTGCCGATCACGCAGATATGATTGCTTTCGGTCAGCTTTGCCGCAGCGTCGCAGGCAGGCTCAATCACGCCGACGATCGGGATCGTGAACTTCTTCTTAAGCTCCGGAAGCGCGATCGCGCTGACGGTGCCGCAAGCGACGACGATCGCCTCCACGCCCTTTGACAGCAGGAAACGTACGTCCTGTTCGGCGTAGCGAATGATCGTTTCCGGCGTACGGGATCCGTACGGCACGCGAGCCGTGTCGCCGAAATACACGATGGATAATCCTTTGTTGGCAGAGCAAATCGCGTCCAGAACGGTCAGACCGCCCAGACCGCTGTCGAATACGCCGATTCGTTTGAATGTGTTCATAACGCCTCTTCCTTGGTTGTTTTCGGTATTCTACCACGTTTTCCTCATTCTTGCAACATCGTATGACGCCGTATTCCAAAAATGCGGAGGGAGCGGATCATACCGCTCCCCCGTTTCTTATTCGTTTCGCAGCAATTCCCTGTATCCCGTTCCGTCCGCTTCATACACCGCTTCCACATCCGCGTCCAGTTCGGAAAGATTCGGATCGGAAGCGGAATACATCACGCATGTTCCGCAGCTGGAAGACAGTACGCGCGGGACCGGCGCAAGCTTTGACGGGATCGCTTTTTTTCGCAGCGCGCGGTCGCTCATCAGCGCTGCGGCATGCGTGTAAAACGTGGCGATATAATTCATTTTGCAAGCGTCATCTGATACTCGCCGTCGGTCTCCTCGACCTTGACGGTATAGTGCTGCGATGCGGCAAAACGAGTGATGTTGCCGACAGCGGTCATGTTGTCCACAAGCACCGAAAGCGTTTTCGGCTGATTCTTTTTGACTTCGCGCTGTACCATCAGCACGGGCATCGGACAGCTCAAACCTCTTGCATCGATCATGTTTATGCCCTCCTTTTTGTGTGGAATACGGACAGTGCCGCAAGAATGATGAAGCCGGCGATCAACACCCAAAGCACAGGACCTGCGCCGATGCCTTTCGGACTGGACGCAAGACCGAAGTTGTGGGAAACGGCAGCGCCTGCGATGAAGCCGAATACGGTGACGGCGGAATCGCTGTTGCCTTCGCCTGCAAGGATCAACTGACGCAGCGGGCATCCGCCGAGCAGAACGCTTCCCCAGCCGACAAGGACCATACCGAGGAAATTGAAAATACCGTCGGTATGCGCAACGGGCTGATCCGCAAGTCCGAATTTGAAGTTGTGCGTGATGAGATTGCCGATGACGACCGCAAAGATGATCGCGAGGAATCCGTAGATCAGATGGAAGTCCTTGAACAGAACGACGTCACGCACGCCGCCCGCCATGCAAAGGCGGGAACGCTGACACAGCGCGCCGATCACGAGCGCGATCAGAAGCGCGGCATACCAGGGAGCGCGCATGCTGCCGGGACCTTCCGTACTCTTTGCAAACAGCTCCGGGATCAGTGAAAGCACAAACAGTACGGCGAGCAGGATCGGGAAAAGCAGCCCTTCCAAGGCATTCTGTTTATATGCGCGGTTCAGTGTGAAGCCGAAACGCAGCGGGAATGTACCGATCACAATACCGACGACAAAGCCGAGCAGACCGACGAGCGCATTGACGTCGCCGCCGCCGATGCGGATGACCATGCGAAGCGGACACCCCAAAAATACGAGCGCGCCGATCATCACGAGCATACCGAGCAAAAAGCGTGTAAACGGCGAAGAGCCGCCCTGCGGTTTCCACTCCTTTTTGATCATGGACATAATCATTGCGCCGAGCACAAGACCGACGATTTCGGGACGGAAATACTGTACATTGGCTGCCGAGTGAAGCTTCAGAGAACCGGCGATATCGCGCTCAAAGCACGCGATGCAGAACCCCATGTTTTTCGGATTGCCGAGCGCAGTCAGTATGACCGCAGCTGCGCCGACAAGCAGACCGGTCAGGATCACGAGCCAGTTCCGCTGCACAAAACCCGCAAACCCCTTCTTTTCGTTTTCCATTGTTTTTCCTCCTTTGCGCGCTATTCCCTTGCGTGAATAACGATCTGATGGTATAATAACATATATAAGCGTTATTTGCAAGCGAGGATAACGAATTGTATGAAAATAATCTATATGGACAATGCAGCGACAAGCTTTCCGAAAGCGGACGGCGTTTCCGATGCGATGAAGCGCTTTTTGGATGAAGAATGCACGAATGTCGGACGCGGAAGTTATTTGCGGGCGCAGGATGCAGGACTGTCCGTGATCGAAACGCGGGAACGTATCCGCGATCTGTTCGACTGCCCGGACGCAAAGCATGTGATCTTTACGGGAGGCATGACGGTCTCACTGAATGCGGTCATCAAGGGGTACGTTCGACGCGGCGACTGCGTACTGGTTTCTTCCTTTGAGCATAATTCTGTCATCCGTCCGCTGGTCCAGATCGGCGCGGAGATCGTTCGGATCCCCGCAAACGAGAAAGGCGTATCCGATCTTAACAGACTGTCGGAGGATCTTTCGCCCTTTCGGCTGTGTGTTCATACCTTTGCATCCAACGTCAGCGGGATGATCCAGCCTGTCGAAGAGCTTGCCGTTCGACTGCGGCGTGCGGGCGTTCCGCTTTGTATCGACGCTGCGCAGACGGCAGGTCATTTTCCTTTTTCGATGCAAAGGATCGGAGCGGACGCGGTCTGCATGCCCGCGCATAAGGGACTGCTCGGCCCGCAGGGGCTCGGCATTCTTTGTCTGACGCCGACGTTTGCGGATCGGCTCGATCCTTTGATCTCCGGCGGCACCGGATCGGTTTCGGACAGCGAACGGATCCCGAACTTCTATCCGGATCGGCTGGAAGCGGGCACGCTGAATCTGCCGGGTATCATCGGATTGAAGGCGGCGCTTGAACAGGCGGATTTCAAGGCGCGGCGCGCTCATGAGGTCGTTCTGATCGCGCGTTTTCTGCATGCGATCGAGGATATGCCGCATATCAGGCTCCTCGGTTATCCGGAAGCGGATCGCCGCGTAGGCGTCATCTCTCTGGATTTTCTAAGAAGAGACAACGGAGAGATATCCTATCGCCTTGAAAACGAATACGGCATTCTGACACGCTGCGGATTGCACTGCGCGCCGGATGCGCACCGTGCGTTCGGAACATTTCCGAAGGGCACGGTCCGGTTCAGCTTCTCTCCGGCAACGACGAAAGAAGAGGTTGACAGTGCCGTCGAGGCGATCACGGCACTGAGTTAAAATATATAATTAACACAGCGCCGTTTCGGGCGCTTTTTTCTTGCAGGAAAACGGGAATCGTTGTATAATCATTGCATATCGATCATTCAAAAAATCGAAGGAGGAAGAATATGAAACAGATTCAAGTAGCACTTTGGGGATTCGGTGCAATGGGCAGCGGTATCGCAAAAGTCCTGCTGACCAAAAAAGGCGTTGAGATCACCGGCGTTTGCGATATCCATCCGGATCGCGTCGGCAAGAGCATCTATGAGCTGCTCGGTGTGGAGCGCGGCGACCGCAATGACGTGAAGGTCATCGGCGACATCGACGCAGCGCTCAATCCGAAGCCCGATCTCTGCATTCTTGCAACCGATTCGTTCACCAAGAAGGCTTATCCGAAAATCTGCCATCTGATCGAAAAGGGCGTTAACGTCATCTCCACTGCCGAAGAAATGAGCTATCCGCGTGCGCAGAACCCCGAGCTCGCGGACAAGATGGACGCGCTTGCAAAGGGCGCGGGCGTTTCCGTTCTCGGCACGGGCATCAACCCGGGTTTGATGATGGACCTTCTCGCGATCTGTCTGTCTGGCTGCATGACGGACGTCGAGCATGTGCTGTGCAAGCGCGTGAACTCCCTCTCCCCCTTCGGTCCTGCCGTTATGGAGGAACAGGGCGTCGGTCTGACCGTGGAGCAGTTCGAGGAAGGCTGCAAGAACGGCACGCTGGCGGGTCACGTCGGCTTTGCGGAGTCCGTCGGCATGATCGGCGAAGCGCTCGGCTTTGAGATCGATCGCTTTGAACAGCAGATGAAGCCGATCGTGACGACCGTTGACCGCAAGTCCCCCTACGGCTTTGCGAAAGCTGGCGACGTCGCGGGCGTCAACATGACCGGTCAGGGCTATATCGGCGACAAGGTCATGATCGACATGATCCATCCGCAGCAGATCGAGCCGGAGCTTGAAGGCACCTACACCGGCGATTACATCACGCTGACCGGCACGCCGAACGTCAACATGCAGATCAAGCCGGAGGTCAACGGCGGCATCGGCACGATCGCCATGTGCGTCAACATGATCCCGCACGTTCTTAATGCGACCCCGGGTCTCAAGACGATGATCGATCTGCCCGTACCGCATGCGATCATGGGCGATATGCGCAATTATCTGAATAAATAAGGAGTGTATCATGGCAAAGAAAAACGACTGGGTACAGATCCATATCGACGTTCTGAAGCCCGAAGAACGCGCGACGAACATCCCCGAGGATACGCGTCACGTTCCGCTTGAAATGTGGGTCAAGGGACATCTTGTCAACGAAGAAGCAGAGATCGGCGATACCGTTACGGTCGTCACCAAGACGGGACGCATCGTTGAAGGCACGATGTGCGCCGTCAATCCCTCCTTTAAGCATAACTTCGGCGATTATGTACCGGAGCTCGATCAGATCGAAGAGACCGTAAAAACCATTCTGTTCGGAGGTAGAAACAATGCTTGACAACAGCTATACAGCCGTCATGGCGCGCAAAAACGAGATCATGAAGCGTGCCGTCGGAATGGACTACGATCTCTTTGAAAGCGGCTCCATTGCGTTCGATTACGAAGCGATGATGGCGGCGACCGGCTACACGCTCGACGCCGTCCGCAAGATCCAGACCGAGGAGTTTCAGATCGGAAACACGCCGATCTATGAGCTTAAAAATCTCACCGCGCTTGCGCGTGCCTGCGCGCCCGAAGGCATGGGCGCCCGTATCTTCGTTAAAGACGAAGCGTCCAACCTGTCCGGCAGCTTCAAAGTCCGCCGCGCGGCAACCAGCATCTATCAGGCGCGAAAGATGGGCTATAAGGGCGTCATCTCCGCAACGTCGGGCAACTACGGCGCGGCGGTCGCCGCATGCGCCGCAAAAGCGGGCTTAAAGTGCATCGTTGTCCAGGAATGCTTCGATTCCAAGGGCGTCGGTCAGCCGGAGATCATTGAAAAAGCGAGAAAGTGCGAAGCGCTCGGCGCGGAAGTCGTTCAGCTGACGGTCGGTCCGGAGCTGTTCTATATGTTCCTCCGCATGCTCGAAGAGACCGGATATTTCAACGCGTCGCTCTATACGCCGTTCGGCATTGCGGGCGTCGAAACGCTCGGTTACGAGATCGCGCAGCAGTGCAGGCTGACGCTCGGCAGAGATCCCGATACGGTCGTCTGCACCAACGCGGGCGGCGGCAATCTGACCGGTACCGCGCGCGGTCTTCTGAAGGCGGGCTGCAAAGCCGAAGTTGTCGCGGCGAGCGTCAACCTTTCCGGTCTGCATATGGCGAGCGACCACCAGTTCAATCTGAAATCGTTCACGACCGGTCACACCGGTTTCGGCATGCCGTTCTCGACCTGGCCGGACCGCAGCGACGTTCCGAGAAGCGCGGCAAGACCGCTTCGCTACATGGATCGTTATGTGACCGTCAATCAGGGCGAGGTCTTCTATACCACCGAAATGCTTGCGGCGCTCGAAGGCATGGAAAAGGGTCCTGCGGGCAATACGTCCCTTGCGGCTGCGTTCGCGCTTTCGCAGACGATGCCGAAGGACAAGATCATCGTTGTACAGGAGACCGAGTATACCGGCGCGGGCAAGCATGTCAACGCGCAGCTGAGCTTTGCGCGCTCGAATGGAATCGACATTCACTTCGGCAATCCCGAAGAGGAAGTCCCGGGAAAGAGCATCATTCTCCCCTCCCATCCGTCGATGATCAAAGCGCGTCCTGCGGACATGACGCATCTCCGCACTTCGCTGATTCACAATGCGATTAAGATGACCGGTAAGACGCCGACGGACGCGGATATCGACTTCCTTGCCGCCGAGACCAAGACGAACAGAGAATTTGTAAAGGAGCATCTTGCATGAAACGCAACGACGACTTTGAAACACGCAGAGAGCATCTCAAAGATCTCTCCGACGCCGAACTCGAAACCCGCTTCTGGTCGCTGATCGAAGAGCTGATCGATCCTTTGCTGAAGCTCGGTTATGAGAACACCACGCCCGCAATCGAACGCAGCGTTCTTTTGCGCATGGGCTTTTCCTCCCTCGAGGCAAAGGCGCTTGTCGAAGGTTGCATGGAGCATAATCTGATGGAGCACGGCGCAGGCAACGTCGTTTACCGCCTTTCCAGAAAGGACGGCACGGACGTACGGACCGCCGGACTGAAGCTGATCGAGAAGTCCGCTTGGGAAGAAGCCGAAGCGCTGTTCGGAGGTGAAAACGCATGAGCGAATACAGACTGGATAAGGATACCAAGATCGACGTCGCTGAGATCCTGAAGGACCTCGAGCATTATCATCCCCGCCGCCGCGGCTGGACCTGGCGCGAACCGGTTCCGGGACTTGCAATGGGCCCGTTCACCTATGAGGATGCAAGCAAGCCCTTAAAGGACAGCGTCGGACTTCCGCCCGCCCATTATTTCGGTGACATCGACCCGCAGCCGATCCCGGTCATCACGACGGAGATCGCGTCCGGTCGGTTCGAGGACGACATCCGCCGCATGCGTATGGCGGCACACCACGGCGCGGACCATATCATGGTCATCCGTACCGCGGGACAGAGCCACTTTGACGGACTGATCGAGGGCACGCCGCAGGGCATCGGCGGCGTTCCGGTCACGCGCAAGCAGGTCCGTGCGCAGCGCAAGGCGCTCGATATGATCGAGGATGAAGTCGGTCGTCCGATCAACTATCACAGCTACGTTTCGGGCGTCGCCGGTCCGGATATCGCGGTCATGTTCGCAGAGGAAGGCGTCAACGGCGCGCATCAGGACCCGCAGTACAACGTCATTTACCGCAACATCAACATGGTGCGTTCGTTCGTCGACGCCTGCGAATCAAAAAAGATCATGGCGTGGGCGGACATGGCGCAGATCGACGGTGCGCACAACGCGAACGCGACCGCGCGCGACGCGTGGAAAGTCATGCCGGAGCTGATGGTACAGCACGGCATCAACGCGCTGATCTCCGCAAAGGTCGGCATGAAGAAAAAGAACATTTGTCTGTCCACCGTTCCTCCGACGGCAACGCCGGGACCGTGCATCCATATGGACCTGCCGTATGCGGTCGCACTCAGAGACCTGTTCCATGAATACCGGATGCGCGCGCAGATGAACACGAAGTACATCGAAGCGTCGACACGCGAAGCGACGGTCACGCATGTGCTTAATATGGTCATCAGTAAGCTCACGAGCGCGGATATCCAGAGCACGATCACACCGGACGAAGGCCGCAACGTGCCGTGGCATATCTACAACATCGAAGCATGCGACACCGCAAAGCAGGCGCTGATCGGCATGGATGGACTCATGGAAATGGTCGAGCTCAAAAAGGACGGGTATCTCCGCGAAAAAGCACGCGAGTTGAAGGAGCGCGCGATCCTGTTCCTTGAAAACATGATCGAGCTCGGCGGCTACTTCAACTCCGTCGAAGAGGGCTTCTTTGTCGACAGCGGCATGTTCCCGGAGCGCAACGGCGACGGCATCTCCCGCAAGATCGACGGCGGCATCGGCGTCGGAACGGTTATCAAGCGCGCCTCTGATTACTGCGCGCCGGTTACCGCACACTACGGCTACAACAACGTCGCGCAGTACGATCCCGAAGCGGTCGACGATCCCGCGAAGCTCATCGGCGGCTGCACGTTCGAGTGCCCGGACAAGATCCAGTATATTGACGAGCTTGACGAGACCGACAACGTTTATCTTCGCATGGACGAAGTCAAGGACTATGCAGGTCCGAACGCAAAGTTCATCAAGCCGGAAATGGAATGGCTTGCGGACGGTACCGTGATGCTGACCATGTTCTTCCCCACCGACGTCCGTCACGCGGAAGCGGCTGCGCTTGAGATCGGCAAGCGGATGAATCTCTGCGAATGCGAAGTCATCAACCGCGAGATCATGCACCGCGCTGAAGGGACGCGCATCGAAATGAAGGGCAAGGTTGCGTTCTCGATCAATATGGACGATCTGCAGCTTCCGACCGTTCCCGACGTTTTGAGCGACGAAGAGCTTTGGGACGCGATCGACAAGAAGCCCATGCGCATCGTAGCCGGCACGATCGGCGACGATGAGCATTCCGTGGGTCTCCGTGAGATCCTGAACATCAAGCACGGCGGCATCGAGAAGTACGGCATCGAATGCATCTATCTCGGCACCTCCGTCCCGCCCGAAAAGCTCGTGCAGGCGGCGATCGAAACGAATGCGGACGCCATGCTGGCTTCCTGCATCATTTCGCATGACGATATCCACTACAAGAACATCGCGAAGGTCGACCGTATTGCCCGTGAGATGGGCGTACGCGACAAGCTGATGTTTGTTGCGGGCGGCACGCAGGTCACCGATGAAGGCGCGCGCGCAGCAGGCGCAGACGTCGGCTTCGGCCGCGGCTCGCACGGCAACCACGTTGCGACGTTCCTTGTGAAGGAACGCGCAAGAAGAGAACAGCAGAATGCACGTTAACGTACTGGTTGCAGAAATCGGTTCAACTACAACGATCGTCAACGCGTTCGACGGTCTCGGTTCAACGTCTCCTAAATTTGTCGCACAGGGCAAAGCGCCGACAACGGTGTTGGACGGAGACGTGCGGATCGGACTCAAAAACGCCGTTGACGATCTTCTTACGCATACCGATGAAAAAACGCTGACATACGACCGCATGCTCGCGTCCGGATCCGCTGCTGGCGGTCTAAGAATGACGGTACACGGACTGGTCCGCGATATGACCGTTCGCGCCGCGGAAGCAGCGGCGCTCGGCGCAGGCGCGATCATCGTGCAGACGACTGCAGGCAAGATGAACGAGTTCGATCTCGACGATCTGAACGCGGCGCGTCCCAATCTGATCCTGCTTGCGGGCGGAACGGATTACGGCGAGCGTGAGACAGCCGTCTTTAACATGCGGATGATCGCGGAGAGCGGACGCAAAACGCCGGTCATCTACTGCGGCAATATCCAGAACAGAACGATTGTTACGCGGATCGCACAGGAAAACGGGATCCCGCTTTCGATCGCCGATAATGTTTATCCGAAACTCGATGAGCTGAATGTGGAATCCGTTCGCAGGGTCATCCACGCAATGTTTGAGAAGCATATCACCAACGCGCCCGGTATGGAGCATATCCGAGACATGGTCAACGGTTCGATCCTCCCGACGCCGGGCAGCGTGATGCTCGCTTCCCAACTTTTGTATGATGAGATCGGCGATCTGGTTGTGATAGACATCGGCGGCGCAACGACGGACGTGCATTCGGTGACCGAAGGATCCCCCGACATCGTATCCATGATGACGTCCCCGGAACCGAAGGCAAAGCGCACCGTGGAAGGCGATCTCGGTCTCTACATCAACGCGCATAATCTGATCGACCGGATCGGAACGGAAGCGCTGGATCGGGAGCTAGGCATCGATACGGACGCCGTGATGAAAGCGTATCTGCCGATTCCGGAAACGGAACAGCAGTTTCGTTTGACAGAACGGCTGTGCCTGGAGGCGGGACTGGTCGCACTGGATCGGCATGCGGGAAAGCTCAGGCATCTGTATACGCCGCAGGGACGGCGCACGATCGCCGAAGGCAAGGATCTGACCGCGATCAAATGGGTCGTCGGAACGGGCGGCGCGCTGACGCGCCTGCCGCATCACGAGTCCATTCTCAGAACGATCGCCGACTGCAACAAGAACCGCATGCAGCTGCTGCCGACGCCGGGAAGAGCAGATCTGCTGTTCGACAACGATTATATTATGGCGTCGGTCGGCGTTCTATCAAAGGAAGATCCCGAATCGGCACTGCGGCTTTTGAAGGAGAGTATTCGATGGAACGAAATCCGAAACTGATCATTCATAAACAAAAGCTTCTGCACAACATGCAGACGCTCGTACAGGCTGTGCATGCGCAGGGCGTACAGATCGCATTGGTGTCAAAAGTGGTATGCGCTCACCCTGCTGTGATCGACTGTATCAATCAAAGCGGCTGCGATATGCTTGCGGATTCCAGAACCGAGAATCTGTGGAGTGCGGATACAAGGCTTCCGAAGCTTATGCTTCGGATCGGCATGCCGGAAGCTGCGGAAGAGATCGTACGCGGATCCGATATCAGTCTCGAAAGCGAGACAGATACGATCCTTGCACTCGAACAGGCAGCGGCAAAGCTTGATCGCAAGCATCGCGTGATCCTCATGATTGATCTCGGAGACCTCAGAGAAGGCATCTTTTTCAAGGATTGGGACCTGATCCTAAACACGGCGGAAACCGTCAAGAATTGTCCGCATCTCGAGCTTTACGGCACCGGCACGAATCTGACATGCTACGGTTCGGTTCTGCCGGATCGGGACAACCTCGGCACGCTTGTTTCGATCACGGAACGTCTGCGGAATGAGCTCTCCCTCCCCATCCCCGTGATCTCGGGCGGGAACAGCACGTCTCTGCAGCTTCTGTTCGACGGCACGCTGCCGAAAGGGATCAACCATCTTCGCCTCGGAGAATCCGCAATGTGCGGCATGATCCCGGGAACCTATACGCCGATCGAGGGCTGCAGTCAGGATGCGTTCGAGCTTTGCGCAACGATTGCGGAATGCAAAATCAAACCCTCCTACCCCATCGGCACATTGAGCCGGAATGCGTTCGGTGAAACGGTCGAATATGTCGACAAGGGCATGATGCGGCGCGCGATCGCCGCGATCGGCAGACAGGACGTCCGCACGGACGGACTGACGCCGAAGGATCCCCGGATCGAGATCCTCGGCGCAAGCTCCGATCATCTGATCCTGGATTTAACGAATGCGCCGGAATACCGTGTAGGCGATACAGTTTCCTTCGGGCTCGATTACGGTGCGCTGCTTTCCGCAAGCACAAGCGTATACGTTCATAAGGAGGTCGCGGACTGATGGCGACGCTGTCGTATAAGATCCATACGGTCGAATCCGTCAAATCGACCAACTCAACGGTCAAAGCTTTGGCAAAGGACGGCGCGCCGGAAGGATATGTGCTTACAGCCTCGATGCAGACCAACGGACGAGGACGTCTGAACCGCGTCTTCTTTTCGCCAAAAGGGACCGGACTATATGTCTCCATCCTTCTGCGCCCGGAATGCAGGCTTGCGCCATATGCATTGACCTGCATGAGCGCGGTTGCGCTCGCGGATACGGTCCGCACGTTCGGAATAGACTGCGGGATCAAGTGGGTCAACGATCTCTATGTGGACAACAGAAAGACGGCAGGCATACTTGTGGAGAGCGCGTTGAATCAGGACGGAAGCTTTTTGTATGCGGTCGTCGGGATCGGCGTGAATCTGTTTCCGCCGGAAGAAGGCTTCCCGGAACCCATTGCAAACAAAGCTGCAGCGCTGTTTTCATGCGCGCCGGACGAAGAAGTGCGAAAACTGTTTTTGAAGCGGCTGCTGCTGCGGTTCAAGCGATACTATGAACAGCTGCCGGACATCACATTCTTCGACGCTTACAGGGACCGGCTGATCGGGATCGGATCCAGAGTGCTCGTTTCGGAACCGGACGGAATGCGATACGGTACGTCGATCGGGATCGATCGGGATTTTCAGCTGCTTGTGCGATTTGACGACGGAACGGAAGCAGCGCTCGACCGAGGAGACGTAACTTTGCTGTAAACAGAAAGAATACCCTTTCAGCGGGTATTCTTTTCTTTATAGACAGCTCAAGAATCGCTTGAGCTCGTTCTGCGATAAGCGGATCAAAGCATCTTCGTCGACATTGACCAACGTACCGTCGCGTACGGTAAGTCTGCCGTTGACAAAGACCAGATCGCACGGACGGTGGTAACCGACGTTTCCGAACAGATCCAAAGGATTGTCGACAGCGCACAGAAGATCGCTCGAACGTTTTCGGATCGCAAACAGATCCGCGGCCTTTCCTTCCTCGATCGAACCGAGATCGCTGCGACCGAGGACCTTGGCACTTCCGGACGTTGCAAGCTTCAGAATCCGATATCCGTTCGGGGCGCGTTTGCCCCAAGTCAGACGATGCACAAGATATGCGCTTCGCATTTCGTCCATCAGATCGGATCCGTCGTTGCTTGCGGAGCCGTCTACGGCAAGACCGACCGGAATGCCGCGGTCGAGCATATCCGGCAGCCGCATGACGCCGCTCGAAAGCTTCATATTGGAGACGGGACAATGCGCGATCTTTGTTCCGGTTTCCGCAATTGCGTCAAGCTCTCGGTCGTTGAAATGGATACCGTGCGCATAGAACACATCCGGACCGGTCCAGCCGAGCGAAGCAATGTAATCGAACGGTCGTTTTCCGAAAACAGCCGTTGTATAGGCTTCCTCGTCCTTGGTTTCGCAAAGATGCGTATGCATCTGTACACCGTATCTGCGAGCCAGGTTTGCGCTTTCCCGATAAAGCGCTGACGACGCCGAAAAAGGCGAGCAGGGCGCAAGGACGAGCCTCCGCATGGAAAAACGCTTTGCGTCGTGAAACTGTCGGATCGCGTCTTCACTGTCCTTCAGGATCTCGTCTGCCGTCTGTACGACGGAATCGGGCGGCAGTCCTCCGTCCTTTTCGGACAGATCCATGCTTCCGCGCGACGCGTGCATGCGAATGCCGAGAATGCCTGCGGCTTCAAACTGCGCTGCCAGAAGGTTGCCGGATCCTTTCGGGAACACATAATGGTGATCAAAACAGGTCGTGCAGCCGAACCGCATCAATTCCGCCATGCCTGCGCAGGAACTCAAAAAAACCGTTTGTTCATTCAGGTTTTTCCAAACGCCGTATAGTGCTTTCAGCCAGTCGAACAGCTCATAATCCTGCACCTTATGAAGGTTCCGGGTAAAATACTGATACAGATGATGATGCACATTGATCAGTCCCGGATAAACGATCATATCGGAACAGTCATATTCTTCGTCCGGGATACGGTCAAGCGGTCCGACTTTGATGATCCCGCCGTTTTCCAGCCACAGATCGGTTTGATGCCATACTCGGTCGCAATCGTCACAGGTTACGATCGTATCGACGTTTTTCAGGCGCGTAAGCATCGGAAATCACCTCCGATCCGATTATAACAAACTTCTTGAAAAATAAACAGTCCTAATGTATACTGTAATATGAAATTTTATGCGGAGAAATCCATGATACGATTTGATCACGTTACATTTCAATACGAAAAAGCACTGTCCCCTGCGCTATCGGATATCGATCTCACGATCAACGAAGGCGAGTTTGTAGCAGTCGTCGGGCACAACGGAAGCGGCAAGAGCACGCTTGCAAAGCATGTCAACGGATTGCTGCTGCCGACGCAGGGAACCGTGACCGTCTGCGGTATGGAGACGTCGAATGAAGATGTGCTCCTCAATATCCGGCAAAAGGTCGGAATGGCGTTTCAGAATCCCGACAATCAGCTTGTTACAACGATCGTCGAAGAGGACGTTGCCTTCGGTCCGGAAAACCTCGGGATCGATCCGAACGAGATCCGAACCCGCGTGGACGAAGCGCTTGCATCCGTCGGCATGACGGAGTATGCGTCGTTTGCCGTGCATCATCTGTCCGGCGGACAGAAGCAGCGGATCGCCATCGCCGGCATCCTTGCGCTGAAGCCGCAGATCCTTGTGCTGGACGAGGCGAGCGCAATGCTGGATCCGAACGGACGCGCCGAGCTTTTGGAAACGGTTCATAAGCTTCACAAGGAAGGCATGACGATCCTGATGGTCACGCAATACATGGAAGAAACGACCGGCTGCGACCGCATCGTCGTCATGAACCGTGGGAAGGTCGTACTTGACGGAAAACCGGAAGAGGTCTTTCAACATACCGATCTTTTGTTCGAAAGCAACCTTGTCCCGCCGGAAACCGTATCCGTCCGGGATGCGTTGAGATCGATGGGTTACGCACTGTCAGACAAGGCAATGACGGCAGAGCAGCTTGCGGAGGAATTATGTCCATTGTTATCAATCATCTGACATTCGCCTATACGCAGGGCGGCAAGCCGCTGGAACCGACGCTGAAGGATCTGTGCTTCACCATCGAAGAAGGCAGTTTTTTGGGGATCATCGGTCATACCGGCAGCGGGAAATCGACATTTGTGAAGCATCTCAACGGTCTTCTTCCCTGCGAAAAAGGAACAGTCGTCGTAGACGGACACGATCTTTCGCAGAAAAGCGAACGGAAAACGGTCCGTGCCTTAGTCGGCATGGTATTCCAATACCCGGAATATCAGCTGTTTGCGGAAACCGTCTTCGAGGATGCGGCATTCGGTCCGCGGAATATGAAGCTGGACGAAGCCGAAGTGAAAAGCCGAGTGGTCAACGCAATGACGCTTGTCGGTCTTGATCCGGAGCGCTTTTCCGAGCGATCTCCCTTTGAGCTTTCCGGCGGTGAACGGCGCAGAGCTGCGATCGCCGGCGTGCTTGCCATGCATCCGAAATACCTTGTTTTGGACGAACCGATGGCAGGACTCGATCCGCTCGGAAGACGGGAAATCCTTTCTCTTCTGGAAAAGCTGCGTTCGGAATCCGGTTGTACGATCATCATGATCTCGCATTCGATGGACGACATTGCAAACCATGCAACAAAGGTCCTTGTGCTCGATCAAGGCAGTCTGCTGATGTACGATACGCCGCAGAGCGTCTTCTCGAATGCCGATCAGCTGCAGCGGATCGGGCTTTCGGTTCCGGGCATTACAAAGATCTGTGTCGAGATGAATCGCAGGGGTGTTCCCATCCCCGCCTCCATCTGCACGGAAGACGCGTTTTTGGATTGGTTCCGGGAGGGCAGACAGCATGCGTGATATAACGCTCGGTCAGTTTGTTGCCGGCAATTCCGTCATTCACAGGCTCGATCCGCGTACAAAGATCGGCATGATGATCCTGTATATCGTTATGACGTTCCTTGTAAAAAAGATCTGGCTGATGACGGTTCCGTTTGCCTATCTGGTGCTGGAGCTGATCCTGTCCGGGATCTCACTTCGGTATATCGTCAATTCTCTGAAGCCGATCCGGTTTCTGCTGATTTTCATGTTCATCCTGAATCTGTTCTTTACAAAGGGCGAACATGTTTGGCTGGACCTCGGATTCTGGCAATTGACCGGTGAAGCGGTGCTGCAGTCCTTTTTCCTTTCCATCCGGATCATTCTGTTGGTTGCAGGCGCTTCGATGCTGACGCTGACGACATCTCCGATCGCGCTGACGGACGGATTGGAAAAGCTTCTGTCGCCGTTGAAGATCTTTCATTTCCCAGCGCATGAGCTTGCCATGATGATGACGATCGCGCTTCGATTCGTTCCGACTCTGATGGACGAATCCGAGAAGATCCGCAACGCACAGATGTCGCGCGGCGCCGATTTTGAAAGCGGAAACATCTTCAAGCGGGTCAAAAGCATGATCCCCATTCTAATCCCGTTATTTGTTTCCTCCTTCCGCAAGGCGGATGAGCTTGCAACTGCGATGGAATCCCGCTGCTACCACGGCGGCGACGGCAGGACAAGACTTCATCAGCTGAAATTCCGAAAGGAAGATCTGTTTGCAATTCTGATCACGCTTGTGTTTGTTGCTTCGCTGATCGTTGCGATGATTCTGCTGCCATGAGACGGATACGAACGATCATTTCCTATGACGGAACCGGATATGTCGGTTGGCAGGTACAGCCGAACGGCGTATCCGTGCAGGCGCTTTTGGAAAAAGCGCTCTTTGAACTGACCGGCGAGCAAATCCGTGTTGAGGGCTCCGGCAGAACGGACAGCGGCGTGCATGCAAAAGCACAGGTCGCGCATTTCGATACGGAAGCGCGAATGGCAGCCGATAAGTTTGCTATCGCCATGAACATGCATCTGCCGCCGGATATCCGTGTTCTGTTCTCCGAAGAATGCGATCCGTCGTTCCATGCAAGGTTTTCCGCGAAAAGAAAAACTTATCGGTATACGGTACAGCTCGGACCGCATGCCGACGTGTTCTTGAGAACCACTTCGCTGCATCTGCATTATATGCCGGATGAAAAAGCGATGCAGAAGGCAGCGGGCTATGTGATCGGCACACATGATTTCAACGCATTTAAGTGCGCGGACAGCGCCATGGAGAACACGGTTCGTACCATCGAGCGCTCGGAATGGACACGAGACGGAAATTTGCTTGTTTATACGGTTGAAGGAAACGGTTTCCTCTATAATATGGTTCGGATCCTCGTCGGCACCATGCTGGAGATCGGCAGCGGAAAACGCAAGCCGGAGGATCTTTTGAACGCGATCAATAACGGAAACCGTAAGGACGCCGGCGCGACCGCTCCCGCGCACGGACTTTGTCTGTGCCGCGTCGTTTATCCGGACTTCGATACCGAGGAGGTATTGCATCGTGGATGATCGCAAATGGATGCGGATCGCTTTGGAAGAAGCCGAATCCGCGATGCAGGAAGCGGAAGTGCCTGTCGGCGCTGTGATCGTAAAAGATGACGCTGTGATTTCACACGCGCACAATCTTTGCGCTTTCCGCAAGGATCCGACTGCGCACGCCGAAATGCTTGTATTGAAAGAAGCGTATCAAAAGCTGGGCTCCCTTCAAGACTGCACGCTCTATGTAACGCTGGAGCCTTGCGCAATGTGTGTCGGCGCGATGCTGCATATGCGTCTCCCTCGTCTTGTTTACGGAGCGTTCGATCCCGCATGCGGATGCTGCGGATCAAGAGTCGATCTCGGAGATCATTGGTTTGAAAGCAGTATCGAAACGACGGGCGGGATTCTCGAAGAAGACGCCTCCGCGATCCTGAAAGGATTCTTTTCTTCGGTCAGAAAGAAATAATAGTTGCATTTTCCGCTCGAATGCGTTATACTACGAAAGACGCACACGGAGACGTATCGAAGTGGTCATAACGAGAACGACTCGAAATCGTTTGACTGGTGATGAGCCGGTCCGTGGGTTCGAATCCCACCGTCTCCGCCAGAAAAAGCAGCCGAAAGGCTGCTTTTTCAGTTATATTCGCCTTCGACGAGTGAGATTGCCGCGCAGTGATATTCGGCAGACGCCGAGTGATATTGCGCTGCGCGCAGTTTGGGAGGCGAATATACTGTCACTGCCCCGCAGGAACAATATCACTTCGTCGCAGACGTAATATCACTTATAACTTGAATACAACTTTTTCATATGATAGATTTCAATCGATATTATACCGGCGACTGACAGTGTTCTCCGTGATAAATCCAATGAGTTTGCTAAGCAGGTTGTCATTCTTTGCAGATCGATCAAACAGGAACACCGCCAATCTGTTGCTATTTTGCCGAAATAAAGGAAATACAGTATATATTTCTTTCTGCTTCTCATTGACTAAATGTGATATACGATGTAAAATAATAAAAAAACAGGAGGCATTCATATGGCATTTTGCAGCAATTGCGGGGCGAATATTCCCGAAGGAAACAAATTCTGCGCAAACTGCGGCGCACCGGTCTCCGGCACTGCCGAACCGACACGCAGCGCGGAAGAAACCACCAACAGCACGAACACGAATACGACCGTCATCGGCGGCTACCGTGTCAACATCAAGAAGCGCGAGATCGCGGTTGCAGTCATCCTCTCGATCGTGACATGCGGTATCTACGGACTGATCTGGTTCATCAACATCATCAACGACCTGAACACCGCGGCACAGACGCCTGATGACAAGTCTGCGGGCATGATCATTCTGCTGACCATCGTTACCTGCGGCATCTATGGCTACATCTGGCTCTACAAGGCGGGCGAGAAGGTCGACAAGATCAGAGGACTGAACGGCGAAGCTTCGCAGGATTCCAGCTTGCTCTATCTGCTTCTTGCAATCTTCGGTCTCAGCATCGTCGATTACTGCCTGATCCAGTTTGAGCTGAATAAGGTCGCAGCGCAGGGCTGATGCGCGCAAGGATCAAAAAAGTCTGTATCATTGGCGCAGCCGTTCTTTTGAGCGGCTGCGCTTATGCTGTATTCTTCATAAAAACAGGCGTCGGCATCCCCTGTCTGTTTCATCTGATCACCGGATTCAAATGTCCCGGCTGCGGGATCACCCGAATGCTGATCAGCCTTCTTAAGCTGGATCTTCCCGCTGCATTTCAATACAATGCCGCGGTCCTCTGTCTTCTTCCTTTTCTCTTTCCCTTGCTTGTATACTGGGTTTATCGATATATTCGATACGGATTTCACCAAAATCCGAAGCCGATTGAAGCAATATGCTGGGTATTTGTGGCGATCCTGCTCGTTTGGGGCGTTGTTCGCAACGTGATCGGCATGTAAACCGCCGTTTTACGAACATTTTTCTTGCTTTTTACAACGGTATTCGCTATAATATACAGGCATTTTGAACTGGAGGCTACTATGAATAACGAATTGATCGGTAATTGCATCGTTGGACAGTCCGGCGGACCGACCGCTGTCATAAATGCAAGCATCTACGGCGTGATCCGTACCGCATTGGACGATCCGCATATCAATAAAGTTTACGGCGCGGCGCACGGTATCCGCGGCGTCATCGACGATGTTTTGTATGACATGGGCAAAGAAGCGGCATACGAGCTTTCTTTGCTCCTAAATACGCCTTCTTCGGCGCTCGGTTCCTGCCGTTACAAGCTGAAGAACTATGAAGAGGACGAATCGGATTATATCAAGATCTATGAGGTATTCAAAAAGTACGATATTCGTTATTTCTTCTATAACGGCGGCAACGACTCGATGGATACCTGCAACAAGATCAGCAAATACATGCAGCACGTCGGGTACGAATGCCGTATCATGGGCGTACCGAAGACGATCGACAACGACCTTTACGGAACGGACCACTGCCCCGGCTTCCCGTCGGCGGCGCGCTATATCATCAGCACCTGCATGGAGCTGTATCTGGACGCACGCGTTTATGACAAGCCGATGATCTGCGTTGTTGAGATCATGGGACGTCACGCCGGCTGGCTTGCTGCAAGCGCGGCGGCTGCGACCTATACGGGCTTCGGTCCGGACCTCATTTATCTGCCCGAGACGGACTTCGATATCGACGCATTCATCGCGGACGTTCGCGAGATCTATGAGGACACGGGGAAAGTCTTTATCGCCGTATCGGAAGGCATTCACGACAAAGCCGGACAGCTGATCTCCGAATACAATTCGGACGCTGCCTTTATTGACTGCTTCGGACATAAACAGCTCGGCGGACTTGCATCGACGCTTGTAGCCATCCTGAGACAGCATTTTCAGGATACAAAGATTCGCGGCATAGAGTTTTCCCTGCTGCAGCGCTGCGCGTCTCATGCGGCTTCTCAGACCGATATTTCCGAGGCGTATGAAGCCGGACGCGTTGCTGTTGAATATGCGGTGCACGGCATTACCGATAAGATGGTCGGTTTCCGCCGCAAGACGGACGATGACGGCAACTATAAGTGCGAGATCAAACTGATCGACCTCGACGCCTGTGCGAATACCGAGCGTAAGGTCCCGCGTGAATGGATCAATTCCCGCGGAAACGGTCTCAGAAAGCCCTATATCGACTATCTGCTTCCGCTGATCCAGGGCGATCCGAAGATCCCGCTGCAGAACGGTCTTCCCCGCTTTGCAAACCTCAAGAAAATCAAAGCAAAGCCCCCGCGCAAGATCGAGCAGACAGCCGAGAAATAATATCATACAGATATTGAACAGAGACGCGAAAAACGTCTCTGTTTTACTGTGATTACAATATGATAACAAAATGGTTACGATTCTGAGACGATTCTGTTGCATTTCTATGATACAATACAGATAAGTTCATAGGAGTGAGGGCATTTATGAAGAACCGTATTCTTGTTGTTGAGGACGATACGGCGATCGCGGAAGCGATCGGATTGAATCTGATGCTGTCGGATTTTGATTATAAAATCATTGACGACGGAGCCGAGGCGGTCTCGTATCTTGAAAAAGATCATTCCTTCGATCTTGCGCTTTTAGACGTCATGCTGCCGAATCTGGACGGCTTTTCTTTGATGGAGCACATGGCAAAATACAACATTCCGGTTCTCTATCTGACCGCAAAGGTCGATCTCGCATCCAAGATCAAGGGGCTTCGGCTCGGCGCCGAGGATTATATTGTAAAACCGTTTGAAATGCTTGAGCTTCTTGTACGCATTGAAAAGATCCTCGAACGCAGCGGCAAATTGAACAATGTTCTGCGGTATAAGGACTTGACCGTCGACGTGGCAAAACGTACTGTTTCGCAGTCAGGAGAACCGGTCAAGCTTCAACCGCTTGAATTCGATCTTCTTGTTCGTTTTCTTAAATTCAAAAACTGTACACTCTCCCGTGAACGTCTGCTGAATGAAGTGTGGGGATTCGACTTTGCGGGCGGTACGCGAACCGTCGATATTCATGTGGCGCATCTCAGGAAAAAGCTCGGACAAAGCCTGAATATCGTCGCCGTGACAAAGCTCGGATACCGTCTGGAGGACTGAATGCGGCTGAAAACGAGAATCCTGCTGTTTGCAAGCGCGGCGATCGCCGCAGCTGTTCTTTTGTGCTGTATGCTGATCTTAAGACTTGTACGGCGTCAAATGCAGTCGGACGCCGCGGAAAAGGCATACTCCTCGTTTGCAGAAATCAGTATCAATGTGATGAATGTAAACCGCAGTATCACGGATCCGGCGATATATGATACCTATATGACTTACAAAGTCCGTTCTGCCGATCGTTCCGGCATCTGTACGCTCTCCGTAAACGGACAATACCTGATCAACAACATCGGTTTTTCTCCTGAGCCGTATTTGGTTTCAAATGAAAACGAAGAAGACCTGCGGCAAGGATTCTGTCGAGTGTTCGGCACACTGTATCACTTGATCGGCAGAGAAGTTTATTGTGAGGATCAACCGTATATGCTGATACAGGTCACGGATCTATCTGAACTGGACAATACCATGCGATCAATGCTGATACGCTGTATCGGCATCGGCGCAGGCGTGACTGCAGTGTTTTTATTCCTTGCCTATCTGTTTCTGTCTTCCTCACTACGCCCGATCAGAAAACTGCAGACAGGTGCGCAGGCGATCGCTTCCGGCGATTACCATACACGAATCGAAGTGAAACGGAACGATGAGATCGGTCTTCTTGCGGCTGACTTTAATACGATGGCTGATGCGGTGGAACAAAGCATCGCAGAATTGAAAGAGCAAAACGAACGAAAACAGCAATTCATAAACGATCTCAGCCATGAAATGAAAACACCTGTTACATCGCTCCTTTTGAACAGCGAAACGCTGCTGACGCGAACCGTTTCGGAAGAGGACCGTCAGCGCGCGCTTCTCAGGATCAACGAACAGGCAAAATGGATCGAACGTCTGTCCCAAAAGCTGATGCAGCTTGTGATGCTGCAAGGCACGATCGAGCTCGTTCCCTCCCCCATCCGTCCGCTTTTGGACGCTGTGAAAGAAACGGTCGCAGATTCGCTTGCGCGTTCGCAGATCACATTGTCCGTTTCCTGTGAAGATTACTCGATCCCGATGGATTTTGATCTGCTGAGATCAGCACTGGTCAATCTCATCGAGAATGCGATCAAGGCTTCGGAACCGGACAGTACCGTTGAACTGATCGCCGATAAAAACGAGATCTTAGTCTGCGATCACGGCCGAGGAATTCCGAAGGAGGAGATCGAACGCATCACCGAACCATTCTACATGGTCGATCGCTCGCGCTCCAAAAAGCTCGGCGGCAGCGGTCTCGGGCTCGCGCTGGTGAAACGGATCATCGAGGTACACGGCGCTGTTCTTGCGATCGAAAGTGAAATTAACGTCGGAACTTCTATCTTTATCCGCTTTTCTGACACAAAATGATAACCGTTTGGAAACAGCTTGGAAACGACTTTTCAAAGCAGCTGCAATATACTGAGGACAAACAGAAAGGAGAAATGAAACATGCATAAAAGAGTATTTGTGTTGCTGATCCTTGTTTGTCTGCTCTGTACCGCCTGTCAGCCGACGCCTGAGAAACCGGTCGTTGTGCAAAAAGATACGGAGCGGTTAGTTGATGTCGTCATTGCACAGGATCCGAAAAACACATCCGGCGAAGCGGAAACAAACGCTGAGGTGGACCCTTATCGTATTGAAAAGGTCAACGAACGTTTTACCTACGATTACACAAGCGAGAACGGGCTGGTGAAGATCCATGCGGACGCCGACGTCAAAACGCCGGACTCCGGAACGATCCCGATGACGCGTGTGAAGCCCACGCTCTATTCCGACGCGTTTGCAAAGCAGGTATTCGATTACGTCTATCAGGGCAAGCAAGTGTACATTCAGCAGCACGGACCGAAAACGAAGGCGGTCATCGCCAATGAGCTTGCGTATTATCAGAAGATCGCAAACGACGGTACATGGGCGGAAGCCGGTCTGGTCGATGCGCAGGAGGTCGATGAGATCATTGAACAGCTGAAGGAGCTGTACCCGAATGCGCCGGAAACGGACACCACGGTACCCATCCCTGCCGACGGCTCCATGATTGCCGAGACTTATTTCGGCATTGAGGAAGAAAAGCTCGAAGTCGACGACGAGCTTGCGTTTTTGCAGGTTTACAGATGTAAGGCTCACCAAAGTACATCTCTATTCTATACCAGAGGCAATCTTGATACCATGATCGGGTATGAGGAAAGCGGCGAAGGGTCGCGCGCGTTTCAGCACTGGTATTCGGAATACGATTCCTATCGACCGAACGTCGCCGACGATACGAAGGCCTACGGACAGACGTATTCTCCGAAGGAGGCAGCGGAGCTCGGCCTCAAATTCTTCCGCGATCTCGGCATTATCGACGTCGCTCCGCGCGACATCTGCAATCTGTATGTTGCGCATCCGTCCGGGCAGACGAAGACGCTGTATCTGATCGAATACGTCCGCACAGTCAACGGGAATCCGGTTGCGTTTGTACCGCTGACGCAGCAGCAATGGGACTATGAGGAGACGGCTCTCCCATGGCATTATGAATCCATCCGCGTGATGGTGGACGACGAAGGACTGAAATCCGTCAATTGGCAGAACCCGATCGAGGTGACAGAAGTCATTTCCGACAATGTCAAAGTCATGTCTTTTGAGGAGGCCGCGAACATCTTTCGCTCCATGTGCAGCACCGTATATGAGCCACAGGCGACGTCCTTTGATCGGGAGACGCATATCGACGTCAATGTGGACCATGTTGAGCTGAACCTTTTGCGTATCCGTGAGCAGAACGCGGAGGGCAAGAACGGTCTGTACGTTCCGGCATGGCTGTTTTACGGGCAGGAGGTATATACGTTCGGCGAATACACGGAGCCGGACTTTTCCAAGCCGTTTACGCGCGTGCTGTTTGCGATCAATGCAGTCGACGGCTCCATCATCGACATGAGCAAGGGCTATTGAGGAGGCCTGTATGAAACGAGTCTTTGTTATACTGATAGCAATTCTTCTGCTTGCTGCATGTCAGCCCACGCCGGATCACGATTTTATTGTACAGAAGGACACGGAACGTCTGGTCGAGACGGTGGAATTGAAAAATGCGAACGAAGATGTTTCCATTGAACCCGCCGACATGCCGGACAATCCGCTTGTTAAGATGGACGAACGCTATGCGTTTGATTTCGTCAACGACAACGGTCGCCTGCATATTCACGCCGATGCGGACGTATATGTGCCGGAAACCGGCAAGGTCCCGATGGCGCGCGTCAAGGGAGACTATTTCACCGATGCGTTTGCAAAGAAACTGTTTGACAAGATCTATCAGGGCGAGACGGCATACATCCGGACAAATGAAACGCGCAGATTGACAAAATCTGAGCTTGCGGAAATGATCGTCTACTATCAGGATCTTGTCGATACCGGCAGAACGGAAGATAAAATGATGGATGAAGAAGAGGCAATCGAATGCATAAATGAATGGAAGGAAGAATACAAGACCGCGCCGGACGAGGCGGAAGAGATAAAGCCGGTCGTCTCGGACGGAACGATGCTGCTGAGGAATGTGACCGACGACAGCCCGTATGCGCTGTTCCAGCACGTGCAGTATTATGAGCTCTGGACGAGAGGCGAGCTCGGAGAACTGCAAATCTGTCGTTCTGCCGAAACGGATCTCTCAATTCAGGACCATATGGTATATCACCGGGATCCTTTGGAAGAAGGCGATTTCAGATGGATCAGCTATAACGAATCGATCGATTCCGGACGCAAGCTCGATCTGAATAAGCCGTTTGACTGCCATGTATGTTCGACAGAGGATCATACCTGTGCATACGGACAAACTATTTCTCCCTACGATGCGACAGAGCTCTGCCGATCGTTTCTTGAAGATCTCGACGTAACGGACATTGTGCCGATTTCGCCGATCGACACATATGTTACGAAAAATACAGACGGATCGGTCGACGACTGTATATATTTCATTGATTTTGTACGCACAGTGTATGGAACGCCTGTTGCATATTTGACGCAGTGCGAATCATATATGTTCGAACAGACAGAGATTCCGTGGGACTATGAAACGATTCGCTTCCTTGTCGACAGCAAGGGCATTAACTCGCTGACATGGCAATACCCGGTTCAGGTAACAAAATTGATCAGCAGCGACGCAGCAGTGCTGACGCTTGAACAGGCAGAGAATATCTTTGAAAACATGAGCGTTATCATATATGACGCGCAGACGTATCATAACGACAAGCCAATCTATATCGATGTGTTGATTTCACGCGTGGAACTTTCTTTGGTCCGTGTCCGTGAAAAGAACGCACCGGGACGCACCGGATTATACATCCCCGCTTGGGTTTTCTATGGAAAAGCAGTTTCTAATTACCGCGAACCGGTCATGCAGGAAATGATCGACAAGCGAATGACCGGTGTCATTCTTGCTGTCAACGCGATCGACGGAAGCATCATCGACCTCGGACACGGGTATTGATCCGATAAAAATGAAAGGGACGGCGACGTCCCTTTTCTTTACTTTTGGTGCGGAATGTGTTATTCTTCAAAAAGAATAGCGAGGTTCCTATGCAGAGTCTTTGTTCATTTTTCGGAATAAAAAAAGGCGTTACGGCGCTGATCGGCGGCGGTGGAAAGACGTCGACGATGTACGCGCTTGCGGGAGAACTGCGTGAAAAAGGATCCGTGATCGTGTGCACCTCCACGCATATCCTTCGCCCGCCGCAGTATCCGTTTCTCCCCTGCCTTGCAGAAAAACTGAAACCGGGCGAGGTCGTTTCGACCGGCGCGATCGACGGGTCGAAGCTTTCAATGCCGGAACAGCCGTTTTCGGAACTGATGCGATATGCGGATTATGTGCTGGTCGAAGCGGACGGTTCGCGACAGCTGCCGTTGAAAGCGCACGCATCGCATGAACCGGTCATCCCGCCGGAATCGAATACCGTTCTTGCGGTAATCGGCATTGACGGGCTTGGAAAGCCGATCAAGGAAGCTGCACACCGACCGGAACTGTATGCGGACATCTGCGGGGTGTCGGTCGACGACATCGTTACGGAAGAAATGATCTGTACCGTCCTTTCGACCTATCCGCGCTGCGACGGCGTTGTGATTAACAAAGCGGACGACGAGAGACAGCTTGCAAAAGCGGAATCTCTCGCAAAGCAGCTTTCGGTTCCGGTCGTCATTACCGCATGGCAGACGGAACATCCCATCAAAGCATACCGGAGGGCAAAACCATGATCGTAATCAAAGGCGCGGGAGATTTGGCAAGCGGCGTAGCCGTTCGGCTTGCGCATTGCGGTTTTCCGATCGTGATGACGGATCTTCCCCATCCCACATCGATCCGCAGGACAGTCTGCTTTTCGGAAGCGATCCTGAAGGGCACGTTCACCGTCGAAGACGTTACAGCAGAACGGGCGGATTCGATCGAAGCGATCGACGGCATCCATCAAAGCGGTCGCATTGCCGTTCTCGCCGATCCGGATGCAAACTGTATCAATGCGCTTCATCCGCAGGTCGTCGTAGACGCGATCCTTGCAAAGCGTAACCTCGGCACAAAGATCACCGATGCGCCGATCGTCATTGCGCTCGGACCTGGCTTTACGGCAGGCAAAGACTGCCATGCCGTGATCGAAACGATGCGTGGTCACGATCTTGGGCGAGTGATCCTCGAAGGCACTGCGGAACCGAACACGGGCATTCCCGGCAATATCAGCGGTTTTACGACCGAACGCGTTTTGCGCGCGCCGAAGGACGGCGTTTTCATCGAACGGCGTCATATCGGCGATTTGGTTGAAAAAGGCGAACCGATTGCGGAAGTGGACGGCGAGCCGATCCCTGCAACGCTTTCCGGCGTGATCCGCGGTCTGCTGCCAACCGGTACGCCGGTCCATAAAGGCATGAAAAGCGGCGATATCGATCCGAGACCGGTCCAGTCGCATTGTTTTACCGTTTCCGACAAGGCGCGCGCCATCGGCGGCGGCGTACTCGAAGCCATTTTGATGCTGCAAAGGAGCAATACACATGTATAAACAGGTTGTAGCCGCGATCAAAAACGGAAGATCCCCCTATCTTTTCACCGGAATCGAAGGAGAAAAGATGGGTATGATTGCCGTGCGCGACGGCGAAGCCGTTTACGGAGATGAATCACTGATTCAAACGGTAAACGAAACAACTCTTCCCTGCGTGCGTGACGGCGTGCTGGGCGAACGGATCATAACGCCGCCGCATCTGATCCTTTGCGGCGCAGGACATGTTTCGGTCTTTACGGCAAAGATCGCCAAGATGGTTGGATTTCGTGTAACGGTGATCGATGAACGGACTGATTTTGCAAACGCGGACCGCTTTCCGGACGCCGATACGATCCTGAATCTGCCGTTTGCGGAAGCGCTGAACAGGATCCGGGAACCGAACGCCTATTATGTGATCGTTACACGCGGGCACAAGGACGATAATCTGTGCCTTCGCACGATCCTGCAAAAGCCGTATACCTATTGCGGCATGATCGGAAGCCGATCCAAAATCAAGGTCGTGTTCGACGATCTGATCACGCAGGGATACTCCGAAGATAAACTGAAAACGGTCCATTCCCCCATCGGACTCTCCATCGGCGCTGTCACGCCGGAAGAGATCGCCGTCTGTATCGTCGGTGAGATGATCCAAGTCAAAAATGCGGAAAAGCGCGGCAGCGAATGGGATCAGGCACTTTGCGATGCCGTTGAAAATATTGGTGAACCGTATGCCATGGTCACGCTGATCGAAAAGAAAGGCAGCGCGCCTCGCTCCGCAGGAGCGCGTATGATCGTCAAACGCGACGGGACGATCATTTCCTCGATCGGAGGCGGATTCGGCGAATATGAGGCTTCTCAGTACGCTGTCGGCATGCTTACAAACGGATCGCGCGTGAAACGCTATATCTGCAGGATGAATAATCGGGAGGCGGCAGACGCAGGCATGGTCTGCGGCGGCGAGATCGATATTCTGATTCAAATCACGGAGGCGTAAAGATGGGTGAAGATATCAAGCTGACAAAGCTTGCAAACTGCGCGGGATGCGGCGCTAAAGTCGGCGCAGGCGTACTTGCAAAGCTTTTATCCGATCTTCCGACACTGCAGGATGATAACCTGCTCGTCGGATTCGATAAGAGCGACGATGCGGCGGTCTATCGGATCAAGGACGACCTTGCGCTTGTGCAAACGCTGGACTTCTTCCCTCCCATTGCCGACGATCCATATACTTTCGGACAGATCGCGGCAACGAATGCGCTGTCGGATATCTATGCGATGGGCGGCGAACCGAAGCTCGCGCTGAACATTATGTGCGTTCCGAAGAACATGCCGAAGGAAGCGGTCCATGAGATCCTACGCGGCGGATATGAAAAATGCGCCGAAGCCGGCGCGATCATTTGCGGCGGACACAGCATCTATGACGAGGAACCGAAGTACGGGCTTTCCGTGACGGGATTTGTGCATCCGGAACGCATGTGGAAAAATCACGGAGCAAAACCGGGTGATGTGCTGTTTTTGACAAAGCCGATCGGCATCGGCGTATTGACCGCGGCACAGCGCGGTAATCTTTTAGAACCCAAAACACATGATCTGATGATCCGGTTGATGACGACGCTGAACAAAAGCGCACGGGACGTGCTTGTTGATTTTGACGTTCATGCATGCACGGATGTGACCGGGTTTTCTTTTCTCGGACATCTCTACGAGATGTGCAGCGGATCGGATGTGTCCGCCGATATTGACGTCGATTCGATCGCGCTGATTCCGGAGGCTTTGGACTTTGCAAGGATCGGGATCCTGCCGGAAGGTATGTATCGAAACCGTACTTATGCAGAAAGCGCGGTCGACGTCGGCAATACGGAACTTGCCGTCTGTGATCTTCTGTTTGATCCGCAGACGTCCGGCGGACTGCTTGTTGCAGTTCCCCCGGAAGAAGCTGACGCCGTTTTTGATGCGCTGCATGATCAAGTTCCCTGCGCTCAGCGTGTCGGAAGAATCGTTCCGAAAAGGGAGAAATCTATTTATCTGCAGTAAGTGATGAAAAGCAACGGTATCAATACAAAAAAAGGAGCGGCGATTTGCCGCTCCTTTCGCATTAGGTCATCCTTCAATTCCGTAGAATACAACCCACGGATCATCTGTATTGTAATCCTGCAGCGGACGAAGCTGGACGGTACCCATATCAAACACCGGTACGAAGTAACCGTAATAGACCAGATCGCCAACCTCAACACCTTCTGCATTCATCGTTGCAACGATATCGACACAGTATGTACCGTCGGTCACGCTGACGGTCTGTGTGCCGTCGCCGCGATCGGTTACCCCGATCACTTCAAGATCTTCAGTATAGAAGAACGTACCGACATGCATCGCAGGATTCTCCATTACTTCATCAAAGGTCACGGGATCACCTATTTCGTATACATACGGATAGTAGATCATATCGTAGTATACATATTCGTACAACGCATCGCCGATGTCCGTCTCGTAGTCTTCGTTGACATATTCTGTTAACGTAATCTCTGCGTTGTCAAGTCTCGGGCAGCCATAGTAGTTATCAAGCTCACCGACGAAGAGATAGACATCACCGATATGGATATCTTCGATATTCGTCTTATCCGCGAGGTTGATTGCGATACCCAGAGGATTGCCGTAGACAGGATTTACAGACGATACATAGATCGTGTCGTTGTAGATCTCGGTGACAATACCTTCAGCGATTGCATTCGAGCCAGACGCTTTGTAGTCAAGAATCTGCTCAACTGCGAATTCAAGACTAGTGGGACTGTATTCGCTGCTAATGATCTCGCCGTTATCAAGGTTGATGCAGTACGACTTGATATTGGTTGCGTAGTCGATGGTTTCGATAATGACGTACGAAATATTCTCCGGAAGCTCGGACAGATCCAGATTGATCTCGCCTGCCTCATCACCAACTGCATAGCCAAGGTCGTAGCTGGTAAGATAAACCTTTCCGGTTTCTTCGTCCTCATAAACAGTGCCGTCATATGCATACGCATCAGCATAAGCGAGACCGGAACCGTTATCTGCAAGCTTAATCGTTGCAGTTTTCGCTTCGATATCGACTTCAGCTTCGGTGATGACCGGAGATTCCGTATCAACAAGCAGCTGGAACTGATACTCGGTATTCAGAGGAGCGCCCGGATAGTCGATCATGGTCTCGTAGGTCACGAGGCAAACCGTGCCGTTCGGCAAATAGTCACCATAGTACTCGGATTGTTCGTTCGTAACGACGCCGTTCCAAGCAAAGCTTCCGCGCGGACCCCAGGTCTGAGAGGTGGTGTTGAAGTATGCTTTGCCGAGATATTCGGTTTCGTCTACATAATAGATTTCACCGGTCAATGCATCAGATACTGTCATGATCAGATGGCGAGCATTTCTGAGCTGGATCGGCTCAGAATAGAACATATCGACAAGGAACTGTTCACCGTCAGTGTTCACATTGGAGATCGCATTATGAAGCGGATTGTCGGATGTATTGAATACATCTACCCAAGCTTCGGTGGTAATCTCGTCATCGCCGATGATCGTGCAGGCCGGGTTCGCTGCAAAGTAAGTATAAAGACCGCTGCTGTATCCATAATCGGAAGGATCTATGCCCAAGTCGAGAAGGAAATTATACCAATCATATTCGTCGAAATTCACACCATATGTCATGTGCGGTTTGATATTGACTTCCATCGGCGTGAACAGGTCGGTCGGCAGGTAGCCGGCTGCCGCATACTGCGGATAGTAAATATTCTCTGCAGCAAAGTACATCAGGTAATCGGGGCTGTTCGTCCAGATTCTGTCAAGAACAGGACCCTGCGTCCAGTCACCGTAGAAGCCGCTGAACGTGAAATGCGCATCCGCGCTCGCGATCTTTCCGGTCGGCGTGTAGGTCGGGAGCGTTTCGAGACCGACAACCGCGCGAAGAATGAATGCTGCGTCGGAAGCGGTGACCTGACCATCCTGATTTACGTCTGCAAAGAACAGAGCGACATCATCGAGATTTGTGAGCCCGACAACGTAGCGAAGGATCTCTGCCGCGTCTGCTGCCGTAACTCTGTTATCCAGGTTTGCATCGCCGAGGATACCTGCCGAAACAGGCGTATCGCCGGATGCTTCCGCGTTTGCCTCATTCGTGAAGTAGACATAACCCTCGAAATAGTTGCCGTTTGCGAAGGTCTCGTCGAAATATGCTTTTACATCGTCGTCAAGCGTGATCTTCAGTTTGCCTTCGTAAGTGCCGTTTGCGGGGATCGTGATCGTGGTAGCACCGTCGACCGTGATACCTTTGCCGTTAAGCAGGTAGTCGGACGTCAGGGTGTTGTATCCCTGTGTGACATAGTCGTACAGACCGATGACCGTGAGATCATAGACCTGTTCGACATCACTGAGGTTCACAGCGGTATAACGAATGCTGTATTCACCGGTCTTGTCGGGATCGTCAAACAGATTCACGATCGGCTCGACAAAGTAAATCGGGCAGGTAACGGCGTTCTCAAGATTGAGGATACCGGAACCGCACTTTCTCGGAGAATAGAGATATCCTTCACCGTCGACCGGAAGCATTGCGGTGGATTCGAGCACATCTTCTGCAAGCTCAGCGCGCTGCGCTTTGGAAAGTGCCGGATAGACTTCCTTGAGGTACTGGGTGAGCAGCAGCAGCGAACCGACAGCGTTCGGAGACGCCATGGACGTACCGCTGTATACTTCGTATGCATCGGGAGCGCCGGCAACCGAAGAATAGATCATACCGCCGGGAGCGGAGATCGTCGGCTTGAGCTCCAGAGACGGCGTGGTGCCCCAGCTGGAGAACGTGCTCATGAGCCATGCGTTCGGGTTATCGATCTCAACCTTTTCAGTCGGGATGGTGACGGTATTGTCAACATCAAGACCGTCCACAATCTCAAGACCGGATTCCTGAAGAATGCTGATAGCCGGTACATAATACGGATCGATCAGCATGCCGATGGAACCTGCCTGGTTGTTGTACAGGATCATACCGACTGCGCCCTTATCGGCGACATTCTTGTTCTTTTCGGAGAAGGAGATGTTGCCGCGAACAACGAGAGCGACCTTGCCTTCTACCTCATCCGGGATCTCCTCTGCAGTACCCTGACCGCAGTACACGAGCTCGACTGTCTGATCGCCGAAGGTGTCAAGCCAGCCGTGTTCGCCGTCCTCGCAGTTGTCGACATAGGTCATCGGCATACCGTTGTATAAGATTACATTCGACGGGTATGCAAGGTTCTCCATGGAAGCTACGGATACGTTGCCTTCATAGGTGGACGGCGTTGCAACCTCTGCGTAGTCCGCATAATCTGCGAGAACATAACCGTCTCCTGCGAAGTTGGCGGCGTTGCGTGCCATGGAATACTCATTGCCTGCCGAGATGCAAACGATGACGCCCGCCTGGTCGAGCTTCTTATACACATTGCCGAATTCTTCATCCAGCTCCGGGTCATAGACGAAGCCGCCCGGTGAACCAATGGACATGTTGATCGCATCAACGCCGAGCAGGAAGCAGTCTTCCAACGCAGCCATGTAGATGCCGGAGTTCGTGCCCTGTGCCTGATCGGCGAAAATCTTCATGAATACGAGCTGCGCGGTCGGAGCTGCACCCATGAACTTGATGGCGCCGTCTGCATCGAGTGCAAGACCGGTGATCGTACCGGAAACATGGGAACCGTGTCCGTTATAATCCGTTACGTCGTCATCTTTGTCGTAATAGTCATAGGAGAACGGAATCTTGTCGGAAATGTATTTTCCTTCGACCGTGGTGCTAACGGAAGCAACATAGTCTTCGGTGAATACCGGATCTGAGATGACGCCGTAATCTTGGAACGCTTCATGCTCAAGATTCAGACCGGTGTCAAGAACCGCTACAACCATGCCGTCACCGAAAAGACCGATGCTCTGCATTGAGTATGCGCCGGTGATGATGTTTGCATTTGCCTGAGAGGGCGTCTGCACTTCGGGTGCGTTGTACTCGTTTGCGATATAGACCTTCTTGACGCCGTCCATCTTCTCCATAAGAGCGAGATTTTTGTACGCCGTCTGGATCGACATACCGTTGATCAAAGCGGTGTAATCATATACGCGCTTTGCTTCAAACGACAATGCCTTGAAGAAGGTGTCATGCGCACTGGACAGACGGTTCTGCGCAGATTCCGCCTTCTTTGCGCGGATCTCCTCTGCCGTATAAGTGTCGCTCAGCGCAGGTTCCTCAAACACGACGATCGCGGTTACGATCTTATCGGGTGAGATGCTCTTGCTGTTGAGACGCTCATCCAGTGTGGAGAACTTTTTCTCAGTCAGGCTCTGGAACACCGGTTTTGAAACGTTCGGTTCCGGGACTGCTTCATTGCCGTCGCCGATTCTTTCAAGCTTCTTTGCAGAATCTGCAAAAGAAACCGGAAGGACGCTCAGCACCATGACCAAAGCGAGCATGATCGCAAGTATGGTTCTTGCTTTTTTCATCCATGTATCCTCCTTATTCATATTAGTACACAAGTGTACAATACATGCGCTTATATTATATTATCTGTCAACCCGATTGTCAAGAAATATCCATAAATTCTTACGCATGTCGCGGTTGCGCAAAAAGCCCGAAAAACAAGCAAGAATCAGACATAACCCGGCGGAAACGCGAAAATATATTTTGAATCCGAACAGAAACGAAGCGATGAAAAACAGGATTCCGAGCAGCAGATATTTATCGATGCGAAAGGCGAACTGTTTTCGGGTGCCGACGTCCTCTCCCTCCTTCCCCGGTTCTTTCCCGTCCGCGATCCGCAGCAGATCCTCTGTACAGTATACGGTCACCGCGGGACTGTATGATCGTATCAGATCTTCAAACCTTTTACGGGACCCCATGATTCCGATCGCGTCCGCGCCCCTTCGGATCGCCTCCAGAACATCGCATCTGTCCGGGTGCTCCTTCCGGATCAGAATGAACCGTTTTTTGCCGGTCAGATCAGACAGCGCTTCATCGTTCATCAAGAACAGCAGATCCGTTTTACGGCGACGGATCGCTTCCTGTCTGCGTTTCTTTTCCATTCGGGAAGCGCTGCTGACGCGCAGCAGCAGTACGATGCCGAGTATCCCGCAAAACAGGACGCCAATGAGCGTACGTTTTTCGGAACGATGCAGTATAACGTATGCGGGAAGGCATATTAAGAATGAAAACAGGACAGAATCCGAGACGATCAGGATCCGACGGAAAATGATTTGCGCTCTGCTGTTGATTCTCATAAAAAGAGTGTTGCCAAACATGCGCATTGTATTCTATAATCATAATATGAAAAAACAAAGAATCGGTGTATTCGGGGGAACCTTTCACCCCGTTCATAACGGGCATCTCGCCCTTGCAAAGCATGCGGCGGAAGCATTGGAGATCGACCGCGTGCTGTTTGTGATCGACCGCATCCCACCGCACAAAACGCTCGCAGAAGGCGCAGACGACGCCGAACGCCTTGAGATCCTCCGCCTTTCCGTTGCGGACGAGCCGCTCTTTGCCGTCGAGACCATGGAGCTTCGGCGCGAGGGAAAAAGCTACAGTGTCGACACACTGCGCGAGCTGAAAGAACGTTATCCCGAAAGCGAGCTGTATTTCTTTATGGGATCCGATATGCTGAACTCCTTCACAAGCTGGCGTTCGCCGGAAGAGATCGCAAAGCTTGCGTCTCTGGTGTGCACGATCCGCGGCGGACAAAGCGGCGGTGAAGAACAAACGGCTGCGGATCTTCATGCGCGATACGGCGCGAACGTCATTCTTCTCAAAGAGGTCTCCGATCTCTCCTCTACGATCGTGCGGCAGCGCATTCACGACGCATTACCGATCACGGGGATGGTTCCCCCAAAAGCTGCGCATTATATATATCTCAAGGGCTGTTATCAGCCTGCAGATATCCGGACCATGTATGAACGCTTATCCAGAGAGCTCAAGCCGAAACGTCTGGAGCATACCGCCTATGTTCTGGAAACGGCGCTCAATCTTGCGGAACGGTTCGGCGCGGACGCGAAGAAAACACGCATTGCAGCTCTTTTGCACGATTGCGCAAAGTATCTTCCGGATGAAAAGCTTCTGCCTTATGCGGATACGGAACCGCCGATGCCGCAGATCCTGCACGCGCCGGCAGGCGCAGACCGCGCAAAGAACGTCTATGGGATCAACGATCCGGAGATTTTACGGGCGATCCGTCTGCATACGACCGGCGACGCAGGCATGACGCTACTCGACAAGGTCATTTATCTTGCCGATATGATCGAACCGTCCCGATCCTATGAGGGCGCAGAAACAATCCGCAGCGCCGCGACGCTCGATGAAATGATGCGTCTTGCTTTATTGCGAAGTATTTGGTATATTAAAGATAACGGGAACGCCGTTCATCCCGCTACCCTGCGGGCACTAAACGATACAGGAGGTCAGATGGAACGTTTCGGAGAAGCGGACGCGCTTGCGATCTGCAAAGTGTTATATGATAAGAAGGCGGTTGATATCCTCGCGCTGCACATCGGAGACAAGACGATCATTGCGGACTGGTTTGTTGTGGCAAGCGGCACATCGGTCACGCATGTACGCGCGCTTTGCGACGAGCTTGAAGATAAAGCAAGCGAACTCGGTCTTGCCATTCGCCGGAAGGAAGGCTATGAGGATGCGCGCTGGATCGTGCTGGATTTCGGGTTTGCCCTCGTGCATCTGTTCCACCCCGAGGAACGCGCGTATTACAACATCGAACGGTTATGGGAAGGCGACGACAACATGATCCGCTATCCCATTTCGGAATAATCTTACGGAGGTATTACCATGGAACTTGCAAAGTATATCGACCATACGCTTTTGAAACCCGAATCCACGCGTGAAGACATCAAACGCGTCTGCGAGGAGGCGAAGCATTACAACACGGCAAGCGTCTGCGTCAATCCCTTCTGGATCGACTTTGTTGCCGACCAGCTCAAAGGCACGGATATCAAGCCCTGCTGCGTGATCGGATTCCCTCTGGGCGCAACGCTGCCCGAAGTCAAAGCCTACGAGACGGCGGCGGCGATCCGTGACGGCGCAAAGGAAGTTGACATGGTCATCAACGTCGGCGCGCTGCGCGGTGCGGAATTTGAGACGGTCTATGAGGACATCAAGGCAGTCGTCGACGCAGCAGCGGGAAAAGCGCTCGTCAAAGTCATCATCGAGACCTGCCTTTTGACCGACGAACAAAAGGTGATCGCATGCAAGCTTGCAAAGCAGGCCGGCGCCGACTACGTCAAGACCAGCACCGGCTTCTCCACCGGCGGCGCAAAGGTCGAGGATATTCGGCTGATGCGTGAAACGGTCGGTCCCGAGATGGGCGTTAAGGCAAGCGGCGGCGTCCGCACAAAGGCGGATGCGGAAGCCATGATCGAAGCAGGCGCGTCGCGCATCGGCGCAAGCTCCTCGAAAAAGATCATCGAAGGCTGATCCCCAAAAAGATATCGCCCGCGGTATGATGCCGCGGGCGTTCTTTATGCCTCGTAAAACAGGACGTTTTGCGCGTGCAGGAAATCCTTGATGACGTCAAGATGCGTATGGACCGCAAGATGCATCGTTCCGTGATCCACATAGGATTCCTTGTTCGGGGCTTCCATCTTAATGTCGGCGCCCAAAAGCATCACGCCAATTCCCGACTGCATACCGACAACGTGTCCTTCCGTGTCAAACAGCGGCGCGCCGTTCATGCCGACGGGTCCGGCGTTCGATGTTTCGACGGCAAAGGATCGCTCGCCGTCCGACAGAAACCGCGTCACCGTTCCGTCCAGTGCAAACAGCGAGGATCCGTTTTTCCCGATGTCCGCAAACTCGATCGCGTCCTTCTCTTCGTTCAGACGGAAATTCTTGAACTCCGGCATCGGAAACCCGAGTCGGCACACGCTTTGTCCCTGCTTCGGCGGCTCGGATGCGAAGGTGACATGATCGCGATACAGATATCCGTCGTCGGTCGTGAAATGCAGAAGCGCAAGATCGTATTTCGGGTGCGGCGTACACTGGATGCGGATATTGCCCTTTGCGCAGCCCATGAACGCATAGCGGATCTGAATCAGCGAATCGGGCGTCAGCTTCATGTCCTTTTCCAGACGCTTCAGAGCGAACCGGAAGCTTTCGTCGTGCGGAAGCTCCGATCGTTTTTGCAGATACATGCGGTACAGGTTCTCGACATTCGCGGCAGCCTGCAGAACGGAAGAAACGCGTTTTGATGTGATCGCATAGCCGAACTCGTTGACAAAAAACAGCGTTGCGATATCCGGCAGGATCGCGTTGTCCGAAAAGCGACGGCGAATGATATGCATCGGACGAATGGCGCCTTTGATGCTTTCTACGGCATTAACAAACATGTTCGTTCTCCTTTGATTCAATCATTTCAAATTGTAATACATTCAGCTCCGGCGTGTCAAATACGCGCGGAACCAGGATGGTGTTTCCGAGCCCGCGGGAAACGTGCAGCAGCGATGTTCCCCACCCGTACTGCCCCGATGTAAACTTCGGAAAGAATCCCTGCCCCGGCGCAAAGACGCCGATCCCGAAGATACGGATCTGCCCGCCGTGCGCGTGTCCCGAAAGCACAACGTCCGCGCCGGTTCCCGCGTAGATCGGAAACAACTCGGGACGGTGCGCCATAACGATGTTCAGCCGCGTTTCATCGAGCATGGTGGCAAGCGCCTGCGGAGAGGCGTACTGCGTCAGCCCGATCAAGCGAACGGAGCCGAGATCTGCATATTCGTCTCGCAGGATGTGCACGCCCATTTTTCGGATTTCGGCAAGGTACTGCTCCCCCGTCTCGCCGAGCGCGCATTCGTGATTGCCTTCCGCAAACCAAACCGGCGCGATCTGTACGGCGCCGCGCACAATAGCATACGCGTTTTTGTGCGCGCGTTTGTTGTGACGGTTAAACAGATCTCCGGTGATCAGGATCAAATCGGGATGTACATCGCGGATCGCCGCAAGCAGTTTTTCCTGATCGGTTCCGAACCGGCAGTCATGCAGATCGCTGACCTGTACTGCGGTCAGGGGTTGGCATACTTTGCTGTGCCGGATCGTTTCTCTGCGAACGACAAATCTGCGGTTTTCCAGAAAGAAACCGAGATACAGAAGCAGCAGTATTCCGATGACGATAAAAGCCGGTATCATTCGTCAGTGCGCTCCATCAGCTTAGCAAGAATGTGATCATAGCGGAAATGCGGCACGGTGCAGCTGCTGCAGTCCTTGATCCCGTTCGGAAGAAATGTCGGATTGCCGCCGCAATTTTTCATCCGATACAGCGGGCAGTAACAGAAAAGACAGTTGAAATGGTCCGGGTCGTTCGTTTTGTGGCACGGAAAATACTCGCAGGCACGATTCTGCACAAAGCCGCAGAATCGGCTTTCCTGCAATCCCTCTTCCCATTCCTTCCTCGCGATCGTATAGGTGCAGCGATCGATCAGCGAACCGTCCGGTCCTTTGGATGAACAGCGGATCGTACCGTCGTACCGGAATCCGCATTTCTGAACGACTCTCCTCGATCGCGCGTTATTCACTTTATGAAAGACGCGGATCGCATCAAGCTGCAGTTCCGAGAAGCCGAAATCGATCACGGCCTTTGCCGCTTCCGTCATGATGCCCTTTCTCCAGAAATCCGGATGCAGAACATAACCAAGTTCACGCACGGTATCGACACGCGTCAGATGCAGCCCGACACTGCCGATCACGCGTCCTTCCGGCTTCAGCGTGACCGCCCAGGTCTCGTCTTCTTCTATGGCTTGCTTCAGGTACGCTTTGGAATCCTCGATCGTTTGATGCGGTTCCCATCCGGCAGCCGGACCGACAAGCGGCGATTTCGCGTATTCAAACATTTCGGACGCGTCCTCCGGCGTCCATGCACGCAGGATCAGCCGTTCGGTTTCAATCGTTCTCATAGGGGATCCTTTCAGATCATCTTGCCGTCGATGGATTTGGTGATCGCTTTCGACATGCGCAGAATCAGCTCATGGTGATCCGTTAAAAGGTCGTAGACCGCGTCCTCGGAAAGAACGCCGCGCTTCAGATCTTCGGGCAGTTTGCCCGCTTCGTCGTCCTCGTAATCTTTCATCCATAGCGTGCTGCCGTAGTAATCGGACAGCTTCTTGAAATGCGGCTGGATCGCTTCGTAGCGTTCCAGTGCTTCCGACAATTCACGCACAGCTTGTTCGGATTCGTTGAGGTACTGTTCCATCGTTTCGATTCGGTTTATCTGTTTCATAGCATGCCTCCGTTCAGTGTGATCCTTTGTATCCGACCCCGTAGGTCGCGGTATAGTAATCGATTCGTGTGGAATCGTCGAATAAGCGCGGATAGAGATTCTCATTCGGGTCGATGCCCGCAAGACGGCAGACCGCGTCGTGACAGCGTTCGGTCAGATCCCTTTCCCGGTCCTTCGGATTCAGCTCGGCGTTCGGAAAGATCGGTTCGCCGATACGGACCGTAAACGTTGCGATCTGACGGAAGATCTTTTTCCGGATCCACGCCGGTTCCCGGTAAGAGAATCCGAGCGGCAGGATCGGTTTGCTGCTGTCGCAGGCGATATGCGCCGCGCCGCGCTTGAACGGGCGGATCGGCGCGTAGAATTCCCACATGCTGCCTTCCGGATAGATGTGCAGCCAGCCGTGCTCGTTCTGCAGCAGATCGCGGATCGCCTTCAGGTACGTTTTCGTTGCCGCGATGTTGGATTCCGGGATCGGGATCCCGCCGACCATGCGGATCAGCGTTCCGTTCTCGCCGTTGATGTTCGGCGCCCACGAAAGCAGATTGGAACGGAACGGACGGATCGCGCGCATCACGGCGATATAGTCCCACATATGGACGTGGTTTGCGATCGAAACGACGCCGTTCTTCAAAACATCGCGATGCTTTTTGATGTTCTCTCGTCCTTCGATCTTTAGCCCCAGCCGGATCCTTGCCAGTGGAAAAACGATCGTATTCAGCAGCAGACGTATGAGGCTCTGCTTGAATCGAAACGATCTGCTGCGGTCGATATACGGATACTCCGTATCGAACACGATCCCGCGGTTTTTGTGCACCTCAAGATAGTGCCTGTCCGTTTCCGTCGGATACGGAAACCTGTTTGTCTTCGGATCAAATACCATTGTCCCTCATCCTCCGATTGATTCGGCATCTCCATTAACATTGATACTATCAGTTATTTTTTCCCTTTGCTCTATTGTGTGTGGCACAAAGCATGGTGCAGTTGCTTATATCCGTCGCTCCGCCATTGCTCCATACGGTAACGTGATCGGCGTCCATTTCTTTCAGTTTATAGATTGATCTTCTTCGTCTTTAAACTTCCAATGATATCCATAGGCAATATTGGCTTTGTTTCGACAACATTTGTAAATATGACTCGCGCTGTCATATCCCAATGCTTTAGCCGCTTCTATTCCGCTCTGAAAAACTTGTCCCGTCTCAATACAGATAACAGCAGGGCTTCTCTTTTCCTTATAGCATATAGGACATTGCCTATTGTCGTTACATCGCTTATTTGGTGATGATTGCCATTCGTGACCACATTTACCCAACCACCATACCTTTTTACCGCTTCCAGGCGTAATATCAGTTGGCTTCAGATCTCCATTTTTCACAGAATGCCATTCTTCAGCTATTCCAGGATATTTTGTCTGCAAATCGTTAAAACCAATTAGAATTCTTTTTCCACTACAATATGGACATCCATAAGCCTTTCGAACCCCACCTTCTTTACGAGATCTGGTGGGCATCGTTCTTTCACTTACTATTGCTTGCCATTCGTGGCCACACTTGCCTAACCACCAAACGACTCTGTTGGAAGCTTTGCTGATCCTATCGGGCGTCATATTTCCATTTTTTATTGGGTGCCATTCCGACGCAACATCAGGGTAACAGCACACCAGACTGTTCTCATACTTTTTCGTAGCAAATTGATCAAGAATCAAGCTACTATCTTTGTCCGTGTCAACATCAATACTTGATACTCCCAGCAGCACCAACAGTTCATGTATAGCATTATTTAACGATTCACTTCTGGTAGAATCAGATCTGTGAATAATAACGCAGTCATCTACTTCGGGCAACTTTGGTTCACGAATTCTAATGAGCTTTATACCAGCATCCGCACATAGTCGATTTTTATTCTCATCATTTGCTTTTCTTTTTTCAGAATGATGCCATGCTTCTCCGTCATATTCAATGGCATAATGAAGTGATGGAATAAAAATATCTAGTTCAATATCCAAATGATGATCCCCGTTTATAGCATCTGGAAATGCCCTCCTAACATAGAAATAGACTGCTTGTTCACAGAATGAATTTACATTTTCAAGATTGCATCTTGGACAGCCAGAATTGTTGTGTGTTCTGTTCCCAACAGTAGCTTTCCATTCGTGTCCTTCGTTGCATTTCCACCATACTTTTAGGCTGCTCTTAGATGAAATATCGCTTGGCGATAAATCTCCGTTCTTTTCATAATCCCATTCTCTTGCAATCTCAGGAAACAACGTCTGAAGATCGGTCTTTCCCTTAATCACTAATCTGCCAGAACAATATGGGCACCCATGCTCAACTTTATCATTCTGGCTTGCTATGGTGGCAAACCAACTATTACCACACTCGTTGCATTTCCACCATGCTTTCAATGATGATCTAGCAGTAAGTTTCTCAAAATCCAATCCTATTTCTTTGTTCTTATCGAAATCGTATTTGGCAACTAATTCAGGATTATCTTTTAATAGTCCTGCTGTGTTTTGCAAACATCCACAAGACTGAGTCGATCCTGTAACGAGGCCACTCATATTAACAATTGTTACATTTCCACAATCACATTGACAAATACATCTCGACAACCTATGTCCAGAGGGAGAAATATAATCATCGGCCATGGAAAGAACAACCAGTTTACCAAAGCGCTTACCAGTAATATCAATTCTGCGTTCTTTATCCAAGCATTCTTTACATTTTTGATTCTTTACCGCAGAAGCAAGCCGTATCGTAAACACATTGCCACAGTCGCACTGGCATTTTACTATTCGTTGTTTTGATCCATTAGGCGTAATATGTGGCTTTAATTCTTCAATAACAGTCAATTTACCTATTCTCTTGCCAACATACTCTTTCGCCTTAATATCTGGCCTGGTAAATTTTTGTCTGACTGTTTTACAGCCACAATGAGTCTTTTTGCCTGAAGTAAGGTTCTTCTGAAACACTTCAACTTCACGACCACAAGAACATTTACATATATACTTTGGCGGATGACTGTCGGGGATTTTGCTTATGACATATAAATCACCAAACGTCTGACCAGAATAATCAATTACAACAGATTCTCTCAATTGTCTGCTTCTTTTGCAATAGCCACATGAACTTGTATCACCGTTCTTAAGGCTCATCCCTATTATATCAATCTCATTTCCACAATCACATTTACAGTGCCACTTGGACATATGAGATCCTTTTGGAGACACATAATCGTCAACTGCATACTGCACAACAAGCTTGCCAAAGCGTCTCCCAGTCAAGTCTTCGCGTCTTGATACACAACCACAGGAAGATAATCCCCTTTTTAGCTGAGATGTGGTGGCATTTATAGTATTACCGCATTCACATTGACATTTCCAGCGCAGCAAATGGGAGCCTGAAGGAGAAATATAATCCTCTCCACGCCCCAATACGGTAAGTTTTCCAAACTTCGCTCCTGTTAATTGTGCTCGATTACTCAAACATACACTCCCTTTATATCATCTTGAAATGATTGAACGCATCTATAATGGCAGCTTCCTTCTCAGAAGTACAGTGTGGCTGCCTGGAATCTTCCGACTTTGGTAGATTATAATTCTGTCGCTCAATTATACCACTCTTACGCTTTATTTGTGCGATATTCAGATTATTGACATGCAGCCCGTGCTTTTCCTGAACATAGGCTGCGATCTCTTCATAAGTGGCTTTTCTGCCCTTATTGCCGAACTCTTCATCGGTCCATGTAAACTCCAGATGATCGTCGATATTTTTCCGACATAATAAAACAACCGTCTCAACATGCTGCGTATGCGGAAACATGTCGACCGGCTGGACGTGTTCGATCCGGAAGCCGAAATTTGAAAGGATCTTCGCATCGCGCGCAAGCGTTGCCGGATTGCAGGACACATAGACGACGCGGTCCACGCCGCTTTCGTCGATCGCCGAAAGGACCTGCTCCTCGCACCCCTTTCGCGGCGGATCGATCACGATCGCGTCCGGACGCATGCCTTTCTTAACGAGATTCGGAAGCACGTCCTCGGCAAGGCCGCTGAGGAACTCGGTGTTGCCGATCCCGTTTGCTGCGGCATTCTTCTTCGCGTCCTCGATCGCCTCCGGGACGCATTCTATCCCGACGACCTTTCCAGCGTGCTTTGCGATCGCAAGCGAGATCGTGCCGATCCCGCAGTAAACGTCCGCGACCGTTTGATCCGGCTTGGGATTCAGCAAACGGATCGCGGTATCGTAAAGCTTCTTTGTCTGTTCCGGATTGACCTGCAGAAAGCTCTGCGGGCTGACGGCAAAGTGAAGATCGCCCTGCCGTTCCGTGATCTGCGGCTTGCCTTTTAACAATGTGAATCGGTCGCCGAAGAGGACGTTCGTGTTCCGGTCGTTGCGGTTATGGTACAGCGATTCGACGTCGAGCATTTTGACGAGCGAATCCTTTGCCGGAAGCTCGCCCTTGGTTACGACCGCGACCATGCGTTCACCGGTCGAAGTGATGCGGATCACGCAGGCGCGTAAGTACCCCTTCCCCGTCGTTTCGTCATAGACGCGGACATGGTTGCGATTCGCCCATTCGGTCACAGTCCTTGCAAGCGCCGTGATGCGCGCGTCTTCGATCGGACAGTCAAAGAGCGGAATGAGCCGGTGACTGCGTTCCGCATAGAATCCGAACACAGCGGTGCCGTCGACGAATCCGATCGGAAAGCTGCCTTTATTGCGGTAACGCTTTGGATCGTCCATGCCGATCGTGTCCTGTACTTCGATATCGGCAAACCCGCCGAGCCGTTCGAGACAGTCCTTCACGATCTGCGTTTTGGTCTTGAGCTGTTCCGCATAGTCCATATGCATAAGCGCACAGCCGCCGCATTTTTCATACGCTTCGCACATCGGCGCGACGCGGTGCGGGGACCGCTCCAAAAGCTCGACGGCTTTTGCAATGCAGTATTTCTTTTCGACCTTGATGATATGCGCCTTTACGGTCTCTCCGGGCAGCGCAAACGGAACGAAGAACGCAACGCCTTCGCACCGGGCGACGCCTTGTCCCTCGCTTGTCACGCCCGTGATTTCGAGCGTCAGCTCCTGATTCTTTTGAAACGGATTGGTCTGTTTCATTTCAGCACCACATTCTCCTCCCCGAACTCGGCTTTCAGCGCGCGCAGAAGCGATTCGCTCGGGTTGACGCCCCATTCCTTCGGCGCGCCTTTTGCGATCTTCTTTGCCGTATCAAACAGGACGATCGTCGTGCCGCCGGGGTATGCGTGGGTGATGCGGCGTACGCGCTTCTGCTGCTCGGCGTCCATGAACGGAAGACGGATATACAGCTTCTGCAGGGCGTCTTTGAGCGAACTCAAAGAATCGACAAGGATCGAGTTTGCACGGTCCTCACGGATCGAGATGCGTCCGGAAATCTCAACGATGTTTTCGTCGTAGAACTGTCCGGAGCAAGCCTGCAGCGTTTTCGGGAACAACATCAGCTCGATCGTACCGGAATGCCCTTCGAGCACGCCGAGACCGATCAGCCCGTTGCCGCTTTTGGTCGGGCGCTGTTTGCACTGGCTCAGCATTCCGCCGACTGTCACAAGCATCTCGTCCTTGATTTCGCCGGAGCCGTCCGCTTCCGCAAGCTGCGCGACCGTATACGGCAGCCGTTCCAAAGCCGAGCCGAACGCGTCAAGCGGGTGCCCGGACAGATACAGACCGGTCGCTTCGCGTTCCTTTGCAAGCAGTACGGAATGTGAAAGCTCCGGTAAATGCGGGATCGCCAGCGTTGTCTGTGCGGAGATCTCGCTGCCGCCGTCCAGATCGAAAAGCGAAAGCTGACCGGATTCGCGCGTTTTCTGCGCACGCTGCGCCGCGTCAAGCGCCTGCGCATAAACGGCAAGCAGACTGCTTCGCGTATAGCCCATCTCGTCAAAACATCCGGCGGAGATCAAACCTTCGAGCATGCGCTTGTTGAGACCGTGCGTACGGTTCACAAAGTCCTCAAAGTTTTTGAACGGTCCCTTTTCCTTCCGATCCGCAACGACGTCGCGCATGACGTTTTCGGAAACGTTGCGCACGGAGGAAAGCCCGAAGCGGATCGCGTTGTTCTCGACATTGAAGAGTGCCATGGACTTGTTGACGTCCGGCGGCAGGATCTGAATACCGAGCTTTCGCGCGGAATAGACGTATGCCGCGACGCTGTCTGTATTCTGCCGATAGCCGTTGATCGTCGCCGCGAACAGCTCGGTCGGATAGTAATGCTTCAGATATGCGGTCCGGTACGCCACGACCGCGTAGCATGCGGCATGTGCTTTGTTGAACGCGTAGGACGCAAAGTCCATCATCTCATCGAAGATATGGTTTGCAACGTCCTCCGGCACGCCGCGCTTGATCGCGCCGTCGACGCCTTCGGTACCGTAAACGAAGAACGTGCGTTCCTTTGCCATGACGTCGTGCTTCTTTTTGGACATCGCACGGCGGACAAGATCGCTTCGCCCGTAGCTGTAGCCTGCGAGCGAACGCACGATCTCCATGACCTGTTCCTGATAGACCATGCAGCCGTAGGTGTTTTTGAGGATCGGCTCCATCAGCGGATGCGCGTATTCGATATTGCCCTCGTGCTTGCCGCGGATATAGCGCGGGATCTGCTCCATCGGGCCCGGTCGGTACAGGGAAATGCCTGCGATCAGATCCTCAAAACAGTCCGGACGAAGCTGCATCATGAACTGACGCATGCCGCCGGATTCCAACTGGAACACGGCGTCCGTATCGCCGGATGCAATCATTTGCCAAACGCCCGGATCGTCGAAATCGTTTTTGGAAAAGTCCGGAACAGGCTTGCCTTCCTGCCGGATGAAATCGAGCGCGTCGCGGATGATGGTCAGCGTCCTCAATCCCAGAAAGTCCATCTTGAGAAGTCCGAGTTCCTCAAGCGTCGTCATCGGGAACTGCGTGGTGAGCGCGCCTTCGTTGCTGGTCAGCGGAACGACCGTGTTCAGCGGAACGCCGGAGATCACAACGCCGGCCGCATGCGTGGAGCTGTGGCGCGGAAGACCTTCAAGCTTCATCGAAAGATCGAGCACACGGCGCATCGTTTCGTCGTTGTCGTATAGCGCCTTGAGCTCTGCATTCATCTGGATCGCATCGGACAGCGTGATCTTCAGCACGTTCGGGATCAGCTTCGCGAGCTTGTCCGCATCGGCATACGGCACGCGCAGAACGCGCGCAACGTCGCGGACGACCGCCTTCGCCGCCATCGTTCCGAACGTGATGATCTGCGCGACGTGTCCCTCGCCGTATTTTTCGCCGACGTAGTCGATGACCTCCTGGCGGCGCTCATAACAGAAATCGACGTCGAAGTCCGGCATGGAAACGCGTTCCGGGTTGAGGAATCGCTCGAACAGCAGATTGTATTTCAGTGGATCGACGTCTGTGATATCGAGGAAATACGCGGCAAGCGACGCCGCGCCGCTTCCTCTGCCGGGACCGACCATGATCCCGTGCGTTTTGGCATAATGAATGAAGTCCCAAACGATCAGATAATAATCGACGAAGCCCATCTTTTCGATGACGGACAATTCGTATTCGAGCCGATCGTGCGCTTCCTTGCCGGCGTTCGGCATTTTGCGCTGCATACCCTCGTCGCAGAGCTTGCGCAGAAAAACGTCGTTATCCATTCCGTCCGGCGCAGTAAAATGCGGCAGGCGGCGAACGCCGAATTGTATCTCCACATTGCACTTTTCGGCGATCTCGTTGGTCGTGTCGAGCGCGTCGGGATCGTCCGGCAGCGCTGCTGCCATTTCATCGTATGATTTCAGATAGAACTGATCGGTCTCCATCCGCATGCGGTCCGGCTCGTCGACAAAGCGCTGCGTCTGGATGCACAAAAGAACGTCCTGCGCGTCCGCGTCGTCCCTTTGTACATAATGGATGTCGTTCGTTGCGACCGTTTTGATGCCGAGCGTTTCAGCAAGCGTGCGAAGCTTCGGAAGGACCTCGAGCTGTTCCGGAATCCCGTGGTTCTGCAGCTCGATATAGAAATCCTCGCCGAACATCTCCTTGAGCATGCGTGCGATCTCATATGCCCGTGCATCCTGCCCGCGCAGAAAAGACTGCGGAATATCGCCCGCAAGACAGGCGGACAGACAAATCAGACCTTCGTGATGCTCGCGCAGAAGATCGTAGTCGATGCGGGGCTTATAATAGAATCCGTGAATGAACGCTTCGGAAGAAAGCAGCATGAGGTTTTTGTAGCCGGTCTCGTTCTTTGCAAGCAGTATGAGATGCGCGGAATCCCTGTCCTTTGCGTCCTGCGCGTCATATTTGCCCTTTGCGACATAGGTCTCCATGCCGAGAATCGGCTTGATCCCTTCCGCCTTGCAGGCACGGTAAAAGTCGATCACACCGTACATCACGCCGTGATCGGTGATCGCAAGCGCCGTTTGTCCGAGTTCTTTTGCGCGCTTCACAAGCTCCGGAATGCGCGACGCGCCGTCCAGCAGGCTGTATTGGGTATGGACATGCAGATGAACGAACGGTTTCACGGGTCCTCCCTGTCATTCACACAGTATACATTTCAATACATTATAACACAAAACAAAACAAATACGCAACAAAAAGAACGGCTGTACGCCGTCCTTCGCACATGATTCAGTGAAGCAGCTCGGAAACAAGATCCTCCATCGTAAACAGTCCGTTCTGCTTTGTCAGAAGAAACGCGGCAGCTTTCAGCGCGCCCGATGCAAACACCTGTTTGGAATAGGCTTCGTGCCGAATGGAGATCTCCTCATCCTGTCCGATAAAACGAACCTCATGCTGACCGACGATCGTACCGCCGCGGATGCTGTGGAATCCGATTTCGCCGGGTTCTCTGCGGCGATCCTTTTCGCTTCTTCCGAATACATACGGGTGATCCGTGCCGTCCGCTTCGCGGATCGCGTCCGCGAGCATCAGCGCCGTACCGCTCGGCGCGTCCTTTTTGCGGTTGTGATGCGTCTCGACGATCTCGATGTCGAACGCGTCGCCGAGCGTCTGCCGCGCCTGTTTCAGAAGAACGCGCATCAGATTGACGCCGAGCGACATATTGCCGGAACGGAAGACCGGGATCTGCTTGCTCGCCTCAGAAATCTTTGCGATCAGCTCGTCGGAAAGCGCCGTCGTGCAGATCACGGCAGGCGTCTTTGTTCGCAGGCAAAATGCAAGAATCTCCTCCGTCGCCTTCGGGACGGAAAAGTCGATCACGGCGTCGACCGGTTCGCTCACGTCGGACGCAGATGCATAGACCGGAAACGGAAGCGCAGTTTTGCAGAACGGATCGACGCCGCACACGATTTCAAATCCGCTGTCGGCGTCGGAGACCGCCTTCATGAGCGCATGCCCCATCTGTCCGCCGATCCCGTTGATCAATAGCTTTTTCACGGGCTTTTCCTCACAGCATGCCGTACTCGCGCAGCGTGTTCTCCATCAGCTCATAGTGCTCCAGCGAAGGCTGCACAAGCGGCAGACGCACCTCGGGATCGCAGAGCTTCAAAAGTCCCATCATCGTCTTGATCGGGATCGGGTTGACCTCGCAGAACGCCGCTTCCTGCAGCGGCAGCAATGCGAGCTGCAGACGCCTCGCTTCTTCGACGTTGCCGTCGGCGTATTCCTTGCACATCTGGTGCATCGCTTCCGGATGGATGTTCGCGATCGTGGAGATCACGCCCTTGCCGCCGATCGACAGGATCGGAACGACCTGGTCGTCGTTACCGGAATAGATATCGCAGTCCGGACAGATCGCCGCAAGCTTTGTGATCTGGCTGATGTCGCCGCTGGCTTCCTTGATGCCGACGATGTTCTCGCAGGACCGAACGAGCTTTGATACCGTTTCGGGCTTGATGTTGAGCCCCGTCCGGGATGGAACATTGTATAGGATGATCGGCAGACGCACCTGCTCGGCGATCGAGCTGTAATGCGCCAAAAGACCTTCCTGTGTGGTCTTGTTGTAGAACGGCGTGACGATGAGAAGCCCGTCGGCGCCGACCGCTTCCGCAAAGCGGCTCTTCTGGATCGCGTCCTCGGTGTTGTTGCTGCCCGTGCCGACAATGACGGGAATGCGGTTGGAAACACGTTCCACCACAAACCGAATGACCTCTTCCCGCTCATCCTGCATCAGCGTTGCGGCTTCGCCGGTCGTGCCGAGTGCGACGATCGCGTCGGTGCCGGATGCGATCTGAAGTTCTATGAGACGCGTCAGCGCGGTATAATCCACGGCGCCGTCGTGAAACGGCGTGATCAAAGCGACTGCCGAACCGGTAAAAATGCTCATTTGTTCTCCCCCTTTATCAATCGTTCCATGATCTGCACTGCATTGAGCGCAGCGCCTTTTCTGATATTGTCTGCAACGCACCAGAAATTCAGTCCGTTTTCTACGGAATCGTCGCGGCGAATCCTTCCGACATAGACGGGGTCTGTGCCGGCCGCTTCGATCGGCATCGGATAGACGTTGTTCTTCGGATCGTCGCGAACGATAATCCCCTCGGCTTTTTCAAGCAAAGCAAAGACTTCCGAAAGCTCGAACGGACGTTCAAACTCCACGTTGATGCTTTCGCTGTGCCCGTGATAGACCGGCACGCGCACGCAGGTCGCGGAGATCCGCAGATCCGGACGCGACAGGATCTTCCGGGTCTCGTTGATCATCTTCTGTTCCTCTTTGGTATTGCCGTTGTCGAGGAACACGTCGATGTGCGGAATGACATTATTTGCGATCGGATGCGGGAACTTCTTCGGAAGCGCGCCGCAAAGTCCGTCCTCAAGATCCTGATATCCCTTCTGTCCGGCGCCGGATACCGCCTGGTAAGTCGAATAGACGATCCGTTTGATCCGGAACGCGTCATCGAGCACCTTCAGCGGAACGACCGCCTGAATCGTGGAGCAGTTCGGATTGGCAACGATCCCCTTAGGGATGCTTTTGAGCGCTTCCGGATTGACCTCCGGCACGACGAGCGGAACCATAGGATCCATACGCCACTGACTGGAATTGTCGATCACGATCGCGCCGGAAGCGGCGGCAAGCGGCGCAAAGCGTTCGCTGATCGAGCCGCCCGCGGAAAACAGCGCATAATCGAAGCCTTTGCCGACAAAGCTGTCTTCTTTCAGTTCCGAGACCGTATGTTCTTCGCCGAAAAAGTGCAGCTTTGCGCCTGCACTTCTGGCGGATGCAAACAGTGTATACTCCGCTTCGATCCCATGCTCTTCCAGCACGGTCAGGAACATTCTTCCGACCATTCCGGTTGCGCCGACGACGGCGATTCGGAGTTTATGCATGACGGAATCCTCCTCTCATGAGAATCTGAGATAGTATATCATTTTACGCGGAAATTGTCAATTCGGAAGCCAATCGGAAGCTGTGAGCGTTTCGGAATGAAACGCGTACGCAATGCTTTCTGCAAGAAACGGCATGGCGGCCTTTGCCTGCGAAAGCGTATTGGCGTTGTGCCCGACCTCCACAAGAATACAGTTCGGCGCAATATGCTGGTTATAACGCCCGGTTTTGACCCGAACCGGTCTGCACAGCTTTTCGTCGATCGTGTTCAGATGCTCGGTTATACGCTGCGCAAACGCGATATTGGAATCATAGTAAGGTTTTTCCGCGTACTTCTCCCCCTTGCCGACGACCAGCATCAACCGCGCGGTCTCGATCCCGTTGATCGTCAGATAATCGCACGGGGCGGTGTCGGTGTTGTACGCGTCGCGGTGCAGATCAATGAACAGCACGATCGAAGGGTACGCCTCATGATATCGCGCCATGGTCGCAACACTGCGTTCGTATGCCGTCGCAAGCTTCGGCGGTTCGTGATCGGTCGTGTCATGGATTACAGTAAACCCGTAATCGCGTTCGAGGATCTCCTTCAGAACTTCACCGACGGCGACGATGTTTTTCGACGGATCGCTTGTCCGCCACTTGCCGTTTTCTTTGTATCGGTCCGTTTCCGTCTGCGTATACGCCTCTGTCGTGTGCGTATGGTAGATGAGAATCGTCGGCTCGTCCGAACGCAGCGCGTTGATCGCCGGCAGCGTCATAAATTCGCATGCCGCCGAGAGCGTTTCCGGTTCTGCGAGGTCCTCGTTCATCGTTTCGGCACGTTCCGTCGGTGTCGGCTCAGCTGTTTGCGGGTCCGTTTCAGCCTGCGCAGACCGGACGCGGATTCCGGGCATGATCCAAAGTGCGATCAACAGAACCCCGATCCAGGCGAGCGCCAAAAGGCTCCATGCAAATGAGGTTGGCTCTGTGGTATAACGGCGTTTGTTTCTGTGATATCTTCTGCGTTTCATCCTGCACCTCCGCTACAGCGTATGCGGCGGTACAGGTATTTATCTCAGTAATTTTTCAAGACTTCGGTACTGTTCGCCGAAGATCATCTGATTGACGGCGTCGGAGAGCACACGGCTCAGATCGCGGATTACGGCGTCGATATCCTTCGGCGCTACGATCATTTCATTCCATTTCCGATTTTCTGCCGGCTGCGCGCCGCTTTCCCGTACGATCGTTTCCGCGCTGACAACCGTCGGCACGCCGAGCGCGATGACCGGTACCTTGAGCAGCTTTTCGGTCAGCATCGTGCGGTAGTTTCCGACGCCCGCGCCCGGCGCTATGCCGCTGTCGTTGCATTGTATGACACATCCGATATGTTCCGTGCCTGCCGCGGCAAGCGAATCGACGAGGATCACAAGATCCGGACGGATCTTCAAAGACAGTGCGGAAACGACCTCCGCCGTTTCCATACCGGTGACGCCCAGCACATTTGCGCAGAATGCGGATGTGACGGGCGTACCCTCCGGTAGGACGTCCCGCATGTGCATATGGATATGCCGTGTTACAAGGATGTATTCCGCCGTTCTTGTACCGAGCGCGTCAGCGGCGATATATCGGTTTCCGAGCCCGACGACGAGCATGTTTTTTGCGTCCCTTGCCATTGCGCGGAGCTCCTTGGAAAGCATGTCTGCAATCTCCTCCCGACGATCGCCGTCCATAAAGTCCTCCGGCGAAGCTTTCAGCGTGACATATCTGCCGATCGGCTTATCGAGGACCTTTGCGGCGCGCTCTTCGAGAACGTCGATCCTTGTGATCAGAATGCCGTCCCGTTCCTCCTTCGTCTCGCGAATGCCGGAAAGCTCCTTTGCGGCTGTTTTGGATTCCATTGCAAGATCGGTGCGCATTTCTTCCTCCGAATAAAAAAACTCGGTCGTTTGACCGAGCTTAGTTTGCGCAGGCTTTACAGCATAATACAGATCATTCCGTTGCAGCCGTCGTTGGCGATCTTCTGCAGCGCGCCGTGCAGCTTCATCTGGACCTGTTCGTTCATGTTCGATCCCTTTCCCTGCATACCGTCGGATATCAGTTCATACAGCGATTTGCCGAACAGATTGGTTTTCAGATAATCGTCGCCGCTGACGTTTTCGCTGAGGTAAGCCATCAGATCCCTGCTCTGCTGTTCGGTGCCGATCAGCGGTTCGATGTCGCTTTCGATATCGACACGGATGAGATGCATGCCGCTTGCCTTTGCGTGCAGACGTACGCCGTACTTCTGACCGTTCCGGAACAGCTCAGGCTCGGAGATCTCGATCTTATCCGGATCGGGATCCACGATCCCGTAACCGGTCTGCATCGCTTTATTAAGTGCGGCGGAAAGTCTGTCGTATGCCTTTTTTGCCGTCACAAACCCGTTTACGGCACTCATCAGCTCATAATCGTTGCCGATCGTCATGCCGCATGCGTCGCTCAGGATCGAATAGAACACGCCCTCCTTCGGATGCAGTACGATACAGGCTCTGCCGGTTCCGAGCTCCGTCCTCTGCACTTCCGCGGACTGGAACAGTTCCATTTCGGAAAACGCGTCGGTGATCCGTTCGATGTCGCGTACGCAATGCACCTCCCGCGTACAGGCGGACAGCGTTTCGATCATCTGAGACATGACCGGATGATCCGCGTTCAGCGCACGCAGGAAGGAAGGTCCGTTGAGCTCGATCATCTTCAGGGGGAACGCATACAGGATTTCCGTCAGAAGATTCGTCAGGACGCGTTCTGAAAGGTGCAGAAGATCGACCGTGAGCGGTTTTACGCCGTATTGCGATTCGATCTCCTCCGCGGCGTGAAGCGCAAGGTCGCCGTTCGGATCGGCGGAGTTCAGCAGAATCACAAACGGCTTGCCGGTTTCCTGCACAGCTTCCATGCATTTCTGCTCAGCCTCAAGATAGCTTTCCCGCGGAATATCGGTGATCGTTCCGTCGGTCATGACCACGATGCCGACCGTCGCATGATCCGTAATAACCTTGCGCGTACCGATCTCCGCCGCCTGTTCAAACGGGATATCCTCGTCGAACCACGGCGTTTTGACAAGCCGCGGCACGCCGTCCTCCTCGGAACCGATCGCGTCCGGCACCATAAATCCCACGCAGTCCACAAGCCGCATGCGCGCGGTTGCCGTTTCGTCAAGGCGCACCTCCGCCGCTTCGTTCGGAATAAACGTCGGCTGTGTGGTCATGATCGTTTTTCCGTTGCCGCTTTGCGGCAGCTCGTCGATCAGTCTTTGCCGCTGATATTCGTTTTCGATGTTCGGCACCATCAAAAGCTCGGCAAAGCGCTTGATAAACGTCGATTTTCCCGTGCGCACGGGACCGATCACGCCGAAATAGATATCGCCCTGCGTGCGTTCCATCATATCGTGATAAAGAGCTGTTCTGTCCATAGAAACCTCCCGATTCTCCGTTTGGTTTACATTATGCGCGGTAAATCCGACATATTCTTTGTTTTAGGAGGTGGACAAAACCGGCAAAATCATGTAAGATGGTTCTATGAATAAGATCAAACGTTTTGCGCGGTATTATAAGCCGCATCTCGGATTGTTTCTTTTGGACATCGGCTGCGCGACGCTTGTCGCGGGCATCGACGTCGCTTTCCCGCTGCTGACAAATTATCTGCTGAAAAAGGTGTTTCCGGAGATCGAACAGACCGGTTCGCAGCATCTTGTCACAGTGTTCGCGATCCTCATCGGCGCGATCTTCGCGGCGTACATCGTCCGCGCGATCATGCTTTATATCGTGAACTACTGGGGACATCTGTTCGGCGTGCGCGTCGAAGCGGATATGCGCCGCGACATTTTTTCGCATATCCAGACGCTGCCGTTCAGCTTCTATGACAAGATCCGTACCGGCAAGCTGCTTTCCCGCGCAACGACGGACCTTTTCGAGATCTCCGAGCTTGCGCACCACGGTCCCGAGGACCTTCTGATCTCGTCGCTTACCGTGATCGGCGCGTTTATCGCCATGTTCTGCATCGAATGGCGGATCGCACTTGCGATGCTTCTGATCATGCCGTTCTGCATCTGGTTCGTGATGAAGGCGCGGTTCATCATGAAATCGACGAGCAAATCGGTCAAGGAGCAGACGGCAAACATAAACGCCGGGATCGAATCCTCTATCTCCGGCGCGCGCGTCGCAAAGGCGTTTGCGAACGAACGGTACGAGATCGAAAAGTTCGAGGAAGGCAACAATCAATTCCTGCACGCAAAGGATCGGTTCTATAAGGCGATGGCGGTATTCAACAGCGGGACCGAGTTCTTTATCGCGCTGTTCAACGTCGTCGTGCTGCTCGTCGGCGGCATTCTGATCGTCCGGAAAGCCGGATTCAGCTCAATTACATTCATTACCTTTATGCTGTATGTCGCTGCGTTTACGTCGCCGCTGAAGCGTTTTGCGAGCTTCTTTGAGCAATATATGATGGGCATGGCGGGCTTTACGCGCTTTCTGGAGATCCTCGATACCAAGAGCGAGATCGTCGACCGCGAAAGCGCGATCGAGGTCGGACACGTCGACGGCAAAATCGAGTTTTCCGACGTCGGCTTCCATTACGACGGCGGACGCGAAGTCCTTTCGCATGTGAATCTTACGATCGAGCCCGGCAAAAAGCTTGCGCTCGTCGGTCCCTCCGGCGGCGGCAAAACAACGCTCTGCCATCTTCTGATGCGCTTCTATGACGTACAGGAGGGTTCGATCAAGGTCGACGGCGTCGATATCCGCGATTATACGCAGGAATCTCTGAGAAGAAACATCGGCATCGTGCAGCAGGACGTGTTCCTGTTTGCCGGATCGATCCTTGAAAACATCCGTTACGGCAGACTGGACGCGACCGACGAAGAGGTCGTGCAGGCAGCGATCCGCGCGCATATCCACGACGAGATCATGCAGTTCCCGGATCAGTATCAGACCGAGGTCGGCGAACGCGGCGTGAAGCTGTCCGGCGGACAGAAGCAGCGTATTTCGATCGCGCGGCTGTTCCTCAAGAATCCGCCGATCCTGATCCTCGACGAAGCGACGTCCGCGCTCGATACCGTGACCGAATACGATATTCAGAAGAGCTTCGACGATCTTTCCGAAGGCAGAACCACATTGATCATCGCGCATCGCCTGTCCACCGTACGCAACGCCGATGAGATCATCGTGATCGACAAGCTCGGTATCCGCGAACGCGGATCGCACGACGAGCTCGTTGCGCAGAACGGACTGTATGCGACATTCTATCGGACGACCTTGAAAGATTGAATAACATGTAAACAATATCGAATATCGATAATTGTATATTGACATTCAACCGATTTGTGGTAAAATCAGGGAAAAGGAGGTTCGTATGAAACGCTTTTCCCTGATTCTTTCTTATCTATTCTGCATCATCGGGTTTGTCGTTTTTCTCGGCATGAGCGTCGCGTTCCCGATCATCGGCGTCAATCGCGTCGCAACCGTTCCGAACGCAGACGATCATGCCGGGATCATCTATGTCCTGTCGTATCTGATCCTTTCTTTGGTTCTTGCATCCGACGTCTGCCTGTTTCTTCTGCTTGACAGTATCCGCAAAAAGCGCTTTTTTACGGAACGCAGCGTACAGCTTCTGCAGAGCATTTCCTGGGCAGCGATCGCCGCAGGCTTGCTTGCGGTCCCTCTGTTCTTCCTGTTCATTCGTGAAGCGCTTTTTATCTCGTTTGTCGCGCTGTTTTTAGGCGTTGTTCTGCGTGTTGTCGCCGATGTGATCCGCCGCGCAAACGAGATCAAAGAAGAGAACGACGCGACCATCTGAGGTACCGCTATGATCATTGTAAATCTTGACGTCATGATGGCTAAGCGCAAAATGTCGCTGAACACGCTGTCGGATAAAGTCGGCATTACGCTTGCGAATCTTTCGATCCTCAAAAACAATAAGGCAAAGGCGATCCGCTTCTCCACCCTCGACGCGATCTGCAAAGCGCTGGATTGCGAAGTCGGCGATATCCTTGTTTTCGAGAAGGATAAGGACCCCGGCCATTGGAACAGCTTCACCTCGGTCATCGATCTTTCGGAGGAATATGACCGATGAACACGCAGAGTAAGGCATTTGATACAGAAGCGCAGGACAAAACGCCGATCATCGCCAAAGTCGCTGCGGCATTCGGAATCGTCTGCGCTGCTTTGCCTGTATTAACAATCGTATTAGGATTGATCGCATTCCCGTCTCATACGCGAGGAACGTTGGCCCTTGCTGCCGCTGTTATACTCTCGTTTCTTATGATCGCATGTCCCTTTATTTGCTTTTTTTCGATTCTGTTCGGTATATTCGGTGCACGCAAATGTCGTTCTCATAACGATTCTCCTCCCCGAAAGGGCTTTGCACTCTCTGTGAATGCTATCGTTTTGGGAAGTATTATCTTGTTGCTGTGGGGTTTTGTAATGTGGATGTTTTCTTCTTCATCCATTTAATCATTTAAGCAGCTTATGTTCTGCTGACAGAAAGTATCAATAGCAGTTTAGTATCGGTTGTGAAAACATAAGGTGATTCACATGAAAAGAACGTTTATTCTATTAGTAATCTTACTTATGATCGGGTGTTCTTCTTTACAGATTGACAACGATCTTGATAACGAAATTGTCCGGTTTTCAAAGGAAATCCAATCGTATTCGTTTGAAAGCATCCGCGTTGATAAGGAATCGTCAAAGGTCAAGGCGGTCGACTTGATCGGATCCGACGGCGCAGTCATAGCCCGCCGTCCCCTGCCGGAAACGCTTTCAAACGAATTCTATGATATACGTTATGAGAACGACGATCTGTATTTCATTCAATCGGTTGCGATCGACGATGAAAACGGTATTATTTTCAGCGAAGATACCTTTATCAACATGAACGGACTGTTTCGCGTCGAGCGCATTGGCGGGCACACCTATTCGTTTGCTACATACCGATAAGTCTTATGGAGCGTAATGAAGTATTATGAAAAAGACTTTAATGCTGTTGATGGTTTTCTTGCTAGTCCTAGGATGCGGCTGTTCCGGGGACCGAGGTTTATATTCATCGGAAATCGCTTCGGAACACTTTTTAGAACAAAAAGACACGCTCGATCGTGTGGCATCCTGGATGATTGACAATCCGAATATCGTTTATGTACTGAGAGGAGAAAACAGTCATTGGGATGATACGCGTTGCTACGAACAGGTGGATAGCTGCTCCGTTTATTCAAAGGAGCCGTTGACACAGGCAGAAATCGCTGGTTTGAAAACGGATGTGATTCCTGCATTTAACGATCCTATGCTGGAATCCATCAGAGAGATTCCCGAGAGCTTTGCAAAATACATCTGGTTCGTCTACAACAACAATCTTTTCGATACTGGATACCAAATCTGTAAGGAATATGACCGATGCGGTAACGGATCGCTTACAGATTGGAGTTATTACCAAGACATGACCGATCTCGGCGAAGATTGGTTCGCCGTCGGATATGGAGGTTGACATGAAAAAGATAATTGTACTGCTGATGATCTGTCTGCTGTCGGTCGGTTGCGGCTGTCAGTTGGGTGGTATGTTCCTCGGCGGACTGTCCCGTATCAGCGACAGCGCGCCCGATAACTTGACCGACCGGGATGAAATCATTGCCTTGTTTCATGATAACGAAACTGCGTTTCTGAAAGCGGCTGAAACAAATTCTTTTGATGATCTGCTTTCAATTTACGGCGTGTCGCATGTATATGTCCATGATAACGGAATAGTCGATATCTCCTGCGGCGGAAAAGGCATGGGCTCCAATACACACTATTACGGTATTTACTATTCCGAGACAGATGCTATGCATGCACCCAATTGGGATGATCTCGATCCCGCGTCATTGACATCTCAGGGCGAAGGTTTCTTTTTTAAGGATTCTTACGGTGATGATACGTTTTATATCGAACCGCTCGTTAATCACTACTACTATTACGAAGAACATTATTAAGGAGTGCATATGAAACATATACGAATGATATTGACTATCATTTGTCTTCTTCTGTTCTGCGCATGTTCCCTGCTGCCGGACAGCTGTATCGGTAATCTCGGCCGCGGCGACTGGACCGTGAATATCTACGGCGAATATGAACTCGTGCGGGTCAATTCTCGTGGCATCACGATCGGTAAGCGGCATGACGGCCAATGTTGGAGCAATCCCATTCCGCAATTCTTTATCACCGGATTCTGTGTACGGGAACCGTTCATCCTTCTGGAAGGCATCAAAACGGCGGATACGTTCCTCTCCGATGAAGAAAAGGATGCGCGCATATTAAGCTATTACGCGCTCAATACGACCGATAACAGCGTGATCGGTCCGTTTGATACGGTGGAAGCGTTGTCAGAAGAAATTACAGCTTCTCGGGATCGAATGGACGCCCGTCACCGATCCGCCGGATCTTCCCAATGTACGCTATTGAACGGTATCTGTCCGTAAAAGAAACATCACAATACTATCCCAAATAAGACAACTCGGCATATCAGAACGACGGCAACAGAGCCGTCAGAAAGGAAGGAACAATGGAACAAATACAGACAATACAAGACGACAATCCGAATGAAAACTTGAAAAAACGCGCTGCCGGTTTTGTGTATGCGATTATACTGACCGTCGCTGCCTATCTTTTCTGGACGTCGGTCTTTCACGAAAACGCGTTCCTCTTCTGGATCACAACCGCTTCGCTGTTTGCGGCAACGCTCATCTTCGGACTGCTCTGCGGCGCGAAGCCGGGATTTATCACGATCTTTTCGCTCATCTCGGGCGTGATCTTTTCCATGTACGCATGGATCAACGGGAACTTCTTCGCCGATCTGTTTATCTACACAAATGCGGTTCTGATCACTTATGCGATCTTTGCTCTGTCTCTCTTCGGAAATCACACCGGAAAGCTGCGTACGGGCACATTCCTTCTCGATCTGATCAAAGCGATATTCGTGTACCCATTTATCTCGTTTGCAGAATACTTCAAAACTTTGTTCAAATGGAATACGAGATCCAAGAAGATCGGCAAGAATATTCTGTTTGTGCTGATCGGCGTTGCTGCCGCGATCGTTCTCGGGTTGATCGCGATCGCGCTGCTGTCCTTTGATGCGAGATTCAAGGAGCTTGTAAGCCTCGATCTGCAATGGGAAGATATCCCCGAAACGATCCTCAAGCTGATCGTTTCCGTTCCGTGCGCCGCGCTGCTGTTCAGCGCATTCCGCTCCTCCAAAGAGAAAAAGATGCCGGACTTTTCAACTGCGGAAAAAGCCAAAAGCATCGATAAACAAATGAAAAAGATTCCTGCAGTGATCTTTTTGATCCCGTCTTTGACACTGCTTGTCATCTACGGCCTGTTCTTCTTCTCACAATGGGACGTTTATATGAGCGCGTTTTCCGGCGTACTTCCCGCGGAATACACCTATGCGGAATATGCGCGGTCCGGTTTCTTTGAGCTTTGCGTGGTCGCGTTCATCAATGCGGCATTCTCCGCGGTATTTCAGATCTTCGGAAAGGATGACCGTCTCGTTTCCGTTATTTTACGAAAGATCGCGAATACACTGCTTGCGGCGGCGACATTGATCCTGATCGCAACTGCACTTTCAAAAATGCTCCTGTACATCAAAAGCTATGATCTGACGTTTTTGCGGCTGTTTACATCCGTCATCATGATACTGCTTGCAGTCGGATTTCTGCTTTCGATCCTTGCGCAATGGATACGCCGCATACAGGTCTTCCCCGTCATGCTTGTTCTGACCTGCGCGCTGCTGCTTGCGGTACCGTTTCTGAATGTGCGCGGACGGATCGCGCAGTACAACGTGGACGCCTATATCCAAAGAGCGGAACAGGGCGTTGAAGGAAACAAGATCGACTGCGATTACCTGCTTTACGAGCTTGGCGACGCAGCCGTTCCGGAAGCGATCCGACTGTTTGAATCTGATAAGCTTGAAAGCACCGAAGCCGACAAACTGTATCATTCGCTCAAGGATTATCGCGAAGCAAGACAACTGCAGAGATCCTATCGCAATACGCTTGCAAACCGCCGCGCGCTGAAAGCTCTTGACGACTTTTTCGACGAAGGTGATGAACCTTGAAAAGAATCGCCATATTAAAGTATATATCGTGCTATTTGTCTTTGCTTTTACTGTGCGCATGTTCCTTTTTCCCGGAGAACATGATCGGCGGTATTCGCGGTGATTGGGACGTGAATCTCTATGGGGAGTATGATCTTGTACGCGTCAATTCGCATTGCATAGAGATTTCAAAGAAAGCCGGCGAAGGCGGGTGGCGTACAATGATACCGCGGTTTTTCGTGACCGGATTCAGTATTCGGGAACCCTATATCCTGCTCGAAGGGATTCAGACCGCAGACGATTTTATGACCGATCATGAAAAGGAAGCGCGTATCCTTTGCTATTATGCGCTCGATACGACGGATGACAGCGTGATCGGTCCGTTTGATACCGCCGACGAATTATCAAAAGCGTTGGATCTTTCCGGGATCGACTGGACGCCTGTCACCGATCCGCCGGATCTGCCGAACGTGAACTATTGAATCATGAGGGTTTTATGAAGCGCTTCTGTTTGTTCTTTTCTGTCATTTGTGCGCTGTTGTTTTCCTTTGTCGGATGCGGCGGTGGTTTATCGGATGAAATTCATTCCGAATACGGACAAAACGGTTATACCAAAGAAGAACTGATTGCTTTGTTTCACGAACACAAAGAAGATTTCCTCAAGGTTGCGAACATCGTATTAAGCAGCGAATCCTTTCAGGAGAAATTGAATAACTCGAACGAGGGACAGGCTTCCATTTGGACCTACAGCAGCAACCATAGCTTTTCGGACGAAGAATGGCATGATATCACAAACCTGTTTCTTGAAACGGGCGTTCAATGTATAAACAAAAACCAAAAAGGTGGAAAGGACACCATACGGTATTTCTTTTATCAGGATAAAAACCACGAAAGCTTTGAATTGGATTACTGCGAATGGGACGATGCTTCAAATTTGCATTATCAAAGACAATACTGTTTTCTGTTCGAAAAGCTGGAAGAGCATTGGTGGATCGGCTGCCGTGATAACAGTATTAATTCTACCAGACCATATGATTTTGAACTCATAAACCTACATGGTTATAACACAGTAGTATTTGACGTCATAGTAGATCGAAATCAGTTTATACAAGAGCTTTGCAACGAAATTCTCAGGCAAAAAGCAAATGACATCAGCTCGATTGAGATACATGCATCATCTATGACGCTCGCCTGCGTTGACGGCAGCATCGTTACAGAGCAAACGCCGGACGGGATAACGCGAGCGTTCAACGAGATCAACAAGCTGGATGCGATTTATGTCAATGAACGCTATATCCTGTTTTCAGGTTGGAAATACGACAATTTCGATATCGGATTCTGTTACAGTGTTTCGGATGATCTACGCATTAATGATCTTTACGAATCCTGCTGCGAGAACGAAGCAAAACAAACACGTCGCGGTGCATTCTATTGGGAAAATGAAAACAATACCGAAAGCGTTTATTTTGTAAAAGTTCTGCCGGGATATTATTACTTTGAAATCCACAGGTAATATGCGCTATGAAAGCGTTACTGTAAAAAACGGCAGCGGGATTCATCCCACTGCCGTATTGCTTAGTATGAGATTATTCTTCGACCTTCTCCGCGGGTTCTTCAGCTGCGGGCTCTTCTTCCTCATCGCCGATCAGTTCTTCATAGAACGCGGCATGGACGATACCCATGAACAGCGGGAGCAGAACACCGACGCAGATCATCAGAAGAACCATGATGATCAGGAACAGAACGCCGATATACTTGATCATGCCGAGACCGAACAGGATCGCGATTGCAACAAAGATCATTGCGTATACGACGAGATCTGCAAGGAACATCTGTCCTTTGAAGCCCTTGGTCTTTTCGATCGAAAGCTCTCTGGCTTTTACAGCATTGAGCTCCGGCTTCTTGACAAGGATGTACGGAACGAGCGCGTATTCATATCCCTTGATGATCGCAAAGATCGGTCCGACGATCGGAATCAGGCTCCACAGGAAGATCCAGAGGAACGACCAGCCCATGCCGGAAAGAACGCGCTTGATGGTTGCCCAGTCCTTCATCGTGGAGAACAGTTCATAGCAATAGACCTGCTCTCTGTGGTAGCCTTTCAGGAAGATCGCAGCGAGCGCAACCGTGAACAGCCACGGGATCGCGATCGCAAACGCCGGGATGGCGACGCCTGCCAGTGCAACAAATACGCCGGTCAATAATGTGCCGAGCAAAGAAATGCCCCACAGCTTGAACGGTTTCTCCATCAAAGCGCCGAACGCCTTCATGTAGATCCGCCAGAAGAGCGGTCCGCTCGGCTCCTTCACTTCCTTGACGGGCGCTTGTACCGCAGCGCCTTCCCCTGTCGCCGTGCCGCAATTCGGGCAGAACGCAACGCCGTCTTCCAATTTTTGTCCGCAATTTCTGCAAAATGCCATAATCATAACCCCCTAATCTTGTGATCTTTATATATTATAGCACGTTGTTTCGTACCGTCAATTGTTTCTTGTGAACAATTATACCTTATTTTCGTCAAAATCGATCAGGATCGAATCGCGCTTCGGGACAAGCTTCCGGAGCCGCACGCCGGCGGCGTTGAACAGGCGCTTGCTGGCGCGGTTCATCGGCGTGTTGTTGTACTTATCGGACAGATACACGACCTCCTTAATGCCGCACTGGATGATCGCCTTTGCGCATTCGTTGCACGGGAACAGCGCAACGTAGATGCGGCAGCCCTGCAAGGATGCGCCGTCGTTGTTCAGAATCGCGTTCAGCTCCGCATGGCAGACGTACGGATACTTCGTGTCGTACGGATCGCCCTCGCGGTCCCACGGAAACTCGTCGTCGCTGCAGCCGATCGGAAAGCCGTTGTAGCCGACCGACATGATCTTGTTGTTTTCATTGACGATGCACGCGCCGACTTGTGTGCTCGGGTCCTTACTGCGGTACGAGGACAGCAGCGATACGCCCATAAAGTATTCGTCCCAGGAAAGATAATCCGTACGCTTGTTCATGTTTACCCCCTTTTGTGTCATTCTGAGCTGCAGCGAAGGAGCTTAAGATTCTTCGTCGCTTCGTTCCTCAGAATGACACGATATTTCATATTCTTTTGTCAGACGGTCTCGATGGTTTCCGTCTCCTCCAAAGGAAGCGTCGGAAGCTCGGAAAGGTTATGCAGTCCGAATTTATGCAGAAACGTATCTGTCGTGGCGTAAAGCATCGGTTTGCCGATGACGTCCTTTCTGCCGACCGCTGCGATCAGACCGAGCTTTATAAGCTGGCTCACCGCGTACTCACAGCGCACGCCACGAACCGCCTCGATCTCCGCACGGGTGACCGGCTGTTTATACGCAACGACGGCAAGCGTTTCCATGATCGACTGCGACACGCTCTTTTTCTGTTCGGGCTGCAGCAGCGCTTCGACGTATTGGATGTAGTCGCGATTTGAAACGAGCTGTGCGGTATCGTCCGTTGTCATAAGGCAGATGCCGCGTCCTTCTTCGCGATACGTCACTTCCATTTCATAAAGCAGCGCTTTGACGGACGCTTCGTCCTGCTCCAATACACGGGCGATCTCGGTGATCAACACCGGTTCGCCGGCGACGAACAGCATACACTCCACAATTGCGGCTTTTTTCTTTTCCATCAGTCCTCTACCTCATCCATATAAACGGTATCCGCATCGCTTTCCGACAGTGCTTTCGCGCGGATATAGATCGGCGCGAATGTCGCGCCCTGTGTGATATGCACTTCTCCGTGCGCCAGCATCTCCAAAAGCGCCATAAAGGTCACGACCTTTTCCATGCGCGTGCTTGCGGCGGTAAACAGATCGGCAAAGCGGACGCGGCCTTCCTTCAGCCTGCTGCGCAGATGTACCACACGGTCGCGCACCGTAAAGGTGTCCGGTCGAACGCTCTGCGTTCGATCCTGCGGCTGTTCGGTCTCATTTTCACGATTCAGAATGTCGAGAAAGGCTTGATACAGGTTGTCGATCGAAGCGTTCGGAAACTCGAATTTCTGCGGCGGAAGCACGACGTCCTCCGGAAGCCGGGTGAATGCCTTTTTTGCTTCTTCAAACCGTTCGTTTAGCTCCTCGCTTGCCGCCTTAAACGCCTTGTATTCCCGCAGCTGACGCAGAAGCGCTTCCTTCGGGTCCTCCTCTTCCTCATCTTCGACCGGCGGACGCGGCAGCAGACTGCGCGATTTGATCAGCAGAAGCTGTGCGGCAACCGTCAGAAACGAGCTTGCGCGGTCCATGTCGAGCTCACTTAGGTCGTCCATGTACGCAAGATACTGCGCCGTGATCTCCGAAACGAAGATGTCTTCGATATTAATCTCCGCTTTGTCGATGAGATGCAGCAGCAGATCGAGCGGACCTTCAAATTGTGAAAGCGAAACGCGGTACTCTTCCATGGCTTTTATAGGAGCAGCGCAAGATTGGCAAGCTTGCCGATGATCAGCGACGTCAGCGCGGAGAT
>JAEESS010000106.1 GCA_016286445.1 Bacillota bacterium
TGCACATCTATTTCGACAAGCTGCATCTCGGAGCAGAAAACAGGCCGCAGCTGCTTTCCGAATTCGGCGGCTTTGTGTGGAAGGTTCCGGAGCACAGCTATAACCTGGAAAAGACCTACGGCTATAAAAAATTCGACACGCGCGAAGCATACGTCCAAGCGCTGCGCGAACTGTATCGGGGACTGATCCCCCTGATCCGGGACGGGCTTTGCGGCGCGATCTATACGCAGGTTTCCGACGTGGAGGATGAAACAAACGGGCTTTTCACCTTCGACCGCGCCGTTCTGAAACTGCAGCCGGACGATCTTGCAAATGTGATGAACGATATGGATTCCGCTATTGCAAAAACGGAATGAATCGTTTATAATCCGATGCAGGGCTGAATGTGCCTGCGCCGCACTCTTAAAAGGAGCGCGGAAAATCAGGAAGGGAAGTCGACCGATGATTTTTACCGCATAGTGATCTGTACGTCATACCGAACGGTATTGACGGCGTGCAGCCGGAATTTCACACATAGGAACCAGAGCCGTGAAAACGAACCGCATCCATGGCGTGATTTGTGATCGACGCATATTGTTCCCTTATCCGAAAAAAGCTGCACACAGAGCATTTTGCGATAAAGAGCATCGCCGAACCCGAAGGGTGTTTTGCTTCCGGACAGCGGAAGCGGAATACGCCGTCGTCTGATTGTGTGCAGGAGCATTCTGCTTTTTCATACAAATCGACCGCGGACCGGCAGTTCTTTGCCCGGTCCGCATTTTATATGGATATTTACGTGGATAAAGGAGAATGAACATGAAGGGATATGAATCAAAGAAGCTTATGAAACAAACAACCTGTGAAAACGCAGCCAAAGAACTGACCGCGCAAAACGGCGCGGCGGCGCTCGGCTACGCCGATGAAAATATGTGGTTTTCCGAAAAGCCGGACTATGCGGCGTGTGTCAGGGAGCTCATCGAAACCGTGCGGGAGCAGGAGATCCGCGCGAGCATCCTGATCGCGACGGACGAGGACGTGATCTTTGCCTGCGGCGCGCGGTCGAAGGATCGGAACGGCGGGACGGTCACACCGCTTTCGACGTTCGAGATCGGCTCGCTCACCAAGATGCACACCGCGGTGCTGATCTTCAAACTGATCGAGGAGGGCAGACTGGCGCTGACCGACAAGGTCGCAAAGTTCTTCCCGGACTATGCAAAAGCGGGCGAAATGACGGTTTTCGACCTCCTGCACATGCGCTCGGGCATCGTCGATTTTGCCAACGACGCCGAAATCTTTTTCGGAGACGAAGAAACGGTTGAAGCGCTGGACCGCGGCGAGATCACCGACGAGATCTTCCTCGGGCGGCTGAAAGCGTGCGATCTCACGTTCGAGCCGGGCTCGAAGATGGAATACAGCAACACGAACTACGTACTGCTTGCCATGATCGTCGAACAACTCACCGGAAAGTCCTACAGGGAGAACGCGGAGGAGCGGATCTTCCGCCCGCTCGGCATGGAATGGTCCTCCGCGACGACGTTCGGTGACGTTACGAGCGTGCCGGAGGGCGAGGAAGGCTACATGATGGAATACAAGATCGCGCGCGGCGCGGGCGACGTCCATGAAAACGCCGTCGATCTTTTGAAATTCGACCGTGCGTTCTTCAACGGACGGCTCGTAAATCGCGCGTCGATGGACGGCATTCTGGATTTCGTCGACGGCTATGGCTGCGGCTGGGAGAATTCTGAGAAGTACGATCTTGTCTGCCACGGCGGCGAGACCAATTCCTACTACTGCCTGAACTATGTGCTGCATCCCGCGGGCAAGCGGACGTATTTCCTCATGCTGACCTGCTGCAATTCGGACGACGAGGAAGATGAGGACCGGGACGAGTCCGCCGAAGCCGCAGATAACGAAGCGGAATTCAACCAGTATCAGACGATCTTCGATATCGTCAAAAAGCATCTGCTGTAATCAAAAACAAGTATCATAAAGGAGAAACGATTATGAATCAGAAAACAACGATGGAAAACCTTGCCCGCGCGGCATACGAAAAGGGCGGGTTCAACGGCGTGTGGCTGTACGCGGAAAACGGCGAGATCGTAAGTAAAGGCGCGTTCGGCTTTCGCGATGCAAAAAACACGTTCCCGATGACCGAGGACAGCATCTTTGAGATGGCGTCCGTCACCAAGATGTTCACGGCAACGGCGATCATGCTGCTGGTGCGCGAAGGCAAGCTGGGGCTCGACGAAGCATACACGAAGATTTTCCCGGAATATCCCTACGAGGGCGTTACGATCCGGCATCTTCTGACGCACACGAGCGGCATGCCCGATTTTGACGTGGAGGAACTGGTCGGACCGGTCCTTGACGAAGAAAACAGAATCCCGGCAAACAGCGAGATCATTGACCTGATCCGCGAGACCGAAGAGGACGCCGCCTGCGCGCCGGGTGAAGCGTTCAACTATTCCGACGTCGGCTATATGCTGCTTGCCAACGCGGTGGAAAAGGTCTCCGGAATGGCGTTCGAGGACTTCATGAAAAAGAACGTATTCGAGCCCGCCGGCATGAAGGATTCCGGTATTTACCACACCCGCCGGGACGGCAGGCCCTCCGACCGCTTTACCCGCAATATGGTTTTGGAGGACGGAACATTCGTTCCCTCGGATCTTTCGGAACACACCAGAAGCTACGTGGTCGGTTCGGACGGCATGAACGGCTGCGACTATCTGTACACGACCGTATTCGATATGTTCGCCTGGGACAGGGCGCTGCGCGAAGAAACGGTGCTGACACGCGAGGAACAGAACATCATGTACGCCCCGATGCCGCTCAACAACGGCGAGATTGCCGGAGCAGATGAGGA
>JAEESS010000067.1 GCA_016286445.1 Bacillota bacterium
CTTTATCAAGGCGCTGCCCCAGGGCTATGATACGGTGCTCAGCGACAACACCGCCATCTCCGCCGGGCAGAAGCAGCTGATGACCATTGCCCGGGCCATGATTCAGAACAGCCCCATGCTGATCCTCGACGAGGCGACGTCTTCGGTTGACACCCGCACCGAGCTTCTGACGCAGCAGGCGATGGACCGGCTGACCGAAAGCCGCACAAGCTTCGTGATCGCGCACCGTCTTTCCACAATCCGCAACGCGGACATCATCCTTGTTCTCAAAGACGGCGATATCGTTGAGCAGGGCAGCCACGAAGAATTGATGAAACAGGGCGGTTTCTACGCGGAACTGTACAACAGCCAGTTTGAAAGCGCGGCATAAAACGGGGGGACGAACGGATATGCAGTACAGAAAAGATAAAAAAGGGAATCTGCTGTCGGTGCTGGGCTTCGGCTGCATGCGGTTCCCGCAAAAGGGCAGAAGCATTGACCTTGAAGAAACCGAGCGGGAGATCATGGAGGCGTTTCACGCGGGCGTGAACTATTTCGACACCGCGTATATCTACGGAGGAAGCGAAGCGGCGCTCGGCGAGATTGTCGAACGCAACGGCATCCGTGAAAAGATCAGCATCGCGACGAAACTGCCGCAGTACCTTGTCGGCAGCAGAGCGGCGCTGGACCGGTATTTTAACGAGCAGCTTGCACGGCTTCGCACCGATCGCGTCGACTATTATCTCATGCACCATCTGACGGACGTCGCCATGTGGGAAAAGCTCAAATCGGTCGGCGTGATCGAGTGGATCGAAGAAAAAAAGAGGAACGGCGCGATCCGGCAGATCGGCTTTTCGTATCACGGCAATACCGATGGGTTTTTGCGTATTCTGAACGATTATGACTGGGATATGTGCCAGATCCAGTATAACTATTTCGACGAGTATGCGCAGGCCGGCGTCGACGGGCTGAAGACGGCGGCGCAAAAAGGGATCCCCGTCGTCATCATGGAACCGCTGCGCGGCGGAAAGCTCGTCAATATGCTGCCCGCGCGGGCAAAGGAGATCATGCAGGACAGCAGGCGCGACTGGTCGCCGGCCGAATGGAGCTTCCGCTGGCTGTATAACCAGCCGGAGGTGACGGTCGTGCTTTCCGGCATGAATTCGCTCGATATGGTGCGCGAGAACTGCCGCACCGCGGACAGCGCGGGCGCCGGTACGTTCACGCAGGCGGATTTCGACGTGCTGAAGCGCGTGACCGGGGCGATCCGCGCATCGGACAAGGTCGGCTGCACCGGCTGCCGTTACTGCATGCCGTGCCCGAAAGGCGTGGATATTCCCGGAACATTCCGCTGCTATAACGCGATGTTTATCGAATCTCCGTCCGAGGGACGGATGCAGTTTGCACAGACCGTGGGGCTGACCCGGGAACCGGCGTTCGCGTCGCAATGCGTCCAATGCGGCAAATGCGAAAAGCACTGTCCGCAGGGCATCCCGATCCGCGAAAAACTGAAGGAGGCGGACAAAGCGCTGCGCCCCCTGCCGTATAAGATCGGCATCAGCGTCGTGCGAAAATTTATGTTCCGTAAAACCAAAAAGAAAGAACAAACCTGAAAGGAGAACAATATGACCGCATCGGAATGCATCAAAAAGCGCCGCAGCGTCCGCACCTTTGACGGAACCGCGCTGCGGGAGGAAGACGCGAAAAGGATCATCGCGTTTGCCGAAAAACTGGAAAACCCGTACGATATTTCGATCCGATGGAAACTGCTCGACGCGAAAAAACACGGGCTGAAAAGTCCGGTCATCGTCGGCACGGACGCCTTTATCGCCGGAAAGATGCCGCGTGTGCCGCACGCGGAGGAAGCGTTCGGATACGCGTTCGAAAAAGTCGTGCTGTTTGCCGGATCTCTCGGCGTCGGCACGACGTGGATCGCAGGAACGATGGACCGCCCCGCGTTTGAAAAAGCGATGGCGCTCAACGACGACGAGGTCATGCCCTGCGTGAGCCCGCTCGGATACCCGGCAAAGAAGATGTCCGTGCGCGAGGCCATGATGCGAAAAGGCGTAAAGGCGGATATCCGTTTCCCGTTTGAAACGCTTTTCTTTGAAAACGGCTTCGACACGCCGCTGACGCCAAAAACGGCAGATCCGCTGTTTTCGGCGCTCGAAGCGGTACGCCTTGCGCCGAGCGCGGTGAACAAGCAGCCGTGGCGCGTCGTCGTCTGCGGCGGCAAAGCGCATTTTTACGAAAAACGCAGCAAAGGTTACGTCGCGGAAAACGGCTGGGACATTCAGAAGATCGACCTCGGCATTGCGCTCGCGCACTTTGAACTGGCGGCAGCCGAAAGCGGACTGTCTCCCGCGCTGATCCTGGACGATCCGGGTCTGCGTACGCCCGACGATACCTTTTATATCGCGACGTTTCTTTGTTGACGGACGATGGAAATGCTGACAGTCTATCATACCGGCTTCGAAGAAATCCCAAAGCCCGATCTGTGCGCCGGCAGGAAAAACGCTGACTTCGGACAGGGCTTTTATCTTTCGGACGACGCATCTTTCGCTCTCCGCTGGGCAAAGGAACGTAAAGATACGCCCTGCGTACTGAATGTGTACCGATTCGACCCAAACGGTCTTCGCATCCGGCGCCTGTACCGCTGCGGCATTTGGTATGATTACATCTGTACAAACCGAGCAGGACGATCTGATCCATACGCGGGATATGACGCAGTGATCGGACCGATCGCCTGTGATACACTCTACGACACGTGGGGCATTCTGACAAGCGGCATGGTCGGGAAAAAACTCGCCGTGGAAGCGTACCGGCTCGGTCCGTGTTACCGACAGATCGTGCTGAAATCGGAGAGAGCGCTTTCCGCACTTCACTTTGTTGCGGCACAAACGGTTGCGAAAGAACAGATTGCACAAAACAGAGCGACCGTAAAACGGGAGGAACAGGCGTATCAGGAAAAACTGCTGTGTCTGCTCAGCTCCGGAGAATAAAGAGTAAAAAAGGAATTTATTAACCTAAAATTACAAAGGAGGTCATACAATGAAAATCGCAGTCAGATACTACACAAAAACAGGCAATACCAAGCGTCTTGCGGAAGCGGTCGCAAAAGCGGTCGGCGTTGAAGCGCTGCCAATCAGCGAGCCCGTCACGGATCCCGTGGACATTCTGTTTCTCGGGAATTCCTATTACGCCTTTACCATCGATCCGGAGGTGCGCAGATTCGTCGCGCAGCTGAATAAGGAAAAGGTCGGGAAAATTGTCAACTTCGGGTCGGCGGCGATGCTGAATTCGACCTATAAAAAGGTCAAGGCGGAGGCCGCCAAAGCCGGCATTCCGATGGACGAACGTGAATTTCACTGCAAGGGCGAGTTTAAGGGGATCCATAAGGGAAAGCCGGATGCGGCAGACCTTGCCGCCGTTGCCGCATTCGCTGCGGAAATCGTCAAATAATCGAAGCTGTTTTGTTTTCAGTGGATCCGATGGACCGGACGCGGAATCTGCTTCCGGGAAACGGTAACCTGTGTTCCCAGCAGGATCGGGAGATGCGTTTTTGCGTATTCAATCAGATCCGTCTCACTTGTGGGCGGACGTTAAGTACCTATCTGACTGAGTTTTTGGACAAAATACTGTCCGTTGTCAGCCGTTAGATATATTACAAAAAAACCGATTATATCTGTGAGCCCTGAGATTAAACGGAAACTGATTTGGCAATATATGCCGTCTGAAACGATTTTTCAATAGAAATCACATTACAATCTGCCTTTTTGCAATGTGCAAGGAAAAGAAACTCTGCTGCATTACATGGCGATGTTTCCTGTCATGATTCCGCGGAAAACTGTCCGTTATTCAGCAAGAACGAAAAATACAAAACAGAACTGCAGAAATAATTAAAACAAAAGTGCAGAAATAGCTAAAATAAAAGTTGCTCTGGTTGTGCTCATTTCCTTCTGTTTTATTCGTGTATTTGCTTGACGGGTATCGGCCTTGACAGTATAATATATATAATCCAAAAGGAGGAGGAGTATATGGAAAAGGCAAAGAAGAAACCGAGTTTTACTTCGCCGTATGATCTCAACGGACGAATCCCGCTCCGTCAGGCCGTGCCGCTGGGGTTGCAGCATGTTCTGGCGATGTTCGTCGGAAATCTGTCTCCGCTGCTGATCATTATGGCAACGTGCGGACTCACCGTGGATAATGGGTTTGCGGATCTGCGTGTTACACTGCTGCAGAATGCAATGGTCATCGCGGGTCTCATAACCTTCATCCAGCTGTATCCGATCGGGCCGATCGGCGGGAAGCTGCCCATCGTCATGGGTACGTCTTCCGGTTTTATCGGCATCAACAACTCGATTTGCATCAGTACAATGGGCGGTATCGCCGCCGGCACAATCACGACCGATGTGAACGCGGGCATCTTTGCGTACGGCGTACTGATGGGTGCATGCATCGTCGGCGGCGTGTTTGAAATGGGTCTGGGATTCCTGATCAAACCGCTCCGCAAGTTCTTCCCGCCGGTCGTCACAGGTACGGTCGTTATCGCAATCGGTCTTTCGCTGATTTCAGTGGGCATCAACTTCTTCGCGGGCGGTTCCGGCGTGAAAGACTTCGGCAGCTTGTGGAACCTGCTGCTCGGTCTTATCACTCTGATCGCGATACTCGTATTCAAACATGCGTTCAAGGGATTCCCCTCTATCGCATCGGTGCTGATCGGTATCGTCATCGGTTACATTGCCTCTCTGATCATGGGCTTTATTCTTCCGAGAACACTCGAGATTGACGGCGCAACGATCATTCCCGCCTACATCACAAAGTGGGATCAGGTCGCATCCGCCAAGTGGTTCGCGATCCCGCTGCCGCCGAAGGAGATATTTACAAACATCCGGTTCCGTCTTGACGCAATTATTCCGATGTGCATCATGTTCATCGTCACCGCGGTCGAGACCATCGGCGATGCCTCCGGCGTAGTAGAGGGCGGTCTCAACCGTGACGCAACCAACAAAGAGCTTTCCGGCGCAGTCATTTGCGACGGCTTCGGCTCCTCGGTCGCAGCGCTGTTCGGCGTTCTTCCCAACACCTCGTTCAGCCAGAACGTTGGTCTTGTCGGCATGACGAAAGTTGTCAACCGCTTCGCAATCGCGATGGGCGCGGGTATCCTCGTTCTTGCGGGTCTGTTCCCGAAGATCGGCGCGATCATTAACATCATGCCGCAGCCGGTCCTGGGCGGCGCGGCGGTCTTCATGTTCGCGAGCATCGTCATCTCCGGTATCAACCTGATCACGAAGGAGCCGCTCACCGGCAGAAACGCGACGATCGTTGCGATCGCGCTCGGTTTGGGTTTCGGCATCGGCTCCTCATCGGCGGCACAGGCGTTTATGCCGCAGTGGCTGAAGTACATCTTCGGCGGTTCCGGCATCGTTCCCGCGGCGTTGATCGCGATCATTCTCAACATTGTGATCCCGAAGAATAAGACCAAAGCTGTTTCAGAAGAAGTTCCTGCTGAAGAAACAAAAGAATAATCTGATATTTTCTCGGGAATCAAAATGACCCGCCGAATAAACCCGGCGGGTTTTTGTTGTAAAACGCATTTCCGTACCGTTACCCTGTCGGAAGCGTTTTGCTGTTCAATGGATCCGATACATGGGCCGCGGAATCTGCTTCCGGGAAACGGTGACCTGCGTCCCCAGCAGGATCGGAAGATGGGTTTTTGCGAATTCAGGAAGATCCGCCGCCGCCGTAGCGGCTGCTGTATCAATCCGCGAAATTTCTGTTTCTGCTTGACAATCGTTCCGCGTTGTGGTATATAATATATGATTGTTTCGAAAGGAGTACGGCAATGACGGATCGTATCATGCGTAATGCATGCGTTGCGTTCGACTGGCGGTGGCTCAGCCGTTATTTGCCGTGCCCGAACCGGAACTGAGCCGCCGAGTAAAGATGATTGAGGCCTCGTCCGTTTGGGCGAGGCCTTTTCATATCTTCGGCGCAGGCAGAACATCATACCATTGAAAGGAGCAGACCATGGAACAGAAAACGATCCCCTACAAAATCTATCTGAACGAATCGGAGATGCCGGAATACTGGTACAATCTCCGCGCGGATATGCCGAAAAAGCCCGCGCCGCTTCTCGATCCCGCAACGCATGAACCCATGACGGCGGAGGCGCTCAGAGCCGTGTTCTGCGAAGAGCTCGTCGCGCAGGAGCTGGACAGCGATACGCGCCTGTATCCGATCCCGCAGGAGATTCGGGATTTCTACCGCATGTACCGCCCGTCCCCGCTTGTGCGGGCGTACTGTCTTGAGAAAAAGCTCAAAACCCCTGCGAAGATCTTCTATAAATTCGAGGGCAACAATACTTCCGGCAGCCACAAGCTGAACTCCGCCGTGGCGCAGGCGTACTATGCAAAGAAGCAGGGACTTAAGGGCGTGACCACGGAGACCGGCGCCGGGCAGTGGGGCACGGCGCTTTCTATGGCGTGTTCGTATTTCGGACTCGACCTAAAGGTCTATATGGTCAAGGTCAGCTATGAACAAAAACCGTTCCGGCGCGAGGTCATGCGCGTGTACGGCGCGTCCGTTACGCCCTCTCCTTCCGACACCACGGAGGTCGGACGAAAGATCCTGACAGAACACCCCGGCACCGGCGGCAGCCTCGGCTGCGCGATCAGCGAAGCGGTGGAAACGGCGGTCAAGAATCCCGGTTACCGCTATGTGCTCGGCAGCGTGCTCAATCAGGTCCTGCTCCATCAGAGCGTGATCGGGCTCGAGACCAAATCTGCGCTCGACAAGTACGGTATAAAGCCCGACATCATCATCGGCTGCGCAGGCGGCGGCTCGAACCTCGGCGGTCTGATCGCGCCGTTCATGGGAGAAAAGCTGCGCGGCGAGAACGATTACCGCATCATCGCCGTGGAACCGGCATCCTGCCCGAGTCTGACGCGCGGCGTGTACGCCTACGATTTCTGCGACACCGGCATGGTCTGTCCGCTGGCTAAGATGTACACGCTCGGCAGCGACTTCATTCCTGCGCCGAATCACGCGGGCGGGCTTCGCTACCACGGCATGAGCCCGATCCTGTCCGAATTGTACGATGAAGGGCTTCTGGAAGCCGTGAGCGTGCCGCAAACGAAGGTCTTTGAAGCCGCCGAACAGTTTGCACGGGTCGAGGGCATTCTTCCGGCACCGGAAAGCAGCCATGCCATCCGCGTCGCGATCGACGAGGCGATCCGCTGCCGCGAAACGGGCGAAGCGAAGACGATCGTATTCGGACTCACCGGTACGGGGTACTTTGATCTCGTTGCCTACGAGAAGTTCCACAACGGACAGATGGACGACTATATCCCGACCGACGCGGAGCTGAACGCTTATGCCGCACGGCTTCCGAAATATAAGAAAAGGTCTCGACGGCGGCGTTTCCTACGAGGTGCGCGTCCGCGCGTACGTGACGACGCTCTTGCTGATGCAAGTCGAAACAAACATCTACGGCGAATACAGCGATCCGCTGACGGTCGCCGTACCGTAAGCGGCAGGCACGAAAAACCGACAGGAACACTGAAAAACGCTCCCGATTTGGGAGCGTTTTTGCTGTAATCCGACACACCAATCAAAAGTAACTGATTTTAACGCGCTTGCCCATTGTGCGAAGCGCCTCGGACAACTCGTCGACAAGACGCATTTTGATGTGGAAATTGATCGGCAGGTTCGGGTCCTGATGTGCAGGATTGACCGCCCGTCCGACGTAGAAATTGATGTCTGTCGCTTCCTCGAACAGCAGGCGGCAGATCATCGAAGCGCCGTCACGCCCATAACTCCACGTCTCGTACTGCGCGTTTTCGCCGATAAAGTCGTGCGCGTACTCAACCACCCGGCTCATCGTGATTACACCCTCGGTAACGAGATCGACGCCTTCGAGCTCGGACGTCGGCGGGATACCCCCGACCATCTCCCCGGAGCCTGTGCGCAGCGGTACCCGGAGGTGTTTTGCAGCAATCGATGCCGTCGTGCCGCCGCAGATGATGTGTTTGCCTTCCTTTGAGAAGAACAGGTTCATCATGCGTTCGGCGTCGTCCGGATCGCTCGGCGGTCCGAACAGGATGTTCATCGGCTCCCGCTTACGGATCGCAATCACGCAGGCGGTCGCATCGTCGCGCGGTTCGCCGGCGTAGAGACTCCAGCATTCATCGATGAGCATCGTCGACAGCGTCTTTGCATTGTATCCCGCAAGCGAGATTGTCTCCATAAACCGGATAATATCGTCGCGCGTCCAGTCCATGTTGTACGCTTCCTCGGCGCTTGCGTGCGGGCAGCCGTCGGACATGGCAATGAACAGATCTCCTTCCTCGAGACGGATGCGCGAGCGCAGGATCTTTTTATCCCCGACGATCATTTCCTGCGTCGGGTAGTCGTAGTTCTGCCCGTTGCGCAAAAGGATCAGCTGCGGGTTGTCGTACTGGATCACGTCGGCGTAGGTGTTGTTCATCAGATGTACGATCGTGAATGTCGAATATGCGACGCCGTGCTTTGAATCGACCGGAAGGGTCGCCGCGATCGTACGGACACAGTCCTCGACCGAGAGTCCTTCCGCCATCATCGTGGAAATGATTTTCGAAGTCAGGGTCGAGAGAATGCTTGCCTTGACGCCGCTGCCGAGCCCGTCGGCCAGCACGATGACTGTGGAATTGTCGTCCGATGCGATGTCCACATGGTCGCCGCAGAGCTGTTCGCCCGCGTGCAGGATGCTTTTATAGCCGATATCGGCGCAAAGATCATTCATCGGCGATCGACTCCTTCAGCTTTGCAAGCGCGATCTTTGTTTCCGCGGCGGTCTCGCCGAGCAGCGATGCGATCTCCTGCACGATGCGCATCTGCTTTTCAACGACCTTGTCTGCGACCTCTACCGTTTGCTGCGTAATCTTCTCTTTCTTTTCACGCTCGGTTTCCTCGTTCGTGATGTCGCGCATCGAACAGACCATCATACGGCTTTCGCGATCCTGCACAATGATCTGCTCCACATAACGCCTGTATTCGGCAAGGTATACGTGCTGATTGACCACGCTGCGCCCCGTGCTCTGCACGGTCATGAACGGAAGCGGATCGAGGATGCGCACGACCTGATCGCCGAGCACGTCATCCGCCGAGCGCAGATTCATCAGTTTCAGCGCGGCATTGTTGATCTGCTGCACCTCAAACTGATCATTGACGACGACAAGCGCGATCGGCGAGTTCTTGACGATCGTATCGGAGAAGCTTTCCGCCTTGTCCTTCAAAAACGGCAGGCACATCGAAATCTCCGCCTTGCCCTGACAGACGGCAATCGCTTTTTCACGGCAGGAATTGTATCCGCACGAACCGCAGTTCAGTTCCTGCGCCGGACTGTACTTGCCCATTTCCCGCAGCACGGCGCGGATCTCGGACTCGGACGGCTTTGTCTCGTGCCGGTCGATCGGCGAAAAGCTCTTGCGGATCGAAATCGAATCGGGCTGTTCCACGTTGAAGTCTTTGCTGCCCGCGTAGTCGCTGACAGCGACGTAATCGCTGATCGGGCTGCGGCTGTGGTATTTTTCCATGACAGGTCCGCCGATGCAGCTGCCTGCGCACGCCGACATTTCGATAAAGCAGCGGTGAATCTTGCCGTTTTCAATGTCCTTCAGCGCCGCGATGCAGTTCTCGACGCCGTCAAGGGCAAGATAGCTGTAATCCCTGCGCGCGCGCACCATTGTCTTCAGAATACCGCCGGTGGTCGGGAAGAAGCGCGCGCGGCTTTCGTCGTTCGAATCTTCTTCGTGTTCGATGGAGATGCCTTCCGCGTCCAGCCATTCGGTCAGTTCCTCAAAGGTCATCACCGCATCGACGATACCCGCATAAAGCTCCGCCTCGTCTTTCTTGGCGACACACGGTCCGATGAAGACGGTCTTGGCATTCGGAATCCTCCGCTTTATGTCCCGGCAGTGCGCCTGCATCGGTGAGAGCACGTCGGCAAGATAAGGCAGCAGCGACGGGAAGTATTTCTGAATCAGCAGGTTGATCGAATGACAACACGAAGAAATGACCACATCGCGTCCCTCTTCGCTCAAAAGACGGTCATACTCGCGCTTGACGATCGTTGCGCCGATCGCGGTTTCCTCCGCATCGTAAAAGCCGAGTTTTTTCAGTGCGCAGCGTACGGATTCGATGCCTGCGCCTTCATAGTTTGCGATAAACGACGGAGCCAGACTCACCACAACCGGGTCGCCGCTCTGAATCAGTACGCGCACCTTTTCGACGCTGCTTGCAATCTGCTTGGCGTTCTGCGGACAGACAACAAAACAGTGTCCGCACAGGATACATTCATCCCCGATGATGTGCGCCTGATTGCCCGAAAAGCGGATGGATTTGACCGGACAGTGACGAATGCACTTGTAACAATTCTTACAGTTGGATTTTTTCAGCATCAGACAGCTTGACATTTGCTTCCCCCCTCGCAAAAAAGACTCGCTTATAATTTATTTTATCACATCCGGCATGCAGTCTGCAATCATTCTTTGCCTTTTTATCCGGTTAACTGATACGATCCTGCAGCATGCCAGTTTGATTTCTCATCCGGACAAACCGGCTTGCGGGGTGATCCGGTGCGACCCGTTTCACACTTTCCGGTGCGGTTTCCGTTTAAAAACAGCGTTTGAATCCGTCTTTGTGAATTGACAAGATCGACCGTGACTAGTAAGATAAGATCAGAAAAACATTTCTGCTGCACCCATCAGCAAATAACCGAAAGACGAGAAAGCAAATGATTACAAACGACAAAGGAATCGTAGAATTAAAACATTTCATTCTGCGCGAAGTATGCCGTCTGGCATGGGAAGGCCGGTTAAATCCGGAAGAGACCGAAAAGATTGTCTATGAGGTCAGTCCCGGACCAAAGCCTCAGTATCGCTGCTGCATCTATAAGGAGCGGGAGATCGTTCGCGGGCGTATCCGTCTGGCAGAGGGACTGAGTCCGGAAGCGGGTTCGCCCACCAGGAACGTGGTAGCCGTCATCCCGTCCGCCTGCGACGACTGCCCCATTCAGGATTATTTCGTCACGGATATCTGCCGCTTTTGCCTGGGCAAGGCGTGTCTCAACTCCTGCCGATTCGGTGCAATTTCCGCCGGCGATACCAAGATGCGCATCGATCCGAACAAGTGCAAGTCCTGCGGTCTGTGCGCCAAAGCCTGCCCGTACGGCGCTATCATCCATCAGGAGCGTCCCTGCAAGAAGGCGTGCCCCGTGGGGGCCATATCTTACGATGAAGCGGGTATCTGCCGGATCGACGAAAGCAAGTGCATCCACTGCGGGCACTGCATCCACAACTGCCCTTTCGGCGCGATCGGTTCCAAAATCTTTGCCGCGGACATCATTCGCGCCATCCGTGAAGGCAAGCGCGTCATCGCGATGTGCGCCCCGGCTTCGGAAGGTCAGTTCGGCAAGGACATCGGTATGGCCGCGATCCGCAGCGCTTTGAAAAAAGCCGGGTTTGCGGATATGGTGGAAGTCGGTCTGGGCGGGGATATGACTGCCGCTTATGAGGCGCTGGAATGGATCGAAGCGCGGAAGGAAGGACGAATCATGACCACTTCGTGCTGTCCGGCGTTCATTTCGATGCTGCGGCATCATTACCCGGCTCTGTATGAGAAAAACAAGTCCTCCACGGTTTCTCCGATGGTGGCGGTGTCCCGGTATCTCAAACACCTTGATCCGGACTGCATTACCGTATTCATCGGTCCGTGCATTGCAAAAAAGGGAGAAACCGTGAACGAGCTGATCAAAGACACGCCCGATTACGCAATGACCTACGGAGAGATTGTGGCCATGCTGGACGCAAAAGGCGTTGCGATAGAACCGGTTGAAGAAAGCTATCAGGAATCGTCCGTGTTCGGCAAACGGTTCGCAAGCAGCGGCGGCGTAGCCGGCGCCGTCATGGAAGTCATGAAAGAACTGGGCGAGGACACTTCCGACATCCGTCTCATGACCTGCGCCGGCGGCGAGGAGTGTAAAAAAGCCATGACGCTGCTGAAAGTGGGAAAACTGAACGTCGATTTCGTGGAAGGAATGATTTGCAACGGCGGATGCGTTGGCGGACCGTCCAAGCATCAGGCCGAAAACGTCGTGCTGCGGGACAGAGAGGATCTGCTGGGCAAGGCGGATGACAGGAGGATTCTGGAAAACCTGAAAAACTATCCGATGGGTGAATTCTCAATGCTTCGCGACGGCAGCATACCGGAGGAGATTCCGCCGTTTATATCTCGCTGAACAGAAACATAAAGGCGGGGTAAATGCGGAGAGCGATATTCTCCGCCGCGATCTTTTCCGGATCGGATCCTGAACAGCATATAAAAAAGTCCGCCGTACGGCGGACTTTTTGTGTATCAGAACGATATTACATCAGCTTGCGGAACATCGCTTCGAACTCGGCAAGCGTTGCGGGACGCGGATTTCCCGGTGCGCAGGCGTCCGCCGCCGCGGATTTGCACAGGAAGGGGAGATCCTCTTCCCTGAGCTTTTCAAGCTTCGTCGGGATGCCGACGTCAACGGAAAGCTGACGGACCGCGTCGATCGCCGCTTTACGATAGGTCGGCTGATCCATCCCCTCGGTGTTCACGCCGAACGCTTCCGCGATCGCCTTGAACTTTTCTCCGGTTGCTTCCTGATTGAACTCCATAACGATCGGCAGCATCATTGCGCAGGCGACGCCGTGCGGCGTGTCATAGACCGCGCCGAGCGTATGCGCCATCGAGTGGGCGATGCCGAGTCCGACGTTCGAATACGCCATTGCCGTAACGTACTGCGCAAGCGCCATGCCCTCGCGTCCGTCCGGATCGTTCTGAACCGCCTTGCGGAGGTTCTTCGCGATCAGCTGGATCGCTTCGAGGTTCAGACAGTCGGAAAGCTCCCACGCGGCAGCGGTGGTGTAGCCCTCGATCGCATGGGTCAGCGCGTCCATACCGGTGGATGCAGTCAGTCCCTTAGGCATCGATGCCATCATATCCGGATCGACGACCGCGACGTCGGGAATGTCGTTCGGGTCGACGCAGACGAACTTGCGCTTTTTTTCGACGTCGGTAATGACGTAGTTGATCGTGGATTCCGCGCCCGTACCGCCGGTAGTCGGAACCGCGATCGTGAAGACCGTGCGGTGTCTGGTCGGCGCAACGCCTTCGAGCGAGCGGACGTCATAGAATTCGGGATTGTTGACGATGATGCCGATGCCCTTTCCGGTGTCCATCGAGGAGCCGCCGCCGATCGTGATCATGAAGTCTGCGCCGGAAGCGCGGTACGCGTCGACGCCGTGCTGCACGTTTTCGATCGTGGGATTCGGCTTGATGTCGGAATAGAGCTCGAACGCGATTCCGTTCTGCTCCAGAAGGTCGGTGACGCGTTTGGTCACGCCGAAGCGAACGAGGTCAGGATCGGACGCCACAAACGCTTTCTTGAGCCCACGGGATGCAACGATGCCCGGAATCTCATTGATCGCGCCGTGTCCGTGATAGGAAATGCCGTTCAAAACAAAACGATTAACTGCCATATGTGGTTCTCCTTTATTTGATTTGTATAGTATTATACCAGTTTTTCCGTATTTCCGCAAGGAAACAGCCGTAATACTTTCGGCGGATTTTTCGCAGCGCTCGTCCGGCTCCCGTATGCCGCCGGAAAGCATCCCGGTATGCTGTATACCTCCGAAAATCTCCATATACATTATAGCCGAAGGCAGCAGTGTTTACAATGTTTTTTCATGCTGAATGGAGCCGACTGACCGTGCCGAAACCAGGTTCCTTCAGTGGATCCGATAAATAAACTTGTCTGTACAGGTAAAAACCGGTACAATAAAAAGACCGCTTTTA
>JAEESS010000068.1 GCA_016286445.1 Bacillota bacterium
CGCGGCACTTGCCTACGAAGAGATGATGGCGGTCAAGCAAAAATACGGTGAGCGCGGCAAGGTTGTGGCGTATCATGGGTATCAGTCGTTCAAGACGGTTGAGCTGACACCTGAGCAGTGTCACGCGATCGGGATCGAGACCGCAAGGAGGATGTGGGGTAAGGACTACCAGATCCTTGTCACCACACACCTGAATACGGATAATCTGCACAATCATTTTGTGGTGAATTCCATTTCCTTCAGGGACGGAAAGAAATTCCGGAATCAGATATCCCAGCATTACGATCTGCGGGAGATCTCGGACGCGATCTGTAAGGAACACGGTCTGTCCGTATTGCAGAACGCAAAGTTTTACGGCGGTCAGTCCAAAGGCGCGCATTGGCGGGAACAGCGTGGACAGCCGACGCACCGGCAGCAGTTGAAACAGGATGTGGAATATTGTCTCAAGTACAGTATGAATTGGGAGCAATTCTATCAGCAGATGCAGGCAAAGGGATATACGATCGATCCGATCCGTATGTCGGTGAAAGCCGATGGCTGGCAGCGCGCAGTACGCTTGGATCGGCTCGGCTATCCGGAGGATGTGATCTATGAGCGTTGGGACCAGAACGAAGCCGATCCGGAGTTTCGGTACAAGTATCAGAACCACAAGCCGCACATCAGCGACAGCGCCGTTTTGATTACGACTGTTGTGGAGATGAAGCAGTACAAGCGGGCAAGAACGCCGCTGAAAGAGTTATATCGACAAATGGACTACGAGCAGGCGCACCCGCCGAAAGAACCGCGCTCGGAGATCGACAAGTATCTGGACGGATTGGTGTACGAGATGAACCACACAAAAGATACCGTTACGATCCTCGTCGATGCGATTTTTGCGATCCTGATCGCACTGATCGAGCTTGCAAGCCATTACGCCAAAGAAGTGATCCTGTCCGCCGATCTGCGGCACGAGTTGAAGAACTACGCGCAGTTCTGTTCCGATCAACGGTTTCTGAAAGAAAACAAGCTGCACACGCCCGACGATCTGGACAGGGATATTGTGCAGACGGAAGCGCAGATCGCCGCATTAGAGACCAAGCGCGGCAAGGTGCGCAATCAGATCCGGCACGAGACCGATCCGACTGTGCTTGCAGAGAACAAGGAGCAACGCGCAGCGATCACCAAAGAGATCACGGAACTGCGAAATCGCATCAAGCGCGTCAAACGCATTCGTAAGGACGCACCGCGACTGTTGAACCTTTTGAGAACCGAGCTGCAACGTGAATACGAGCGCAGGCATCCGATCAAAGAACAGCAGAGGCAGCGCACACACAGAAACGAGCCGGAACGGTAATCCCGTTTCGGCTCATTTTTCGTTCCTTGTATTGTTTTCACAGAAATTACATTTTGATTACATCCCCGTATGCCGGAAGTGTGCGAAATATGGTACACTTTAGGCAATGACTCGAAGGAGAATGCTATGAAAAACAGGATTCTTGTGGTGGAAGACGACGCGGCGATCCGCGACGCGGTGCTTTTAAATCTGCAGTTTGCGGACTACGACGCCGTTGCGTTCGACGACGGCAGAAAGGCGGCGGATGCGCTCGAAGACGATCACGCGTATGACCTTGCGCTTTTGGACATCATGTTGCCCGGCATGGACGGGTTTGAGTTGTTCGGGATCATGGAGCGATTTGGCATCCCTGTCATCTACATGACCGCAAAGACGGATTCCGCATCGGAGATTAAGGGGCTACGCGACGGCGCCGAGGACTATATCGTAAAGCCGTTCGATCCGTTGACGCTCATGGTGCGCATCGAAAAGGTCCTGAAGCGCGTCGGCAAGTGGAACGCCGTCTACCGCGTCAAGGATATCGTCGTCAACACCGAAACGCACACGGTCACGAAGGGCGGCGAGCCGATCGAGCTGCAGCCGCTGGAATTTGACGTGCTCGTTGCGCTTTTGCGTCACAAGAACATGACCGTTTCGCGCGAACGGCTCCTTAACGAGGTATGGGGCTTTGACTACCTCGGTGAGACGCGCATGGTCGACGTCAAGATCTCCGCGCTCAGAAGAAAGCTCGATCTGGAGGATGCGATCCGCTCCATCCATAAGCTCGGGTATCGGCTGGAGGATCGGTAAATGAAACTGTATCAACGCATTACGCTGCTCGTTTCGATCGTCCTGACCGTCGTCATTCTTGCGGTATCGCTGTCGCTGCTGCTGTTCGCGAAAAATACGATCCTGTCACTGTCGACGGAACAGGTGCAGCGCAAGCAAAAGACGCTGCGCACCTCGTTTTCCGAGATGGCGAACTATTACGCGCGCAGCGACGATTCCGAAGCCGTGCACAATTCGCTGATCAAACTCTGCTTTAACCGCTTTTCGGACCAAAGCTCCGTGCTGATGCGCGAGGGCAAGCCGGTCTCAACCGGCGTGACGATCGATCCGTCCGCCTATGTCACGCCGGACAGCGAAGCGTTTTCGGAAGGCACGCCGGTCGCAATTACCGTGCAGGGCAGAAACCTGCTGATCGCGGGCAGCAGCACATCCGTCGGTACGGAATCCTACTCCGTTTATGTGGTCGAGGACATTACGGACACCTACGCCCGCATTCAGCGCATGGCGTGGATCTTTGCGGGCGTCAGCATCGCTGCGATCGCGCTCGGCGCAGGCGCCGTCACGCTGCTCGTCCGGCGGAGCACCAAGCCGATCACCGCGCTTTCCGGCGTCGCGAAGGAGATCGCCGACGGCGCGTATGAAAAGCGCGTCGCCGTTCGCACAAAAGACGAGATCGGAACGCTTGGCGAGGATTTCAACCGCATGGCGGACGCGGTGGAAACGAAGATTTCGGAGCTTTCCGAGCGCAACGAACGGCAGCGCCTGTTTATCGGCGGCGTCACGCACGAGTTCAAAACGCCGATGACCGGATTGATCCTGCACGCGGGGCTTCTGCGCCGCGCGAACCTCTCCGAGGACGAGCGCGACGCATCGCTTGCGCATATTGAAGCGCAGACGCAATGGCTCGAACGGCTGACGCAGAACCTTTTGAAGCTGTTTACTTCGGACGAGGAGATCGAGCTTGAGAGCGTCTGGATCCCGGAATTGCTGGAAACCGTCGAAGAAGGCGTTGCGCCGAAATTGAAAGAAAAGGGCGCAGCGCTTACTGTGCAATGCGAAACGGACATGCTCGTGCTGAATCCAGATTTGATGCATTCTCTTCTCAACAATCTGATCGTCAACGCGGCGAACGCCTACGACGCGGACGCGCCCGAAAAGCCGATCCTGCTCTCCGTCACCGGCAGGACGTTTTCGGTCTCCGATCACGGCAGAGGCATTCCGAAGGAGGTGCAGGACCGCATCTTCGAGCCGTTCTTCCGTGTCGACAAGAGCCGCAGCAAAAAGCAGGGCGGCAGCGGTCTCGGGCTGGCGCTCGTCAAAACGATCGCCGACGCGCACGGCGCGATAATCGCCGTGGACAGCGAACCCGGCAAGGGTACGACGGTTTCCGTTACGCTGCCGTAATTCTCGGCTCCCCTGTGTAAGGGGAGCTGTCGAGGCGTGCCGAGACTGAGGGGTTGTAAATCACACGGCATTCAGGACGACAACCCTTCCGTCTCGCTTCGCGATCCACCTCCCCTTACACAGGGGAGGCAAGCGTGAGTATAAGACGCATTTTCATTACAGTTTCATTACACTTTGGTGAGGTTTTTCGTGCAGCCTTTCGGTATGCTTGATGCAGGAAACCGAAAAAGGAGTGATTTCATGAAAAAGCACATTTTCATCATTCTTCTTGCAACGCTTTTGCTTCTTGCTGCCTGTCAGCCGACGCCGGACGAGCCGCCGGTGCTGCAGAAGGATCAGGATTTGATGATCCAAAAGGGCGAGGCGACGCTGCCGCCAGAGGAGACCTATACCCCGCCGGAGGCGCCGGAGCGGTTTGTTTATGACTTTACGGACGGCACATGGACGGTTCACGCCGATGCGCCGATTATCGTTCCGGACGTGCCGATGCCGATGGTCTGGGTGCGTTCGCAGGGCATTTCACAGGAGACGCTGTATCGGTTGTTTCATCTGCTCGGCAACGGCGAGACCTTTTTTCTCCCGGACATGGATCATATCAGCACCAAATCGGAGATCGCGGAGAGCATTCAATCGATGATGGATCAATTGGAGGACGGAAGCTACAAAGACACCGATCTTTCCGAGGAGGAATGGAAGGCTGCGATCGCAGAGCTTGAAAAAAAGTACAAGACTGCTCCCGAAGAGAATCCTCATGAACAGCAGGAGAGCGACGGCACTTATATGCTGCTCGACAGCAAACGCTTTGATACGGAACGCTTGTATCTCTCCGCTTCCAGCCGTTATCGCTCAATCGGTGCGACGGCATATTTCAAGGCAGACGGAGAAGGCTCGTGTTTTCACTATTATCGGCATTTGGACGTCGAAAACCGTAAGTCGTCTTATTCGATGGCAAACGCAAGGAAGGTGGATGCATCGAGCGAACTGCCGGAAGGGCTTTCGTATGCGGACGCCGCTGCAATGCTGAACGAGGTATTTGAGACGATCGGCGAACCGTTTGAGATCGTAAACGTGTTTCTGATCGATGACGCTGCGCAAGGTCATATCGATGGCGATACCTTTTCAGCCGAGCATTATGCGCTGCGGTTTGTATGTCGCCGCCTGATACACGGTGCGCCTATGGTTTGCAACGATACCGGGGCGGGGAATTTTGACCAGATCTTTTCGATCCCATGGACGCAGGAGCGTTTCAGCGCTGTGATCGATTCGGTTGGCTTTGTGAGTATTGAATGGGAAGAACCGCTGACGATTCTTGACACGGTTTCCGAATCAACCAATCTGCTGCCGTTTTCCGAGATTCGGGAGATCGCAGAGAAGATGTTTCCGATCATATATCAGCATCAGGCCGGGTATGAGCATATTGCGAAACTTGATACGCAGATTACAAGTGTGCGTCTTGAGTTGATTCGCGTACGCGAACAGAACAACACAAAGCAGCTAAAGGGCCTGCTGATCCCTGCATGGTCGTTTTACGGCTCGTGTTGTGAGACAAATACGGAGGGTGAAACCTCGTACATCAATTACGGAATGGGCAGCGGATGCGATTATTACGGAGGCGATCAGATCCTTCTCTGCATCAACGCGATCGACGGCACGATTATTGATCCGCTGCTTGGGTATTGAAGGGAGGACAGGCATATGAAAAAGCACATTTTCATCATTCTGCTTGCAGCGCTGCTGCTTCTTGCTGCCTGTCAGCCGACGCCGGAAAGTCCGATCGTGGTCGGCAAGGACCAGAGCGCAATGATCGAAAAGGCGCAGGAGGACTCGCCGTATGCGTCTCCCGAAACGGGGGAGCAGGCGGTCGACTGGTATGCGCGCCTTGATGCGCCGGAGCGATATACGACTTCGCTGACGAGCGCGGGCGGACATCTGACCGTGGAGGTTGACGCGCCGGTGATACTGCCGGACGTCGAGCTGCCGGTCGTTCGAATCGCGCCGTATATGTTTACCGACGAGGACGCACAGCGGTTTGTGACCGCACTATTGGGCGACGATCCGCAATGCATAACAAGCAAAGATAACTGGCGGACCCGCGCCATGTGGGACAAGGAGATTTTGCAGCTCAAGAATGATTTGGATCATTGGGACGAATACGGCAATGTGATCTGGAGCGGGTTCGATACCAGAGCAGAGTTTGAAGAATACCTGCAGGAGAAGATAGCCAAAGCAGCCAACGCACCGGAGCGGCCGGAAACCGCACCGCTTTCATGGGAATGGGAGGCTTTCAACGTATGGACGGAGGACGGCAAGCAGGAAACCACGGATCGGTATATCAGTTTGCTTGTATTGAATGAGGATAACAGCGAATCGAGTCTTTCCATCGACAAAGCCTCGGAATACGGTCGCTGCGGGATCCGGTATATGCGCGAGGCGGGCAGCGACGTACACTTTCCGTATATCGATGGACGCTGGAAGAACGAGCTTTCCATCACACAGGAAGAGGCGACAAAGATTGCGGAAGAAAAACTGCGCCAAATGGGGCTCGATCATCTTGCCTGTGCACTTGCAAAGAGCATACGCAGTTACCGTGGAGACACTACCGTGGAAGGCAACAGCTATGAACCGTTCTGGGCATTCGTATTTACTCCGACGGTAAACGGCGCGCCTATGAACTATACCTTCCAACCTATAGTTGAGCCGACGGATTATAATCGGCCATGGCAGTATGAACAGTGCAGGGTGTTGGTGGACGAGAAAGGCGTGGCGTTTCTTGAGTATGACGCGCCGTGCGCGGTAGAAGAGATCCAAGTGGAAGCAGCGACGCTTCTTCCTTTCCAAAGGGCTTGTGAGATATTCGAGAAAATGGTTTTGATCGTGGAGAACAATGCGGATATCTATGATCACGACATGTGTTATAGGATTTCCAAAGTATGTCTTAGTATGGTAAGCATCCCGGGACAGAACGGCGGCGGTTTGCTTGTCCCCTGCTGGAACTTTATGGGCGAATCGCCTTGGTTTAACGACACACCGCATGCGAAAGAGTGTATAGGCTCGGACGAATCATATTGCTATCTGACGATCAACGCCATTGACGGCAGTATCATTGCCAGACAGTGACCGGCGTAGAAAGGAGACTTGCCATGAAAAAGCATATTATTATAATTCTGCTTGCGTCTCTTCTGCTGCTATGCGCCTGTCAGCCGACGCCGGAGACGGAGTTTGTAATCAACAAGGGCGATAATGTTCTGGAACAGAAGCTGTATGCGACGCCGGAGCCGGTCGCCGATACGGTGTCGCTGCATGAAAACGCGTCCGCAGCGCCGGAATCCGAGCCCGCAAACGAACCGACTGCCGAGCCGGTAAAGCAGCAGCTTTTCCCGGATCGCTGGGACGAGGACGGCATGCAAATCCGGAATTATGTGACGCTTTCCATCCATACGGACGTGGAAACGCGCGCGGACGGGCTGTATCCCGCATACCGCACGCAGGAGGAGCCGCTTACGGAGGACCGGATCATGCATTTTGCAGAGGCACTCTTGTCGAAGCCGGTCGAGCTGGAGCTGATCGAAGCCAAAACGAAACAGGAACTGCAGAACGAGCTGCAGAATTACCTTGACGACGTCGCGGAATGGGAAGAATGGGTCGCGAACGGCAAGCAGGGGGATGAAGACCGGGACGAAACCGGCTATGATCCCGAGGAAGTGAAGCGCATGACGGACTGGTACATGAATGAGATCAAACATGCGCCGGACACGCTCGACGTCGTCCCGACCTCGGATTACAGCAGCTACCGGATCGGGCAGATTGCGAGATATCGGCAGGAAACCGGCGACAGCGCGGTGATTGCGTCGACCGTGACGGAAGTGTGGAATACCGTGTCGATCTCAAAACGCTGCAGTCATACGGGGTATATTTATTGGGAGCATTATTATACGAAGGACAAGACGGATCCCACGATCGACACGGAACGGTACTGGAAGGACAGCGCGCTGTCAAGAGAGGACGCCGAAGCGATGCTGAAAAAAGGGCTTGATCGGCTCGGACTGAACGATTTTGAAATTCGTTTTGCGGAACGCGCAACGCTGTTTGACACGTCGGAAACGAGCACGGCCGGTGTGTCCGGCGGCTGGGGATTCCGGTTGGTGCGTGCCTTCGGTTACCCGACGATTGACGTTCCGTATCAGGTATGCGGTGTTCTGGAATTTGGTTCCGGCGACGGATTTCTTTCCAACAAGCCGATCCGTGATGAGGAGATCGAGGTATTTGTCGATGAAAACGGCATCGAATACTTCCTTTACGGCGGGCAGAAAAAAGTATTGCAGCAGGTAAACCCGAACGTCGAGCTGCTGCCGTTTGACGACATGCAGAGGATCGTGAAAAACGCATTGTCGGTATGCTATCCGAGCGCACGGTATCAGGGACGCGAAAACCGGAAGATCGCGCTGGAGATCTATCGCATGGTGCTGACAACGCGGACGCTTCGCGTGCCGGATTCGGATGATTTTTATGAGGTCCCTTGCTGGGTTGTTCTCTTTGACGGTTTTTCCTCGAACAACCAGGAAACGCGAACCAATCCCGGCATGTCGCATGATGCGATCATCATCAACGCGGTCGACGGAACGGTCGTGTTTTATGAAAGAAAGACGTCTTCCGTCCCGAACCGATAAGGAGTATGGCTATGAAAAAGTCAATTATCATACTGATTGCATTGCTGCTTCTCTGCGCCTGTCAGCCGACGCCGGAGAGCCCGATCGTGGTCGGGAAGGACCAAAACGCAATGATCGAACAGGCGAAGAGGGAGATCCCGGAGGAGCAGCGTACGATGTCGGTCCGGGAACGGCTCGGTGTGCCGGAGAAGCTTGCATATTCCTATCACAAGGGCAACCTTACGATCGAAGCGGATGCGGAGATCGTCGTGCCGGACGGCGAGCTGCCGATCGTACGCGCGTTCCCGACCGATTTCGATCAGGAAACCGTGACGGACCTTTGGAATGCGCTGATCGGCGATATACCCATGACCGCGATCGTTTATAAGCGCGCCAAACCGGAGATCGAGCAGACGATCGAAAAACTGCTTGCCGCGATTGACGGCGGCAAGTATGCGGATTACGGATTCGCTTCTGAAGAGAAAGCCAAAGACGCATTGAAAGCGCTGCAGATAATGTACCGTGAAGCACCGGACGACGTCGCCGGCGATCCGGCGGACAGCACGCTCCGAAAGGGGGTGTTTCTGGACGACGACGGAAAGGAAGTCGCGTCGCATACCTATCTGTACGCCGAATCCCAAAAGACCGGCTATCGGTTCAGCGTTTCCAACAACGCGAGCAACACTGTTCCGATCGTGACCGTTTCCTATGACGAGATGGGCAGACCCGTCGGGACTGCCGTCCGTGAGGTCGATCGCAGGGCGGGCTTTACATTCATTAAGAATAATGAGCCGCAGGCGCCCTGCTTCATCTGGGGTGACGAGCTGTCTTTTTCCGATCCCTGTCCCACCGGGATCCCGGGAACCGTTACCGTGACGCCGCAGCGCGCAAAGGAGTACGCCGAGACGTTCTTGAAAGATGCGAAGCTGGACGGCGCCTATGCAGTGCGGCGGGTTTTTGTCATCACGGACAGCGACGCGACCGAATTTGCCTATCGGATCGTCTGCACGCATACAGTCGGCGGCTGTCCCGCTTTGATGACCGGGAACACCGGCGAAGCCGAAAATGCCGAGGCATATTTCAATGATGACGAGAACGACGACTATGCCGAGATCTGGGAATATGAGCAGTTCTGGATCGACGTGAACGACAGCGGCGTCTATTGCGTGCAGATGCAGCAGCCGCTTGCGATCGGAGACGTTGTGACGGAGCGGTCGAATCTGCTGTCGTTTTCCGAGATCCGAAAGATCATGGAGAAGATGCTTCCGATCGTTTATGATACGGAAGCGAATGATCCGAACAGCGAAAACAGCGATATGCGCTATACAAAGCGGATCAACCGCGTGGAGCTCGGACTTTGGCGTGTGCGTGAACAGAACCGGATCGACCGCGGACTGCTGATCCCCGTCTGGGCGTTCTATGCGAGCACGACGGAATCGTATCCAGAGATCGGCTATTCGTGGCAAACGTACCTCCCGATCCTTCTGGTCAACGCGATCGACGGCAGCATCATCGACCCGCAGAAGGGGTATTGAGCAAGATTTGCAGCACCTTTGCATCCCGCATCGTTTTGTATAACAGAAAGATGCGGGATTTTTTCATTGATCGTGTCACATCGCTGCGATTTCGCACGTCTTTATAGGTAGAGAAATAAGAGGGAGGGGACCTATGAAACGAATCATTGCCTGTTTATTGCTGTTCTTTTTCACTGCATGTATGCTTACCGCCGCCGAATCGAATGCCGCAGAACCCGCGGTCAAAGCGTTCGATACCGTCTATTACTGGTCCGGTCATGCCTTTTACCGCACGCCGGATGAAAGCGAATATACGGGAAGGATCCAAAGCGTCGTTCCTGAGACGGAGAAGCCCGCCGAGAACAACGAAGCGAATGTTCCCTGCAAGGATGCGCCTTTCGTCCTTTTGGACGACGGGATTGCGCTGCTGCTCGATGGACAATGGATCTTTTTCAAACCGGAGTCATGAGGACCCAAAAGGCGCCGATTTTACAACTCTCTTACAACTATGTGACATTTTGGACGCGTTTTGGACGAATATGGATGATAGCATGAAGGCAGAAACGATAAGGAGGAATCAAACAATGAAACGAATGATTGCAATTCTGCTGCTTTTGTGCATGCTGATCGCCTGCGTTCCGACGCCCGAGCACGAGTTTGTGGTCAACAAGGGCGACGACGTTGTGGAGCAAAAGCTTTCCGCAACGCCGGTCCCGGCGCAGCCGACTGAGGACGAGGTTCACGCCGACACCGGATCGAACCAAGACGCGCCGAAAAAAGAAGAACCGACGGCGGCTGCGCTTTCGCCGCAGATCTTCCCGGAACGCTGGGATGAGGATGCGGAGAAGTACAGCGATCACCTGACGATCGCGGTGCATGCGGATATCGTGCAGAGAGCGGACGGGCTGTATCCGGTATGGCGCACGCGCGGCAGGGAGATTTCCTCAGAGGAAGCGTCAAAGCTTGCGACGGCGCTGTTAAAAAAGCCCACCGAGGTCTTTACGCAGGAGCCGACCAAGGACGACATCAAGCGCGAAATGGAGCGGTACCTCGAAGAAGCAAACGCGAAGCTGGCGTGGCAGGCGGCGGGAAAGCCGGACGACGGCGTGGACCGCGACGAGACGGAACTCACGCAGGAGGAGGTTGACGCGCAGCTTAAGGCGTACATGGAAGAGATCGAAAAGGCGCCGGAGAAGCTGGAAACGACGCCGGTTTCAGATTACAGCGGTCTGAAGCTGAACCGAACAAGCAGCTTTGCGCTTGCGGACGGCGGCAAGGCTTCGGTCACATGGCGGAAAGAGTTTGTCGCCGTGTCGAAGGGCTGCAGCAATTTCGGATACAATTATTACCGTTCTTATTACGAAGAAGAAAAATACTTTGGCGAGCCGAATGCAAAGCTTTGGAAGGACGTCACAATGGATCGGGCGGAAGCAGAAAAGATCTTGAAAACAGAGATGGAGCGGCTCGGTTTTACGGACTTTGTGATAAAGAGCGCGATCGAATCGAATCTTCTGGACTATACGGGCGGAAGGCATCACTATGTCACCGGCGGCTGGACGTTTAAGCTGATCCGGAATTACGGCGGTTATCCGTTGACGAATGTGCCGTATGCGGCGGTCTCGTACATGTCAGAGACCGATATTCAATCACTTTTACAGGATGGCGGGGAAGCCGGGTATCTCATGAACAAGCCCATTCGCGATGAGGAGATTGAGGTGCTGATCGACGAAAACGGGATCCAGTATTTCTCCTATTCTTCGCCGAAGGACGTCCTGGAGCTTGTGAACGAGAGCGTGGAGCTGTTGCCGTTCGAGGATGTGAAGCGCATTGCAAAGAACGCCGTTTCCGTCAGCTTCCCGTTTGAGGAGTGGGGCGACCGGCAGACTGATCTTGAAATCTACAAACTGCTTTTGACGACCTTTACCCTGCACGTCAAAAACTCCGACGATTATTACGAAATGCCATGCTGGATCGTTTTCTTCGACGGAGAGTACGCGACGGAGCGGGAGATCCGCGAGCGTGAACGGAACGATGAGAACCTGCAGCATGACGTCGTTGTCATCAACGCCGTGGACGGTTCGATCATCCACGACGATTATGGCTACTGATACGGAAAAATGAATCTTGGAGCTGCCGAAAAAACCTCTCCCCCCGTTTCGCAAGTCTGCGAAGCCTCCGGCAGCTCCTTTTTCCTGCCGGTGCGGCAGGCGCTTTTCCGGACTTTGCAGCAAAACTGCTTCCCGGATCGTTTTACTGTGGGAACGGGCCGGAAGGTTTTTCTGAACGCGGCGAAAAAAAGCCCGGATCGTGTCACAGAATTGCGCCGGCAATCGTCTGTACCTTATGGAGGCAGACCGGGTTATAAATGCTTTTTTGCGTTAAGCCGTAAAAATGTGACAGGATTTTACAACTCTGATACAACTTTGTGACAATTCTGTGACATCTCGATTTTATAATGATGTTGTAATGAAGAAAACGGTTGAATGATTACAATTCGATTACGTTTTGATAACAACTTTATGTGCGGGATGCGGTAGGATACAGAGGAGGAAACAGAATGAAACGAATCGCGGTTTTATTGCTTGTATGTCTGCTGCTTGTCGGGTGTCAGCCGACGCCGGACGAGGAGTTTGTAAAAAACAAGACGGACGGAACGCTTGAGGAGATCATACATGCGGATACGGAACCGGCGCCGGACCGTGCCGATGCGCCCGCACCGGACGAAAAGAGCCCGCTGTACGCGCAGCTCGGCGTGCCGGAGCGCTTCACGATGGAGCCCGAAACGCGCACGGTCCCGTTCTCGAACCTGACGGTTTCGGCGGACGCCGTTGTGGTGCTGCCGAACGTGAGCGCGATCCCGGTCTATGAAGCGTCCGGCAAGACCATTCCGGACGAACAGCTTGAAGCGATTGCACAGGCGCTGTTCGGCGACGCCGAGCGCTATGCAAGCGAGAACGGCACGCTGCGCTGGAAGCTGGAGGACGGGATCCGGACGGACCAGAAGCGGATCGAGGCGATCCAAACAAACCCGGAGGAACACTGGGACGGCGAGGAAGAACAGTGGCAGGAGGATATGCAGTACCTTGCGGGGCTGCTTGCCGACGCGCCGGAGGATTATCAATGTAAACCGTGGAACGGCTCGTTTTCGGACGGGCTGATGGTGCGGATCGCGGATAAGCATTACAACAAGATGCGCTCCTTCCCGAACCGGCTGCTCCTCGGTTCCGACGATCGCAGGAGTACCGTTTACGGGATCTATTACGAAAAGCCGGACGCCGAGCCGTGCGCGGAATCCGAGGCGGCGAAGGCGATCGCGGAGGACTTTATGCAGCGCTCCGGGCTTTCGGAGACGTTCGTATTGGAGCGCGTGCAGGCGGTCAGCCCGGCGGAGGACGGCACCGGCAGCAGCAAGGTCATATCGGGCTATGAGTTTTCCTATGTGCCGGTCTATGACGGTGTGAAGGCGCAGCCATACTGGACGACGAGCGGCTCGGACACCGCGCAGCAGAAAGCCGCGGAAAAGGGCTTGCACGAAATGCCGGAATTTGACGCGTACCTCGGACCGGAGAACATGATCGTTACCGTCGAAAACGGCAGGATCGTGCATCTCGATTGGAGCAACTATGTTGCGCGCGGCGAACGCATCAACGAAAACGTTAAGCTGCTGCCGTTCTCCGAGATCGAAAAGGCGTTCAAAAACGCGATCTTCACCGGCTATTTCACCGACGAGGGCGTGGACCGGACGCTGATCGTCACGCGCGTCGAGCTGAATCTGATGCGCATGAAGCGCAAGGACGTCAAGGACGCCTACTATCTTGTACCGGTCTGGGATTTTCTCGGCTATTCCCCGGACTGGGGCGACGGCGAGCCCGCGCGGCTGAACAGTGCTTACGTTACGATCAATGCGGTCGACGGCACGCGCATCAACCGCACGAACGGATATTGAGCGGCAGAAAACGGACGTGTCAAGGGAATGGTCCTTCTGAACACCTCATCACCGCCTGACGGTGGAGCTTCCCCTCAAGTAACCACTGATTTAATCATTGAACGAGATGTGGTATAATGGTTACAACAGGAGGGCGAAGAAATGGGACAGCAATTGAGTTTTACGGATATAGAATACAGCAAGCGGAGAAGAACCACGAAGCGA
>JAEESS010000107.1 GCA_016286445.1 Bacillota bacterium
CAGCTCAGATTATTATGAAATGCCGTGCTGGATCGTGAACTTTGATATACTGAGCTATACCTCAAATCCGAATTGGACATGGGACGATATCAGAGAAGGTCGCGATAAGCCGGGACAGCACGGCGAGCTTCTGATCATCAACGCCGTCGACGGGTCCGTCGTGCATACGGGTTCCGGTTGGTGAGGTGGCACTATGAAACGAATCATGATCCTTTGCCTATCGCTTATGCTGCTTGCCGCGTGCCAGCCCACGCCGGAGCAGGAGATCGTGTTCAACAAGGGCGACGGGACGATTGAGGACGTCATCGAAAGCAAGCCGGTGACGGACTATGCGGTCCAATCGCCTTCCGCAGGAGTGGAACAGTCCGCGGCGGAAGAGCCGGCAGGCGAACAGCCTAAAGCGGCGGTCAATACGCTTGCGGACGCGATCGGCGCGCCGGATCGTTGTACGGACGCGTTTGAAAACAAGGTCTACGGCGGCACATTGAAGGTCGAGATCGACGCGGACGTGGAGATCCCGAATGTATCCAAAGTGCCGGTGTATACGGTGCAGGTGAAAACCTTCACGCCCGAGGAGCGCGAACGCATCACCAAACTGCTTTTGGGCGACGGACCGTATTGGAATTTCAACCGCGCGCTTGCGGATCGAACGATGTGGAAGCGCACGATCGAGGAGCAGACGCAGCGGCTGGACGAGATTGACAGCCGCGCGTACGGTGAGGATTTCGATTATGAAAGCATGCGGTTTGTGACCGAATCCAACCTGAACCAGTATCTGAAAGGCTATGCCGAGTTGCCGGAGCCGGGTCCTTCGGAACCTTGGACAGGCAGCTTTTCGGCGGACAGAACGGTCGTTTCGGACGAAGAAAACCGCTGTCTCGCAATCTCCCGCGACGAAATCTTCTTCTATGACGAGGCGCAGAGTGAGCCGATGATGTTCGGCGGGCGCGCACCCGAAAACGCGGAGGAGGAACGCGCTGTGCAAGCCGCCGAAGCGCTGTATGCCGAAATGACAGGCGCACAGTTTTGTGCGACGGGGATCACGTATGACGACGACAGCTTTCAAAAACGTTACGGGCTTGCACAGGAAACGGACCCGCACAAGGCGTACTCGGTGAAGCTGGTTCGCATGGTCGACGGAATTCCGTGCTATCCGTATTCCGCCTTTCACGGCTCGGACACGGCGCTGCAGCAGGCGGGCGTTTCGCTGGATTATGACGAGCCGGTCATTCCGGAATCCTGCAACGCGTTGGTGCGGGACGGCAAGGTGGTCGCGCTTATATGGTACAACGTGTTCGATCTCATCAGGACCGAGAACGAAAACATTGCGCTGCTGCCGTTTGAACGAATCAAGGAAGTTTTCAAACAGCAGATCTTCCGCTCGATCTATCTGGATCCCGCGGAGGGCGTCGAGCCGGAATCGGTCGAGCAGATGGTCGTGACGCGCGTCTGTCTTTCCTACATGAAGGTCAAAAAGAAGGACGCGCCGAACGAATGGTATCTGCTGCCGGTGTGGGATTTCATGGGATATACCTACAACCCGCAGTATTCGCATACCGAAGCGGACCTGATCGGCACAAAAGAATGGTTTTCCGGACAGTCCCTTCTGACGATAAGCGCGGTCGACGGCAGCATCATCGACCGAAACGCCGGATATTGAGCCTTCTCCTTCGAGGAGAAGGTGTCACCGAAGGTGACGGATGAGGTGGACACGCAGAAAAGTGTTAAGCTTTTCGCGGATAAATGAATTGAGGCAAAGCCGCATGAATTGTCCCGGAGGGACATGAATTGATCTTCGATCATGAATTGCGCCTACGGCGCATGAAAGGATAGAACTATGGCAAACGCAATTGAAGTACACGATCTTGTAAAAGTGTTCGGACAGGACACGGTATTGAAGGGCATCAACCGCAATTTTGAGGCAGGGAAGATCCACGGCGTCGTCGGCAACAACGGCTCCGGAAAGACGGTCATGTTCAAGTGTATCTGCGGCTTTTTGCAGCCGACGAGCGGCAAGGTGCTGGTGAACGGCAAGCAGATCGGCAAGGACGTTGACTTTCCGGAGGACATCGGGCTGATCATCGAAACGCCGGGCTTTCTGCCACAGCTTTCAGGGCTCAAGAATCTCGAAATTCTTGCGTCGCTGAAACGCAAGATCAACCTCCGGCAGATCGCCGATACGATCCGCCGCGTGGGGCTCGACCCGATGAGCTCGAAACCCGTCGGAAAGTATTCCCTCGGTATGCGGCAGCGGCTCGGCATTGCGCAGGCGATCATGGAGGATCCGTCCTTGATGATCCTCGACGAGCCGATGAACGGTCTCGACAAGAACGGCGTCGCCGAAATGCGTGAGCTGTTCAAATCGCTTGCCACCGACGGCCGCACGATCCTGCTTGCCAGCCACAATATCGCGGACATCGAAGTGCTTTGCGACACGGTCTGTGAGATGGACGCGGGCGTTATGACAATGCTGTAACGATTCACGTTCGCGCCGGATCTTGCCCTCCCTGTGCAAGGGAGGGTGGCGAGGAACGAGCCGGGAGGGTTGTTGCCGCGCATGTCGCCGGATTTGACGGATTTTTACCCCCGAAGCCTTCCCCTTGAGTAACCACTGATTTAATCATTGAACGAGATGTGGTATAATGGTTACAACAGGAGGGCGAAGAAATGGGACAGCAATTGAGTTTTACGGATATAGAATACAGCAAGCGGA
>JAEESS010000069.1 GCA_016286445.1 Bacillota bacterium
CCGAAACGGGTTATTTGATGATGTGTTCCGATTCACGGGAACCTGAATACCGGTGCCGCAAAACATGCGGCGCCATGCTGCGGCCGGACCGCTTACGGTCTGCCGTAATAGAACTCGGTTGCGGTCACGTTCTTCTGGATCAGAACGGAACTCTGGTGAAACGCCGCAATCAATTCGTCCGCAGCGGCGTGGACGGCTTCCGCGCTCGTGTCGCTCAGATAGATGACGACCGTATATTCGCGATAGAGCATATCTCCGTCCGCCCAGCCGCCGTTCGCCTCCTGGATCGTCCAGCCGCCGACATGCCTGAGCAGAATTTCTTCCGCTTTTGTTTTGGCTTCGTCCGGTGCGAACACCGGCTCGTTCGTATCCTTATCGTTCGTGCCGAGGTACATGACGTACTGCACGTCGCCCGCCGCCTGCTTCGGCAGCAGCGCAACGATCAGTCCTGCGACCGACAGACACAGCGCAACGGCGGAGATCACGATTGCGGCAACGGTCTTTTTATTCATAAGCAAACTCCTTTCCCCCGCGTCCGTTACATCTCCTGATGCAGCTTGCGGAATTTATCGGACTTCGAATCCAGCATCGCAAAGCTCGCTTCCGAGGGGATATCGTTCATGCCGGATTCCAGATAGTTCCGGAGCACGCCGGTGAGCACGAACGGGCGAATGAACACGGAGTGGAGAATACTCCAGACGATGACGCCGCCGAGGATCGAGAACGCGATGGGAAGCGTCACAGGATTGCTGAGGATCTGGGCAAGCTTGCTTTCGTTCTCCGCAAAGAATGCCGCAACGTCCGTATAGAGCGGCAGATCGCCGATCGCGTGCAGGATCGCATAGAAAACGCCCGTGAACACGCCGCCGATGAGAAGCAGGGACACAAGTCCCATGCCGAACACGCGGCCCATGTTCTTTGCAAACGTCTTGCCGTGCTTGAAGAACAGCACCGCGCCTTCACACGCCGCCCGCGCAGGCTTGACCTCCTTGCGGTAGAAGACCCAGCCGAGGCAGCAGTCGCAAAGATAATTGATGATCGTCTGCATGACGGAGCTTACCGCGCCGCCGATCGCACCGCCGGTATCGCCGCCGATGCTTTCTCCGAGCTTCGTGATGCCGCGACCGATCTGGTTGAAGATGCCCCGGATCACGCCGGTGATCGCAAAGAACGCCGCAACGGTCGCAAAGCGTTCCTTCACGACCTTCTTGCCCTCCCTGATGACGTCGTCAGGCAGCTCGCCTTCGGCAACGCCGCGCGTCATCATGGCGATCTGTCCCGCTTTCAGCGCATACGAAATGAACCGCGTGATGAGGATCAGCGCAACGACGCCGATCACCGCGCCGATCAACAGACCGATCGGTCCGTTTTGCGCATATTTTTCACCGAGGAAATAGCCGAGCGTTCCCGCGCCGAGAAGCAGCACGACCGAAATGATGTCCCAGAACACGCGGCGCAGGGAGAATCCGAGCGTCTTTTTGTAGATTTGTTTGTTGTCCATAATGCCTCTTGATCCTTGTCTTTGTTGTATTTCGGAAAGTCCCGTACCTTTCACGGGATCTCAGCCCTTCAGCGCGTTGAAGACGATCCTGCGGGAGCCGCCCTTGTCGTCCGTTGCGCCGCTGCGCGCGAACGCGAGCGCGACGACAAACAGCAGGTCGAGGTTCTTTTCACCCGTGAAAATGCGGTAGAAGCCCGGAACCGGGACCTTGTTCGCAACCGCATGCTCCTCCGCGTCCTCCTCGTGGACGTACTGGCTCGAAGCCTCGATGTAGCCGATCTCCGCGCCGTCTCTCGAAACCGTGTAGGACGGGAACAGGACCTTGCCCTGCGCAAAACGGGATTCCACCTTGACGCCGTTCCGCTTCAGGTGCTTCCAGATGTCCTCGCCGTCCAGCGAGAAGGTGTAGTGGTTGTCGAGCAGGAAGGAGTTCCAGTCGGTCTCCTCCTGGTGCCCGACGAGATGCGCCTTGGTCGTGCCGTGCTCATAGTCGATGAAGTCGAAGCCGAACGGACCCGCCAGCGTGAACTTCGTCATCTTCGCTTCGTAAAGGACGTTGCGGTCCTTGTCCTCGATGCGATGTCCGTACTTCGGCGTGCCGAGGTCGGTCAAAAAGTACAGCTCGCGCTGCTCACCCTGCTCGGACGGCGCATAGACGGTCTCGCCCTGCGTTTCCCTGAGCTTTTTGACGTCGATCTTCTTTTTGGCCGTCAGTCCGACCACCAACAGCAGGATGACCGCGCCCGCGATCATGAGATAGACGCCGAAGCCCTTCGAGGACGTGATCTTTGCGGGGTTCTGCGGGTCATACATGATCTTGACGGTCTTGCCCACCTCGTAGGACGGACTGTCGGAGTCGAGCTGCGTCGTATATTCCTTGCCGTCGACCGTGTACTTTACGGTCACCATCCGTCTGACGTCGTTTGCGGTATCCGGATCGGGAATATAATCCGGGTCGTTTTCGATGGAAACGATGGTCGCTTCGGTCTTTTCATAGCCCTTCGACCGGAAGAACGTGAAATAGACGCCGACGCCGAGCGCGATCACGGCAAGAATCGCCGCGAAGATTTTCAATCCGGGTCCTTTGAATGAGAACATTGTTTTTTCCTCCTGTCAATTGAATTGTTTCCTTTGCCGCCGTCGATCTGGTCAATCGGACCGCGCATAATATATTTTTCAACGTTTTAATATAGCAAAGCATGTCCAAAGGATGTCCAAAGAAACATCCGTTTTTCTCGAAAAGCTTGAAAACAGCGGTTTCCTTTTAGGTTTTATTTGCTTTTCCGGACAGGATGCTTTCCGTCATGCTCGCCCAGGGATAGGCGCTCATGTATTCCCCGCGGTACGCGTTGATCGCCTCGCTGTCGCCCGCGTGGAACCGGTACGCGTCGCAGGTGAACGTCTCCGGTCTGACGCGAAGGATCCCCTTGCTTAGCTCCATGATCTCCTCCGCGCCGTATTCCCGCAGGGTATCTCTGAGCGAACGGATGTAGGTATCCAACTGCTTCTGCATGCCGCGGTCGTACGGGCGATCCTCCCACACCGCGGCAAAGAGCTCCGCCCGCGTGACCCCGGAGCCCTGCCGGTCCACCAAATACGCTAAAATCTCCTTGCTTTTCGCCAGCTTGAAATGCACGAACCGATCTCCCACAAACACGTCGAAGAACCCGAAGGTCTTGATCCGGATCCGTTCGGACGGCTCGGACCGTTTCTCCTCATAGAGATAGCGCACCTCCGCCGCAAGCTTTTCCAGAGAGACCGGCTTCAAAAGATACCCCGTCGGGTGCACCGCATACGCGTCAAAGGCATATTCTTTGTACGCGGTCAGAAACAGGATCGCCGTTTGCGGATGCATCTCCTTGATCCGCGCGGCAAGGGCAATGCCGTCGATCCCCGGCATATTGATATCGAGAAGCGCAAGATCAGCCGCATGCTCCGAAAGCCAGTCCAGCGCGGGCTGCGCATCCGTAAACCCCCGGATCTCGTCGATCTCCGGCAGGCTTTCGCATTGATGCACCGTATATTCGACCGCCAGCGGTTCGTCGTCTACACAGATCGCTTTCACAGTTCCCTCTCCTTTCCTTTCTCCGCTGCCGCATCCGGGATGAACAGCGTGACTTCGGTACCCTTTCCGATCTCGCTTCTGAGAACCATCGTTCCGCCGCACATCTGCTCGACGCGTTCCCTGACATTTTGAATCCCGATATGCGATTTCTCCCCGCGTTCCTCCTGCATCGGATCGAAGCCGACGCCGTTGTCCTCGATCGTGATCCGGTGTCCGCCCGTCTCACGCGCGGTGGAAACGGTCACCAGTCCCTCCTTACAGCTTCGGACGCCGTGCCGGATCGCGTTCTCCACCAGCGGCTGGATCGTCAGCGCAGGGATCGAAAACGCGTCGTCTTCGATCCGGTAGTCCACACGGATCTGCGGAAAGCGGAGCGCTTCGATCTCCGCATACAGCTGCGTATGCTCCAGCTCCTTTTTGATCGGGATCAGATCGGTCTGGTTCAGCGATTCCAAATTCTGCCGGAGATAGGTGCTGAAATCCTCCAGGATCCGGTCCCCCATGGGCGGGTCCTTTGCGTACAGCGCGCGAATGGTGTTGAGCGCGTTGAACAGAAAGTGCGGCTGGATCTGCGTCATCATGATCCGGATGCGCTGCGCCGCCATCAGATCGCGTTCATGCGCGCGGACGAACTGCAGATGCAGCCAGATATAATAGAACACCGTGCTGATCACAATGCCGACGGTCAGAAACGTGACCGGATAACGAAGGTCTGTCGCGAACACGGAGTCCATCAGAACGCAGGCAATGATCAGCAGCGCGTTCAGCAGCGGGAGCCACATTTCCGCTTTTTTGATCCGGCGAAACGCGCGGATCGTAATCCAAAGCAGGCAGAACAGCAAAATGCCGCTGACCACATGACAGCTGTAGCCCAGCGGTCCGCGAAGGAAGTGATTGGTTTCATCCATGGAGAAGCTGATGCCGGAAAACAGCGCCGTCGAATAGATCAGCGCATTGACGCCGACCAGCGTCCAGAAAGGCCAGGTTTTACGCTTTGTGCCGAACAGGTACATAAACAGCACAAGGACCGCCGGACGAACGGAATACCCGTAGATCCCGAGGATCGTCCGCGCCATACGCTGTGTGCTGTCCTGCTCTACCAAAAAATCGAGGACATTCTGCGCAACAAGCGTCACAAGCAGCGCGGCGATGATCAGCATGACGCGCCGATGCTCCCGCCGGATATACGGGTCGATGATCACCGTGATCGACAGTCCGATCAGAAGCAGCAGCAGCGGCGCGACCGCAGCAAGCGTATTGTAATTGACGGTCATATGCCTACGCCTCCTTCTGTCATGATCCGTTTTCGGCGTTCCGATCCGATAACCCGATAAATATATAATACCAGAAAACCCGCAGATAATCAATATATGCGGGCGCGCTTCTATGACCGAAGAACGTGCTTTCGCACAGCAGAAAGATCCGCTTCTTCCATATCAGGATCATGCTGTCATCCTATGGCGGCGAAGGATCTGACAGAGCATGCAGGATTGCACCTGTCGATCCTGCCCGGAACGCATCTTTCCATCCGGCAAATGCTACCCCCGCGCGAAGTCCACAGGATCCACAGAAGGAGGTATCAAAACGAATGTCACATATACCACGGTCGGCAGCATCCGGGTTCCCGATCCGGTACTCGATCCCGCGCCCGCGCGGAAGAGCTCGTCCTCCGCGAGATCGTATGCGGAGAATAGCCGCAGAAAGACAGCATTAAGCCCGAAACGCACGCCTCGGGCTTTGTCGCAGTGTTTTTTCTCGATCAGATCATCAATACTATAATTGAAGTCGACCGTGTTTTACAGGTTCCCGCCGGCAGGATCGCACTTTTCGGCTTTTCTTTTGCAGGCGTTCATGGTATACTGTGAAACGGACGGGCGGAAGAACGCCCCGCGGAGAACGGCAGACAATGGAACAGCGGTCTTTTCTTTCAAAATACATCGGGAATAAAGCGTTTTATCAGGCGGTCCTTGCGATCGTCATACCCGTCGTGATCCAGAACGGCGTCAGCCAGTTCGTCAACGTGCTGGACAATCTGATGGTCGGCAGGATCGGGACCGAGCAGATGAGCGGCGTCGCGATCGCGAACCAACTCATCTTTGTATTCAATCTGACCGTCTTCGGCGGGCTCTCCGGCGCCAGCATTTTCGGCGCGCAGTTCGCCGGGAAAAAGGATACGGACGGCGTGCGGCATGTGCTCCGGTTTAAGCTGCTGATCTGCGCCGGTATCTCTGCCGTCGCGCTGGTCGTCCTCGGCTTTTTCCATAAGCCGCTGCTCACGCTGTTTCTGCACGAAAGCGGCGCGGAGGGCGACCTTGCCGCAACGCTCGCATACGGCAGCAAGTACGTTCTGATCATGCTGATCGGGCTCATTCCCGCCGCGCTTTCGATGTGCTATGCCTTTTCGCTCCGCGAAACGGGTGAGACCTTCGTGCCGATGGTCGCCAGCGGGTCCGCCGTGCTCATCAATCTGCTGTTCAACTATCTGCTGATCTTCGGCAAGCTCGGCTTCCCGGCGCTCGGCGTACTCGGCGCGGCGATCGCAACGGTCATTTCCCGCTTTGCGGAGCTTGCGATCATCGTGACCTATGCGCATACCCATACGAAGCGCTTCCCCTTCTTCAAAGGCGTCTACCGCTCGCTTTATGTGCCCGGCGCCCTTGCAAAGCAGATCGTTCTCAAAGGCACGCCGCTTCTGTTGAACGAGGCGTTCTGGTCGCTCGGCATGACGACCATGATGCAGTGCTATTCGATGCGCGGCATCTCCGCCGTCGCGGCGCTGAACATTTCGAGCACGGTATCGAACCTCTTCAACATCGTCTTCATGTCCATCGGCTCCTCGATCGGCATCATCGTCGGCAACCTGCTCGGCGCGAACAAGCTGGAGGAAGCGAAGGACACGGACAGAAAGATCATTGCGCTGTCGGTGTGCACCTGCCTGTTCTTCGGCGTCGCGCTCGCCGTAGCCGCGCCGTTCATCCCCCGGCTTTACAACACCGGCGACGAGGTGAAGACGCTCGCGACGCGGTTCCTCTGGGTCTCCGCATGCATGATGCCGTTCAACGCGTTCACCCATGCCTGCTATTTCACCCTGCGCTCCGGCGGGCAGACGCGGATCACGATGCTGTTCGACAGCTGCTTCGTCTGGACGCTCTGTATCCCCGTCGCATTCGTTCTGAGCCGGTTTACGGCGCTTCCGATTTTGCCGCTCTATATCGTGTGCTGTTCACTGGAGCTCGTCAAGTGCGTGATCGGCTTTATCCTGGTAAAGAGCGACCGCTGGGTCGTCAATATCGTGCGCAGCGAAGACGCCGACGAACAGCAGCCGGACTGACGGATTCCCCGAACTGAACAACCTCCGCGCCCGCGCAAAAGAGCTCGTCCTCCGCAAGATCGTCTACGGGAATAACGCATCATAAAACACCAAAGCCCGAAGCGCACACACGCTTCGGGCTTTTTCATTTATCTAACTTGCCGATCGCTAAAATCTGCTTCTAGTCGCACTTTCACATTGCAAACATGGCTAGTATTTCTTTCACCATGCGGTCGGTTCTCGCTTTGATGATAAGAAAAAGTCCCAGACAAGGGACTTTTTAATGTGGATGGATTCTTCAGTTCCCGCGGAAATACCGGACCGCTGATTCAAACAGGTGGCTGTCGTAACTGCCGGGGACGTTTTTGTAGAGATCCGATCCGATACGTTCGGAGTGTCCCATCTTGCCGAGGACTCTGCCGTCCGGCGAGGTGATCCCTTCGATGGCAAGGACGGAACCGTTCGGATTGAACCGCAGATCGGAGGTCGGAACGCCGTTCAGGTCCACGTACTGCGTGGCGATCTGTCCGTTTCGGATCAGCTCTTGAAGCATGGCGTCGGAGGCGATGAAGCGTCCTTCACCGTGAGAGATTGGCACGCTGACGATCTCGCCTGTTTTCAGTCCGGAGAACCATGGCGACTTGTCGGAAACGATGCGGGTACGCACGATGCGGGACTGGTGGCGTCCGATGGTATTGAACGTCAGCGTCGGGCTCTCCGGATCCGGGTCGGTGATTTTGCCGTACGGCACGAGTCCGAGCTTAACGAGCGCCTGAAAACCGTTGCAGACGCCCAGCATCAGACCGTCGCGGCGCTTGAGAAGCGTCATCACACCTTCGCGGATCGCCGCGTTCCGGAAGAATGCGGTGATAAACTTGCCGCTGCCGTCCGGTTCGTCGCCGCCGGAAAAGCCGCCCGGGATGAAGACGATCTGCGCGTTCTGCAGCGCTTCGGCGAAGCGGTCCACGGAACGGCGGATGCCATCGGCGGAAAGATTGTTGATGACCAAAACCTCGGGCTCCGCCCCCGCTTCACGAACGGCTCTTGCACTGTCGTACTCACAGTTTGTGCCGGGGAACACGGGGATCAGAACGCGCGGTTTTGCGCAGCGAACCGCGGGCGCGATCCGGCGTTCGGCATGATAGGAAAGTGCTTCATAGGTCTCGACCTTTTCGTCGATCCCGGCGGGATAGACGGATTCGAGGCGGCGCTCCCATTTAAGACGCAGAGCTTCGGCGTCCAGAGACGTTTCGCCGTATGTGAAAAACGGCGCTTCGGTGACGATGCCGACGGGTTTGCCGTCCGAAACGTCCTCCGTCACCTCCGCCAGGAAGGAGCCGTACTGCTTTTGCGTCAGTTCCGACACAGAGAGCTTTTCATCGAAGCGGAACCCGAATCCGTTTCCGAAGCACATTTTCAGCACGCCCTCCAGGATCCCGCCGAAGCCGACGGTCCGGCACGCCGTAATGATCCCTGCGCGCTGCAGCGCGGTGATGCGATCGAACAGCGCAAGCAAAGAAGCGGCCTTGGGCAGACCGTTTTCGTCCCGCTCCGGGGCGAACAGGACCACGGAACGACCCGGCGCTTTGCACTCGGGAGAAACGATATGCGCGGTTTTGTCGGTCGTGACCGCGAAGCTCACGAGCGTAGGCGGCACGTCGAGTGTTTCAAAGGTGCCGGACATGGAATCCTTGCCTCCGATCGCGCCGACGCCGAGCTCCGTCTGCGCGCGGAATGCGCCGAGCAGCGCAGAAAGCGGCTGTCCCCAGCGCTTCGGATCGCGGCCGGGCTTAGCGAAGTATTCCTGGAAGCTCAGATAGACGTCCTCGAACTTCGCGCCGGAGGCGACCAGTTTCGAGACGGAATCCACCACGGCAAGATACGCGCCGTGGTAGGGACTCAAAGAGGACAGATACGGATCGAACCCGTACGCCATCAGCGAACAGTCACAGGTTAGGCCCTGCTCCACGGCGATCTTATGGACCATCGCCTGAATGGGCGTCAGCTGGTTTTTGCCGCCGAACGGCATCAAGACCGTGCCCGCGCCGATGGTGGAATCGAAGCGCTCGGACAGCCCGCGGTGCGAACAGAGGTTCAGATCATCCGTCATTCGCTCGCATGCTGCTTCAAAGCTCATTTCGGCAGCCGGTTCTTCCTTTTGCGGCGCGGCGGTTTCGATGTCGATATGCTTTTCCGCACCGTTGGAATCCAAAAACGCGCGGCTAAGATCCACGATGCGCTTTCCGTTCCATTCCATGACCAGCCGGGGCTCTTCCGTGACCTTCGCCACGACGCACGCCTGCAGGTTTTCCTGCGCGGCAAGCTTAAGAAACCGATCGGCGTCTTCGGATGCGACCACGACCGCCATACGCTCCTGCGATTCGGAGATCGCAAGCTCCGTGCCGTCCAGTCCCTCATACTTGCGGGGAACAGCGTTGAGATCGATCTTCACGCCGTCCGCCAGCTCGCCGATGGCGACGCTGACGCCGCCTGCGCCGAAATCGTTGCAGCGCTTAATGAGCCGAGCGGCTTCGGGCGACCGGAACAGGCGCTGCAGCTTGCGTTCCTCGGGCGCGTTGCCTTTCTGCACCTCGGCGCCGCAGACCTCAACGGAATGCGTCGTATGTGCCTTGGAGGAGCCGGTCGCGCCGCCGATGCCGTCCCTGCCGGTGCTGCCGCCGAGAAGGATCACAACGTCGCCCGGAACGGGGCGTTCCCGCCGGACGTTCGCCTGCGGCGCCGCGGCGATGACCGCGCCGATCTCCATGCGCTTTGCGGCGTAGCCGGGATGGTAAAGCTCTTCGACAAGGCCGGTGGCAAGACCGATCTGATTGCCGTAGGAGGAATAGCCCGCGGCAGCCGTCGTGACCAGCTTGCGCTGCGGAAGTTTTCCGGAGATCGTTTCGGAGACCGGCGTCGTGGGATCCGCCGCGCCGGTGACGCGCATCGCGCCGTAGACGTATGCTCTGCCCGAAAGCGGATCGCGGATCGCCCCACCGATACAGGTGGCGGCGCCGCCGAACGGCTCGATCTCGGTCGGATGGTTGTGCGTTTCGTTTTTGAAGAGGAGCAGCCACGGTTCCGGCTTGCCGTCGATCTCCACCGTGATCTTGACGGTGCAGGCGTTGATCTCCTCGGACTCGTCGAGCTTATCGAGCTTGCCCTTTCGTTTGAGATCGCGCACCGCAATGGTGGCAAGATCCATCAGACACGGCGGCTTGGTCCTATGAAGATCCCGGCGCAGCGCAAGGTAATCCTCGTATGTTTTCTGCAGCTCCGGATCCTCGAAGCGCACGCTGTCGATGATCGTATGGAAGGTGGTATGCCGGCAGTGATCGGACCAGTAGGTGTCGATCATTCTGAGCTCGGTGATCGTGGGATCCCGTCCCTCGTCCCGGAAATACGTCTGACAGAAGGCGATGTCGCCCTCGTCCATGGCAAGCCCGTACGCGCGGATCATGCCGGACAGCGCCGATTCATCCAGCGTCCGGAAGCCGTCCAGCGTCTGCACGGCGGTGGGGATCTCGTAGGGCATTTTCAGCGTCTCGGGAAGGGCTTGCGCGGCTTCGCGCGCTTCCACGGGGTTGATGACGTATTTTTTGATCCGGTTGAGGTCCTCCGTGTTCAGCGCGCCGTAAAGCGCGTAGACCTTTGCCGAGCGGATCACGGGACGTTCGGACTGGAAGAGGATCTGGATGCATTGCGCGGCGGAATCCGCGCGCTGGTCGAACTGACCGGGGAGATACTCCACGGCAAAGACGGCGTCGGCGTCGGAAAGATCGGGCTCTTTTTGCGCAAGATCCACCTGCGGTTCGGAGAACACGGTGGGGATGGCGGCCTCGAACTGTTCAGCGGGGATCGCTTCGGCGTCATACCGGTTCAGGATGCGGACGCGCTGAAGCCCCGCAATGCCGAGAAAGGAGCGCAGCTCGCGGCAGAGGGCGTCCGCCTCCTGCGCAAAGCCGGGCTTTTTTTCCACGAAAATGCGATAAACCATTATTCCTCCTTCGCCGCAAGGGCGCGTTTGCCGATGTCCCGGCGATAAAATGCGTTCTCAAACCGGATCTGTTCCGCCGCGGCGTACGCTTTTTGCAGCGCTTCCGGAAGCGTCGGCGCGGTAGCCGTCACGCCGAGGACGCGTCCGCCGGACGTAACGAGCTGTCCGTCCTGTACCTTGACGCCCGCCGCAAACACTTCGGCGTTCAGATCGTCCGGTATGCGGACGGGATAGCCCTTTTGATAGCTGCCGGGGTACCCCTCGGACGCCAGGATCACGCAGGCGGCTGCGCCGTCGGAGAATTCCACCGGACAGTCCGCAAGCCGTTCTTCGGTCACTGCCTGCATGACCGTCAGAAGATCGGTTTTCAGAAGCGGCAGGACCACCTGCGTCTCGGGATCGCCGAAGCGGCAGTTGTATTCGATCACCTTGGGACCGTCCGCGGTCAGCATCAGTCCGAAATAGAGACAGCCTTTGAACGGACGTCCTTCCGCCGCCATGGCGCGGATCGTGGGCAGAAAGATCTCCCGCATGCAGCGTTCCGCAACCTCCGGGGTATAGAAGGGATTCGGCGCGATTGTTCCCATGCCGCCGGTGTTCAATCCGGTATCGCCGTCCCCTCCTCGCTTGTGGTCCATCGAGGACACCATGGGAACGACGGTTTTGCCGTCCGTAAAGGAAAGAACGGAGATTTCCGGCCCCTCGAGGTATTCCTCGATCACGATGCGCTCGCCGCTTTTGCCGAAACGCTTGTCCTCCATCATGGCATGAACGGCTTCCTTTGCCTCCGAAAGTGTTTGCGCAATGATCACGCCCTTGCCGAGCGCAAGACCGTCCGCCTTGATGACAGTCGGCAGCGGCGCGGTTTCCAGATAGCCGAGCGCGGCGTCAAGATCGGAAAACACCTCGTATTTTGCGGTCGGAATACCGTACTTTTTCATCAGGTTCTTCGAAAAGACCTTGCTGCCTTCAATGATCGCAGCGTTCGCGCGCGGACCGAAGCAGGGAATCCCCTTCGCTTCGAGCGCATCTACACAGCCAAGCACCAGCGGATCGTCGGGCGCGACGACGGCATAATCCACTTTTGCATCCAGCGCAAATGTTACGATAGCGTCGATATCGGTCGCAGTAATCGGCACAGGCGTACAGTCGTCCACCATACCGCCGTTGCCGGGCAAGGCGTAGATCGTTTCAACTGTCGGATTCTCTTTCAGTTTTTTGATGATGGCGTGCTCTCTGCCGCCGCCGCCAACAACCAGTAGTTTCATCGGGATTACTCCTTTTGCTTAATGATGGAACAGACGCATACCGGTGAACGCCATCACCATGCCGTACTTGTCGGCACATTCGATCACAAGATCGTCGCGGATGGAACCGCCCGGCTCGGCGATATACTTCACGCCGCTTCTCTTCGCGCGCTCAATGTTGTCGCTGAACGGGAAAAACGCGTCGGAGCCGAGGGCAACGCCGTCGATCGTTGCAAGATAGGCAGCCTGCTCTTCCTTCGTAAACGGCGACGGCTGAACGGTAAAGTACTTCTGCCAGTTGCCGTCGGCGCAGACGTCTTCTTCATTCTGGTTGATATAACCGTCGATGACGTTGTCACGGTCCGGTCTGCCGAGCGTCGGCTTGAACGGGAGGTTCAGCACCTTATCGCTCTGACGCAGGAACCAGGTGTCCGCCTTGGAACCGGCAAGACGCGTGCAGTGGATACGCGACTGCTGGCCGGCGCCGACACCGATGGCCTGTCCGTCGACCGCGTAGCAGACGGAGTTGGATTGCGTGTATTTCAGCGTGATCAGCGCAACGATCAGATCGCGCGCCGCTTCATCGGTAAGGTCCTTATTTTCCGTGACGATATTGCCAAGCAGTTCACGGTCGATGCGGAAGTTGTTTCTCCCCTGCTCAAACGTGATGCCGAAGACCTGCTTGCGCTCGACAGGATCGGGCACATAGTTCGGGTCGATCTTGACAATGTTATAGTTGCCCTTTCTCTTGGTCTTGAGGATCTCAAGCGCTTTGTCGGTGTAACCCGGGGCAATGATGCCGTCGGAGACTTCACGCTTGATCATCGTCGCCGTCACGGCGTCGCAAACGTCAGAGAGCGCAACCCAGTCGCCGAACGAGCACATACGGTCGGTGCCGCGGGCACGGGCATAGGCGCAGGCAAGCGGAGAGTCGTCCAGCCCTTCGATATCGTCCACGAAGCAGGCTTTTTTCAGCTTGTCGGAAAGCGGAATACCAACGGCGGCGGGCGTCGGACTGACGTGCTTGAGCGAGGTCAC
>JAEESS010000010.1 GCA_016286445.1 Bacillota bacterium
CGTCGATGACCTTGCCGACCTTGCCTTTTTTCAGCATTTCGACCATCGGTCCGCAGATGCCGCCGATCGCCCAGCCCATCTTGATGCCGCGCTCGTCCATATATTTTTCGAGGAACAGGTTCGCCGCTAAGCTCGGACCGCCGACGCCGGTCTGGAACGAGAAGCCGTCCTTGAAATACGGCGTCGCCGCAATGACCTTCGCGACGTTCTCCGCCATCATCAGGTCGCGCGGGTTCTGCGAGATGCGCGCCGCCGCGGAAGCGATCTTCTTCGGGTTGCCGATCGAATCGACGACGACGACCGCGTCCACGTCGATCGCTTCGATCGAGGCGGGCATGTTCGGGAAGTCCACGAGGCAGTCGGTGACGACGACCACATGATCCGCATACTTCGCGTCGGTCATGGCATAGCCCATCGAGCCGCAGTTGCTCTTTCCGCCGATGCCGCGGCAGTTGCCGACGCAGTCGGAGGTCGGCGCCGCGACGAACGCGATGTCGATATGCACTTCGCCGCCCTCGATCGCGCGGGGACGACCGCCGTGGCTCCGCACAATCGCGGGGGTCTTCAGAAGACCCTTGGAAACGACCTCACCGATCTTGCCGCGGATGCCGCTGGTCTGGATGCCGACGACCTTGCCCTCGGCGATGTATTCCGCGACCGGGTCGTGCGCCGCGCCGAGGCTTGTCGCCGCGATCGTGAGGTTGTCGAGACCGAGCTCCTCGATCGCCGCCTTCATGACCATGTTGACCACGAAGTCGCCGTCGCGCAGATGGTGGTGGAAGGAGAACGTCATGCCGCTCTTTGCGCCGCACTGACGCAAAGCGTCCGCAAGCGTTTCGACGATCTTGCTCTCCTGCGGCTTTTCATAACGGCGGGTACACGGCGAAGCCTTCTTTAAGTACTTGCCGTCCATGTAATTCTTGCCCTGATAGACTTCCTTGCCGTTTTGAAGCAGGTAGTCCGGGATATCTCTTCCGACGTAGTTTTTCATACCAGATCCCCCTCCCAAAGTCCGCAGGCACGGGCGAGCTTCAAGGTGCGCTCCGCGCCGGGAATGAATGCGATGTCGATCATCTTGCCGTCAACAGTAAAGACGCCGACGCCGGCCGCGCTCTGCTCGCGATAGGCGCGCAGGATCTTTTCCGCCTGCAGGATCTCTTTCTCGGTCGGCGCAAACAGCTCGTGCACGAGACGGATCTGCTTCGGATTGATGAGGCTCTTGCCGTCGAAGCCCATTGCCTTGTTCTGGCGCACTTCGGCTTCATAGCCCGCCATGTCGTCAAGGTTCGTATAGACCGTGTCGAAGCACTGTACGCCTGCGGCGCGCGCCGCGATCAGCATCTGACCGCGCGCAACGACCATGTCGATGCCGTCCGCGGTCGGCTTGGTCTGCATGCACTTTCTAAAGTCGCCGCCGGAGATCGCCACGCCGAACATACGGTCGCTCGCCGCGCAGATCTCGTATGCGTTCAGGATGCCCTTGGGGCTTTCGAGCGCCGCCATGAGAAGCGTTCTGCCGACTTCGACGCCGAATTCCTTCTCGGCGGCTTCGGTCGCCGCTTCGACGGTCTTGACGTCCTGCGCGCTTTCGCACTTTGCGATGCGGATACCGTCCGCGCCGCCCGCGACGCACACGCGGATGTCCTCCTGCCAGTGCGGGGTGTCAAGCCCGTTGATGCGGACGATGACCTCGGTGTCGCCGTAGTCGATCGTCTTCAGCGCATGGTACAGTGAGAATCTTGCCGCGTCCTTCTGATTCTCCGCAACGGCGTCTTCAAGGTCGAGCATGATGCTGTCGCAGCCGTAGATATACGCGTCCTTGATGAGACCGGGTTTCTGCGCATTCATAAACATCATGGTCCGGCGCAGGCGGAACCGTTCGGGTTTCGGTCTCGGGATCATCTCACCACACCTCCCCAGGGAATGTCCTTTTCGGACGCGTCCGCGCTTCTGAACACCGCGCATTCCACACGCGCTTTGATCGTGCAGTCCAATGCGCCCTTGTCCACGACGTTGATTTTCACATTGTCGACGTCCAGCCGCTTCAGCGTTTCCAGAACGGTCTCCTTGATTTGACGACCGTACTGGTTCATCACGCTCGAAGTCAGGGTCAGCTCGATCCCGCCGTTTCCCGGCTCGACCGAAACCAGCGCGTCGCTGGATTCCACCGTGCCGGCCTGTGCCGGCTTTTGAATTACCATGTGCATCCTCCTTCTTTTACAGGGAGTCCCCGTATTCTGTTATATATCATATCACGAGCCGCCGCATTTTGAAAGACCCAATTTGCATTTTTATCGAAAAAAGCAACGATTGCGCGAAATGCGGATTCGGCGCCGAAACAGCGGGATTCGCCTGTTTTTTTGCGCGTGCGTCTTTACAAACGCATACGGGGTTTGTATAATTATAAGTAAGCTGTTTTCGACACAGTCATGGTGAAACGGAGGAAACAACATATGCAGATAAACGATGTCGTCAAAGGGTTCCGCGTGGTGCGCGTCCGACCGATCGAAGAGCTTCACGCTTCGCTTTGGGAAATGGTCCACGAGAAGACCGGCGCCGCGCTTTGCTGGGTCGACCGGAAGGACGCGAACAAGGCGTTTTCGATCGCGTTCAAGACGCTGCCGGAGGATTCGACCGGCGTATTCCATATCATCGAGCATTCGGTGCTGTGCGGTTCGGACAAATATCCGGTCAAGGAACCGTTCGTTGAGCTTCTGAAAAGCTCGGTACAGACGTTTTTGAATGCGTTCACCTATCCCGACAAGACGGTCTATCCGGTCTCGAGCCGCAACGACCGCGACTTTCTGAACCTGATCGACGTATATCTCGACGCAGTTCTGCATCCGCTGATCTATCATAAGCCGGAGATCTTCCGGCAGGAGGGCTGGCGATACGAGGGCGAGGGGGACAGCCTCTGCTATCAGGGCGTCGTATTCAATGAAATGAAGGGCTCGTTCGCATCTCCGCAGACGGTCATGTACAACGCGCTGGAACGGATGCTGTTTCCGGACAACTGTTACCGACACGTGTCCGGCGGCGATCCGAAATGCATTCCGGATCTGACCTACGAACAATTCATCGCGAGCCACAAAAAGTATTATCATCCCTCCAACGCGCGCATTTCGCTCGTCGGCAGCATTGACGTCGACGCGGTCCTTGAAAAGATCGACGGGTTCCTTGCGCCGTTCGGACGGCTGGAGGCGGACTTCACGATCCCGATGCAGACGCCGATCGCGCAGGTGACGGAGGAGGTCCCGTTTGAGATCGGACAGGACGAGCCCGAAGAGAACCGCGTGATCATCGCCTCCGCGTCCACGGTCGGGCGCTTCGACGAGCGTGAACGCCTTTATGCGTACGAGGTACTGGCGGATTATCTCGCAGGCGACAACGACGCGCCGCTGAAGCGCGCGATCATCGACAGAAGCCTGGCGCAGGATTTCTCGATCTTTCTGGACGACAGCGTGCAGCAGCCGGTCTTCTTCTGGCAGGCGATGAACACCGACGCCGGTAAGCGCGAAGCGCTGGAGACGACGATCCGCGAAACGGTCGAAAAGATCGTCGCGGAGGGACTCGACCGGGAACGGCTCTCGGCCTGTTACAGAAGCTTCGCCTTCCGTCTGCGCGACAGGGAGAGCATGGCGTGGCTGCCGAGAAGCCTCAACGAAGGACTGTCCATGCTCGATACGTGGCTGTACGGCGGCGATCCCATGGACGGGCTTACGGTGGAAACGCCTTTGAATGCGCTCGAAGCGAAGCTCTCCGGCGATTTCTTTGAAAAGTGCATCCGCGAGCTGTTCCTCGAAAACACGCATACGGCGACGGTCGTGCTCGTCCCGTCCAAAACGCTGGGCGGCGAGAAACGGAAGGAGGAAGCGGCGCGGGTCAGGGCGGAGAGCGCGGCATGGACGGACGCGGATCTGGCGCGGGTCAAGGCGCAGACGGAATCGCTCAAGGCGTTCCAGGAGACGCCGGACAGCGCGGAAGCGCTGAAGACGATCCCGATGCTGAAGCTTTCCGATCTCAACGACAAGCCCGAACCGCTGCAGACGGAGCGGATCGAACGGAACGGCGTGACTGTCCTCCGGCATACGGTCGACACCGATCTTGCAATGTTCAAGGCGCATTTTGCGGCGGACGATCTCAGCGTCGACGAGCTGCCGGCGCTGTCGATCCTGTGCCGTGTTCTCGGGAGCATGGCGACGAAGCGGCACAGCCGCGCAGCGCTGCCGCTTGCAGTCAAGAACACGATCGGCAAGCTGGATTTTACGCCGACGGTGCTTGCGGGCAAGGACGCCGACCATTGCCGCGTACTGCTTTCCGCGTCGGTCGCGTGCCTCACAGAACAAACGAAAAACGCCGTCGCGCTGCTTTCCGAGCTCTTGAACGAGACGGTGTTCGACGACGCGGATCTGCTGCGTGAGATCGTACAGCAGGTCGCGGTCGGCGCGAAGCTTTCGCTGCCGTCGGACGGACATCGCTATTCTTTGATACGGTTCAGCTCATACGTTTCGGCGTACGGCGTGGCAAACGAGCGCATCGGCGGCGTTTCCTTCATCCAATGGCTGAACGCGATCGGCGAAGGCGACGACGAAACGGTCCGCGCGCTGCTGGAAACGATGGAGAAGCTCGTCGATCGGATCGTGACGAAGACGCGGCTGACGGTCTCCTGCTCGGAGACGGTCGGGGATGATGCGATCGACATGCTGACCGGCGCGTTCCCCGCGAAAGGCAGCATGCCCGCCGAGGCGTCTTATGAAGCGGCGGGGACCCGGCGCGAGGGCATCGTGATCCCGGCGCAGGTCGGATTTGCGGTCAAGGGCGGACATCTCGATCGGATCGGCGTTCCGTTTACGGGCAGCATCCCCGTGCTTGCGAACGTGCTGAACTTCACGTATCTCTGGAATTCGATCCGCGTCCAGGGCGGCGCGTACGGCTGCGGCTTCATCGGACGCGAAACCGGCGAGCTCGGCTTCTATACCTACCGCGATCCGAAGCCCGCGCGTTCGCTCGGCGTCATGCGAGAGGCGGCGGCGTTCATCCGCAAGTTTGCGGAGGAGGATCCGGATCTGACCGGATTCATCCTGAGCTCGGTCTCGACCGCGGATCCGCTGCGTACCGCCGCGTTAAAGCTCTCCGCGGGCGACGTCCGGTATTTCCGCGGCGTCACGGAGGAGATGATCGTCGAGCGCTACCGTACGATGATCCGCACGACGCCGAAGGACCTTGTCGACCTCTGCGTCATACTGGAAAAGATCGCTGCGGATCCGTCTGTGTGCGTGACGGGCGGCAAGGATCTGCTTGCAACGTGCGGCGATGAGATCACGGATCTTCTCAGCGTGTAGCGGAGGGAACGGCCTTGAACGGACAAGACAGATTGATCACCGGCAACCGTCTGTTTCTTACCGAGGACGGCGCGATCCGTGAACGTACGGCGAGGGACGGACAGACGCCCTATGCGGTCGTGGTCTGCTGCTCGGATTCACGTGTGATCCCCGAGCGGATCTTTCACGCGGAGATCGGCGATCTGTTCGTGATCCGCGTGGCAGGGAATGTTTTGGACCGGCATCAGCTCGGCAGCATCGAATACGCCGCGGAGCATCTTCACTGCCCGCTTGTTCTGATCCTCGGGCACACCGGCTGCGGCGCGGTCGCGGCGGCGCTTTCAAACCATGCGGAGGGGCTTGTCGCCTGCATCACGGAGGATATCCGAAAAGCGATCGGCATGGAGACCGATCCGGACGCCGCGTGCCGGAAAAACGTCCTGTTCGGCGTCAAAACGGTACGGGAAGCGTTTTGCGGCACGGATCTTGCGGTCCTCGGCGCGGTATACGACATCGCATCCGGCGCAGTCGAATGGTTATACCCCCCGGATTTGTGACCTTTATCTGTGACGATGACAGCGAACAAACCGAGCTCCGCTCAATCGGGTGAACGTTTCTGCAACGGTAAGGGCGAGTTTCTCATTTGGCACTATCGCTGTACAGCTGTGTTTCGGAGTCTGTAAATACGTTTTTTGATCTAAGGAAGGAGTTCTGTTATGAAAAATCGCTTGGTATCTCTGTTGCTTGCATGCCTTATGCTGCTTTCTTTGCTGCCTGCAACGGTTGCGGATGGAAAAGACGATGTCGATTCCACTGCGCAGGATGACGTGCAAAACAATAATATGACTGAAGGATCAGACGAGGTTGATGTAATCAATGACTCTGTGAAGATAGATCAAGCGCAGATTTGCGGCGAAGATTTACACTGGTCATTCGACGAGTCTACGTTTACGCTTATGATAACCGGCAGCGGTGCGATGACGGACTATACGGCCGGAACAGCGCCGTGGTATGGGATTCGTGAACAAATCGAACGCGTAGTTTTTTCGGATGCTCTAACGAGTATCGGGGAATATGCATTTTACGAATGCACAGCATTGGGAACAATCGACCTTGGTACGGGACTGACAAGCATCGGGCAGTATGCGTTTTACAACACCGGCTTGACGTCGGTTGTGCTGCCGGACGGCGTGGCGACATTGGGAAGCTATGCGTTTGGCTATTGCCGCAGCTTGACGTCGTTTACATTTGGAACGGGGTTCAGCAACTTTTGGGTTCAAGGCGAAGGCGATACCTATCCGCTGGTGAGCAGCAGTACGCTGCGGGAAGTCACCTTTACGGGAATGACGCCGCCGGCGAATCCGGGAGCCTCAGGATTTAGCAGTAGAGACTCTTTGGAGATGGTATATGTACCGAGCGAAGCATATGAGGCATATGTCGCTGCGTTCAGAGACTATTTGCCGGATAACGTGGTGATTCGTCCCATCGGACTTGTCGGAGATTTTGTAATTGACGATGGCGTGTTGATCGCCTATATCGGCAAAGATGCGGATGTTACTGTTCCGAATACGGTTGTTGTAATTAAAGAGAAAGCGTTTTACAGGAATAGTACAATACAGTCGGTTCATCTTCCGATCGGCGTCATATCGATCGGAAATGAGAGCTTTTACGGCTGTTCGGCATTACATACCGTAAACCTTCCCTCCGGTCTTCAGCAGATCGGTGATTCCGCATTCAGAGACTGCACTTCCCTCAAGAACATCACATTGCCGATCGGTTTGCTCACCGTCGGCGGCCTTGCCCTTGCGGAATGCACTTCGCTGGAACAAATCTATTTGCCTGCTGCGGAGTATCAGGAAGGTGTGCTGGAGGGATGTACGGCGCTGCAAAGCATTACAGTATCCGAAGCCACGGAGCTGAACTGTCAAGCCCTCTTTGCGCGGAACAGCACCTATCGTTGGAGCAGCAGTAACCCTGCAGCGGCAGCCATCACAAGCGATGGCATCTTAACGGCTATTGCATGCGGGGACGCTGAAATCACAGCACAATTTGCGGATGATACCGTAATTCTGTCGTTTACAGTTCATGTGACCGAATCCAGCCAACTGAACGATCGGATAATCATCATCGGCAAAGCAGAAGGTGTTCGAGGCGATACGGTGGAGCTCAAGGCGTCACTCAACAACCTTGATATTCCTGCCGGCGGCGAGTTTACATTGTTCTATGACGCAGCACGCTTTACCGTCACAACGACGCAGGCGGGAGATGCCCTGCAAGGGGCGTATGAGATTCGTTCCGACGCCGAGACAGGTACGATTCGATTGCTGTTTGCCGGCGTGAATGCATCGGCAAACGACAGGACAATGCTGACAGTACGTTTCCGGATCAATGAGAACGCGAGATTCGGCACGGGCACTGTGTCGGCAGCGAACGTCATCTTTTATGAGGCAAACGGAGAGAAGCAATACGGAAGATCGCACAACGGCGCGCTGACAGTTTTGTATGCCGCAACGGACGAACAGCTGGCGATTTCGTATGACCGTGTCACCTTAAGCCGGGACTACAATCAAAAGCAGGACATCCGCGTCACGAACTTTACGGAACGTCCGGTCCATTACTACCTGCAGGCCGAAAATCCGTATGAGGACATCTTCCTGAACTTTGTGGACAGCGGTTCCGAAGTCGAGCCGTTGGTTATTCTGCCTGGCGAAACGCAGACGATCCAACTCAGTATTTCGCTGCAGAACGCTATGCAGGAGGAATATGAGATTTCAGTGGGCGCATACCTTGCGGTCGGAGAGGAATACGTCAAAAATGTTACAAGCGCCGTGAAACTGTATTGCCATATTCCAAGATATGAAATCATCTTTGATTGGATTGAAACGAATACAAAAACGCTTGCGACTACATACCAGCTTTTCAACAATGCAGATTCTTTCACGGATCTTACGCTGCGCGTAAGCGAGAATCTGCAGGACTGTGTTTCGTTCGCAAACGGATACGAGAATTATCAGTTCTTTTCCGGCGTATCGATCAACGTCACGCTGATTCCCGACTTGGTGTATATGAAGCAAAACAACATTGAGCGACTGGAAGGACAACTGATTGCAACAGGCGCAGACAACGAACTGACTTGGGATATAGCATTTGATTTGGAGGGCAGAACGATCGTTCTGGAGGATGCATATCGAATTGCACTGTATGAAGACGGAAACCCATATTACAGCATTGTCGAATCCAATTCTGCATCCAACGTCACGGATTTTTCAGATAAAAATTTGGATGCCATTTTTGAAGACGACGGCTCCTTCAAACTCTGTATCGATAACGAGTATACTTATGGAGAGGGCGTTGCTGATATCAGGACAGAGATTCACTATTATCCTTATCAAACGAGAGAGATTGAAAAGATGGTTCTTGAAACCAATCCGTTCACAGGAGAAATAACGGCGCATTTGTACGGCGAAATCGACAAAGAAACGGATATGAAAGCGATTTCAATCTTTTTGAATCAAATGGGGGATGCATATGACATTCAAAATGAGATCCAAAGAATGATTGATCTCTATGAGACGTCTACAGGCGGAAAAGTCGAGATGAAGGTGACGGTAAAGGATACTACCGTCAAAGAAGTCATCGGGATGGGGATTGATGGTTTTAAATACGTCATCAAGCTCAAAGATGCAGTTGATGCGTTCAACAAGATCCGAGGGATATTTGACAATATCAATGACACAAAGAGCATATGGGCAAATCCGGAGATCAAAGAGGATCAGAAAATTGCTTATTCGCTTTTACAATTTGCAAAATCCCTATTAGCTTTTACACCGGATCCGACGGGTGGGTTGTTTTCTTCAGGGTGGAAAACAGGTATCAATCTGTTAATCAATATGTACTCGACAAGCATCGGGGAAGGTCCGCTCAGCCAACTCAGCAATGACGAACTCGGCAATTGGCTCCTGCAGCCGGTCAAAGGCAGCCAGTGTACCAATGCGCATAAGGTGGATACCGCATTCACATTGAGAAACGGATTGCGCTTTTTGTTCGGCATGTTTGAGATCTATCATCGCCTTGGCAGCGGGCAGTTGAACGGAGAGGATATCCTCGGTTGGACTTCATCGTCTTCCGGAGGTTCCGGCGGCTCCGGATCAAGGTGCGGATTTGTTGTGGCGACAGCCAGAATGTACGGCAGAAGCGACAAATATGTTGAGACAAACAACGAAGCATACCGCATTTATCTCAACGACACATATCTCGGTAATATCAAAAGCGACGGCTTAACGGAGGTTTCCACTTTCGCCATCTGTTCCGACCTGTTCAGGGAGGGAAGCAACAAAATCAAGCGAGTATTCAGCACCAATCCGGGGAGCCATCAAGTGATCACGGATACGGAAATCAATATCTTTGTTCCGGATGACTACAGGGTTGCATATGTCGGCGATTACGGTGAGTTCGAAGAGATCCGTCCGTTACCGGACTTTGCGGTGTATACCGAAAACATTTATGTCAATAGGGATGCGGAGGCCCCAAAGACGGTATTTGTCGGAGAGGAGCAGCAGATTCGAGCGAATGTTTATAACCGCGGACCGCGAGGCGGATGGGTCGACGTCATCGTAAGCGATGGTTCGCAGGAGATCTATCGGGAAGAGAACCGCTACATAGCAGCATTCGGCTCTGCGGCGATCACATTCCACTGGACGCCGATGCGGGAGGATAACACGCTCACCGTTCTGCTGGTGAATAAAACAATCGGCATTGAAGAACGAAAGAACGATAACAATCAGGCAATGGCTTCGATTTTTGCAAAGGAACGGGAGAAGCCGGAGATTACTTCGCTTACAGAAGGAGAGATCCAATTTGACAGCATGCATCCGACAGCATATCTGATTGCCGATGCGAAAAACTGCGAGGCGGTTGTAGCGGCGGAGTTCTGCATCGACGGCGAAGTAATTGAAACGCAGATTTCGTATACCGGAGATGGTTCCGCACGAAGATATATCACAACCGTAACAGCGGATGACTTGATTCTCGGGAACCATCAGTTAACGTTCCGGCTGCGGTATCAATCTGCCGGAGAACTGTATGCGGAACGAACATCTTCCATTCGCTTCTTCCTTTACGATTGCGAAGTTTCCGGCCATGATTTGGAGTATCAATCCGGAGAGGTGTGCGTTTGCCATTATTGCGGAAACACCTTTATTGATATCGGAACCGCGAGGGTGGAGCTGGAATATGAAAGTACGCAATACGACGGATCTGAAAAAGAGCCGGGGATCGCCGTTTTCAGAAACAATACAGAGCTGGCGGTGCATGACGATTTTGAAACGGAATACTGCAACAATGTTGATTGCGGAATTGCGGACGTCATCGTATCGGGGGTCGGAACATACGTCGGTTCGCTCACGCTGCATTTCGTGATTTATCCGGAACCGGTTCCGGAATGCGCAGAACACACGGTTGTGACCGATCCGGCGGTTTCACCGACATGCTCCTCCGTCGGTTATACGGAGGGGAGCCACTGTGCCGTATGCGGAAAGGTCTTTGTCTCACAGCAAATGATTCCCATGATACCGCATACACCGATCGTCAACGCAGAGATACCGCCCACATGTACACAATCCGGCAAGACGGAGAGTTCAGTATGTGCTGTTTGCGGGATGATTTTGGAGGATTCGGAGACGATTCCTGCAACCGGTCATAGCTGGTCAGAATGGTGTGTGACGCAAGCTCCGACATGCACTGAGCCGGGGATAGAAACAAGGACCTGTATACATGACGATGCGCATACGGAAACGCGCGAGATTGCAGCGAAAGGACATACACCCGATGCGGCAAAAACAGAGAATCAATCCGAACCGACATGTACACAAGACGGTTGTGATGATTTGGTTGTATGCTGTCTCGAATGCGGTATAGAGCTGCTGCGCAATTCCGTAAGCATTCCGGCGCTGGGGCATACTCCCGGCGAGCCTGCGCGTGAAAATGAAGTCGCGCCGACGTATACGGAGGAGGGACACTATGACGAAGTCGTATACTGCACGCGCTGCGGCTTGGAACTCGAAAGGCATACGCACGATATCAGTCGTTTGCCGGTCGAAGCTGCGATCGAATGGAACAAGGATGACGTGAAGTTCAAGGGCAAAACCGCATATGTGATCGCAAACGGCAAGCCGCAGACGCCGCGGTTTACAGTGAAGAACAAGGCGGACGGCAGTGTGATCCCTGCAAAGAACTACGATTTCGAGTACAGGGAAAATACCAAAGCGGGCACCGGATATGTGTTCTTGACATTTAAGGAAGATTATACCGGTACCTGCCGCGGAACGTTCAAAATCTATTTACAACAGACCGCAACCACGACTGTCGCAAACATCAAGGACGGCATCAAGCTGACCTGGAGCAAGGTCACAGGCGCGGACGGCTACGTCATTTATCGCAGAGCATGGAGCTCCACGACCAACGGCTGGACGGACTTTGTGCGTTGGAACAATACGACCGCACTGAACTGGACGGATACGAAGGTCTATGCCGGCACGCGCTACCAGTATGGCATCAAAGCGTATTTTAACCGCCGCTTAGACCCGATCAGCAATACATGGATCGGCGGCAACGTCGGCGATAACTTCAACCTCGGCGAGGTCGGACCGCTGAAGACGACTGTGCGCATTACGACGCGTACGCTGAACAGCGTAACGGCAGGTAAGAAGCAGATGACGGTAAAGTGGAGCGCAAGCTCGCAGTTTACAGGCTATCAGGTCCAGTATGCAACAAACAGCGCGTTCACGCAGAACATGAAAACAGTCAAGATCACAAACCCGAAGACCGCGTCGACCGTGATCAAGAACCTCCTAAGCGGCAAGACCTATTATGTTCGCGTCCGTTCGTATCATGTGTTCAACGGCATGACTTACTTCGGCGGCTGGTCGAACACAAAGAATTGTAAGGTGAAATAGATGTTCTGAGGGACGACAACATCCCGCATTGACCTGCTTCAAATCGTATCGCGGCTTCCTGTCGGACTTGTTTCTGCCGGGAAGCCGCTTCTTTACTCGCATGCAGACGGATGACATTTTTCGTGTCCGGGGGTGCGGAAACGGCGTTGTTTTTTTCGCGCCGGTGTATTATACTGTAGGCAAACCGAAACAGGAAGGAACGCATGAAAAGACACGCGACCGCACAAAAACAGGATACCGCTGCGCTGCGGATCCCGATCGCCCCGCCCGAGGGGACGGTCCCGACGCCGCCGGAAGGGCTTTCGGACGCGGAAGCGGCAAAGCGCGCCGCCGCGGGGCAGGACAACCGGCAAACGGAGCAGCCCGGCAAGAGCGTCATGCGGATCGTTTCGGACAACCTGTTCACCCTGTTCAATCTGCTGAATTTTGCCCTGGCGGCATGTCTTGCGCTGGTCGGCTCGTGGCGCAACATGTTGTTTTTGGGCGTCGTCTTTTCCAATACGCTGATCGGCACGATCCAGGAGCTGCGCGCCCGCGCCATGCTGAACAAGCTGCGGCTTCTCAACAACAGGACCGTCCGCGTGATCCGCGGCGGCAGGGAGCGGAAATGCGCGCCGGAGGAGCTGGTGCTCGGCGATCTTGCGGTGCTTTCGATCGGCGATCAGATCCCCGCGGACGCAGTCATCACCGAGGGCGTGTGCGCTGCGGACGAATCGCTGCTGACCGGCGAGAGCGAGCCGGTCACGCGCAAGCCCGGCGAGCTTTTGATGTCCGGGAGCTTTCTCACCGAAGGACGGGTCACGGCACAGCTCATCGCGGTCGGCGACGACGCCTACGCCGCGCGGCTGATGCGGGACGCAAAGCGCATCCGCTCGCCCAAGTCCGAGCTCATGACCGAGCTCAACAGGCTCGTTTCGCTCGTCAGCAAGCTGCTCGTTCCGATCGGGGTCATTCTGTTTCTCGAAGAATATTTCCTTTTGAAAGCGCCGATCGCCGACGCTGTTCCGAAGGCGGTCGCAGCCATGATCGGCATGATCCCGGAGGGACTGATCCTTTTGACCTCCGTTGCGCTCATGGCGGGCGTGATCAAGCTCGGACGGCGGAAAACGCTTGTGCAGGAGCTGTTCGGCATTGAGACGCTTGCGCGCGTCGATCTCCTCTGCATGGACAAGACCGGTACGCTGACCACCGGCGAGATGACGTTCGGCGGCGTCGTTCCGCTCGAAGCGGACGAAGCAGAGCTCAGGGAAAAGGCGGGGCGGTTTGTTTCCGTGTTTGAGACGAGCTCCGGAACGCTCCGCGCGATCGCGGGGACGTTCTGCAGAAAGACGGACAAGCCGACGGCGCTCTTGCCGTTTTCCTCTACACGCAAAAAATCCGCGGCATCGTTTTCGGACGGCACAACGCTGATCCTCGGCGCGCCGTCGTTTGTAACGGACAAGCCCGTTTCGGAGGTCGAACGCGCGACCGGGGAAGGGTATCGCGTGTTGCTGCTTGCGGAGGCGGACGGAACGATCGAGGGGGAAACGCTTCCGCCCGTCACGAGGCTTCTGGGACTGATCCTGCTTCGGGAAACGCTTCGCGAAAGCGCAAAGGAAGCGCTTGCCTGGTTTGAGCAAGAGGGCGTTTCGGTGCGGATCATGAGCGGTGACGATCCGCGTACCGTCGCGGCGGCGGCATGCGCGCTGGGACTTCCCGGGTGCGATCGGATCGTGGACTGCGCAGCGCTTTCGGATGAAGCGCTGTGCGCTGCCGCAAAGGACGGCGTGATCTTCGGAAGACTGACGCCGGACCGGAAGCGCATGCTTGTGGAAGCATTGAAGCGTGCGGGATATCACGTCGCCATGACGGGAGACGGCGTCAATGACATCCCGTCTTTGAAGGCGGCGGACTGCTCCGTTGCGATGGCGGGCGGCGCGGAGGCGACCGAGCACGCGGCGCAGCTTGTGTTGCTGAACAATGATTTTCATTCCCTGCCCGCCGTGGTCGCGGAGGGACGCAGGGTCATCGGCAACATCACGCGGACCGCGTCGCTGTTTCTGCAGAAGACGCTTTATTCCTTTGCGCTGAGCCTGCTCAACATCCTCATCGCGCTGTTTCTGCCGCTGCATTATCCGTTCCAGCCGATCCATCTGACGCTGATCAGCATGGTGTCCGTCGGCGCGCCGTCGTTCTTCCTTGCGCTGGAGCCGAGCAGCGAGCGCGCTGCGGGACAATTTTTGCGGCGCGTTCTTCTGAAAGCGGCGCCGGGCGCGGCGGGCGTGGTGTGCTGCGCGCTGTCCGCTATGCTTGCAAACTATTTCGGCACGCCGGACGGGATCGCATCCACGATGGCGGTGCTGTCGGCGGGCGTCATCGGGCTCGGCAATCTGATTCTGACCTGCCGTCCGTTCTCAAAGCTGCGCATTGCCGTATGCGCGGCGATGTGCGCCGCCTTTGCCGCGGCAGTCGCGTTCCTGCCCGACATGTTTGCGCTTTCCGTGTATGAAATGACGGCGAGGCACTGGATCATGCTGTCCGCAATCACGGCTGCGGGCGTTGCCGTGCTGATCCTCGGCACGCTGCTTGTAAAGCCGATGCTGAAAAAACTGGACCTGAAACGATAAGGAGGTCAAACATGGCGTCTTCAAAAGACTTTTTACAGTTTGTGCTCGAACAGCTTTCTCCGCTTGGGGACGTGTCGGTCCGTCCGATGATGGGAGAATACGTTCTGTATCACCGCGAACGGGTCGTGGGCGGGATCTATGACGATCGGCTGCTCTTGAAGCCGACGCCGTCCGCGCGGCTTTTGATGCCTGACGCGGAGAGGGACATTCCGTACGATGGCGCGAAGGAGATGCTGGTCGCAGACGTCGACGACGCGGCGCTGACCTGCCGTGTGATCGAGGCGATCGCCGCGGATCTGCCCGAACCGAAACGAAGGAAGGGACGCGTATGACGGAAACGAAAGAGTTGCTTTGGGAATACACGGATACGGAGTGGCAGTTTGTCGGTACGGATCACGACCGGATGATCGTGCGGGCGATCGTATTTGACGACGCGGGGTATTTCTACTTTGTGCGCGCGGTGCGGAACGACGAATTCGGACCCGCGACGCTGATCGAAACGTCCGGCGGCGGGGTCGAGCCCGGCGAGGATCTTGTTTGCGCCATTCACCGCGAGCTTCGAGAGGAGCTCGGCGCGGAGGTGGACGTACTTGCGAAGATCGGCGTCGTCAGCGATTACTATAACCTGATCCGCCGTCACAACATCAACAACTATTATCTCTGCAGGATCCGATCCTTCGGGGAGAAGCATCTGACGCCGGACGAGATCGAGTGCTTCCATCTGTCCACGCTGCGGCTTTCGTTTGAGGACGCCGCCGCGGAATATGAACGCTGTGCCGATTCCCGGCTCGGGAGGCTTGTCAGACAGCGCGAACTGCCGGTGCTGATGCGCGCAAAGACGCTTTTGGCGGAACGCGGGATCCTAACATCGGAAACGCAGCGGGACTGACGCCCGGAGGGAAATCATGCGCCGTCTGCCGCGGTATATTTCATGTCGGAATCTTGACAGCGTGTGAGAGCGGGGATATAATATCGATAATTGAATAAAGCAGTCGGTGCCTTTGCTCCGAAAGGAACGAAGGGTAAAAGGGAAACAGGTGAAACGCCTGTGCGAACTCGTCACCGTATGCGGTTCGACACTGTCATGCACAAGCAGCCACTGAGCGATCGGGAAGGCGACAGCGTCCTATGCCGCAAGCCGGGAAACCTGCCGAATGCTTGGTACGGAAAAAATCACGAGGGACTGATTGTGTACCATGCTCCGCGTTTCGGGGCAACTTTCGTACGCAGTCTCTTTACCGGTTCGGTAAGGGACTTTTTTCGTGCCGCAGAATGTGCTGATGAAAGGTTCACATACATCAGGCGGACGGAAGCGTCCGAAAGAATCATAAGGAGGGAACAGACATGAAAAAGACAATTGCTTTGCTTCTGGCGATCGCAATGTTTGCGGCAGTCGCGGCGGCGTGCGCAGGCACGACGAACCCGCCGGCAGAGCCGACGGCGGAACCTGCTGCGGAACCCACGGCGGAACCGGAAGCGCCCGTTGACACCGCGGCGACGGACAAGATGGCGGCGGACCGCGTTGCGGCGCTGATCGACGCGATCTATGTGCAGGAGCGCAACGAGAACACCGACGAGCTGTGCGCGGCGGCAAAGGCGGCGTGGGACGCGCTGACCGATGCGCAGAAGGAACTCGTGGAGGGCGAGGAAGCCGATCCCGATTACTTCGGCAGAGACACCGGTGACGCGTCGAAGGACGATCCGAGAAACGCGGATGAGATCGGCGAAAACGAGCTGCTGGTCGTAAGCTTCGGCACGTCGTTCAACGACAGCCGCGCCGAGGACATCGGCGGCATCGAGGCGGCGCTTGCCGCGGCGTATCCGGACTGGTCGGTGCGCAGAGCGTTCACCGCGCAGATCATCATCAACCACGTCCAGGCGCGCGACGGCGAATTTATCGATAACATGGATCAGGCGCTGGAGCGCGCTGTGAAGAACGGCGTCAAGAACCTCGTGGTCCAGCCGACGCACCTGATGCAGGGCGCGGAATACGACGAGCTTTGCGCTGCGGTCGAAGCCTATCAGGACAAGTTCGAGACTGTGAGGATCGCGCTGCCTCTGCTCGGCACCGTCGGCAAGGATGCGGCGGAAGTCAATGCAGACAAGGAAACCGTCGCAAAGGCGGTCGTCGATGCGGCAGTGGAAGACGCGGCGTTTGAAAGCCTTGCGGCGGCAGACGAAGCGGGTATTGCGTTCGTGCTTATGGGACACGGCACCTCGCATAACGCGAAGGTCACCTATACGCAGATGCAGAACATGATGAACAACCTCGGCTATAAGAACGTCTTTATCGGTACCGTTGAGGGAGAGCCGGAGGAGACCTCCTGCGAGAACGTCATCAAGGCAGTCAGTGAAGCCGGTTATAAGTATGTGATCCTGCGCCCGTTGATGGTCGTTGCGGGCGATCATGCGAACAACGATATGGCGGATCCCGACGATCCCGAATCCTGGTACTCTATGTTCTCCGCGAGCGGTCTCTTTGACGAGATCGCGACCCAGATCGCAGGTCTCGGACGGATCGAGGCGGTCCAGGCGCTGTATGTGGCGCACACTGCGGACGCGATCCCGAACCCGGACAAGGAAGCGGCGGACAACGTTGCGGCGCTGATCGACGCGATCTATGTGCAGGAGCGCACCGAGAATACCGACGAGCAGTGCGCGGCGGCAAAGGCTGCGTGGGACGCGCTGACCGATGCGCAGAAGGAGCTCGTTGAGGGTGAGGAAGCCGATCCCGATTACTTCGGCAGAGACACCGGCGACGCGTCGAAGGACGATCCGAGAAACGCGGATGAGATCGGCGAAAACGAGCTGCTGGTCGTGAGCTTCGGCACGTCGTTCAACGACAGCCGCGCCGAGGACATCGGCGGCATCGAGGCGGCGCTTGCCGCGGCGTATCCGGATTGGGCGGTGAGACGTGCGTTCACCGCGCAGATCATCATCAACCACGTCCAGGCGCGCGACGGCGAGTTTATCGACAACATGGATCAAGCGCTGGAACGCGCCGTGAAAAACGGCGTCAAGAACCTCGTGGTCCAGCCGACGCACCTGATGCAGGGCGCGGAGTACGACGAGCTTTGCGCTGCGGTCGAAGCCTACAAAGATAAATTTGAGAGCGTCAAGATCGCGCTGCCGCTGCTGGGCGAAGTCGGCAAGGACGCGGCGGAAGTCAACACGGACAAGGAAACCGTCGCAAAGGCGATCACGGCGGAAGCGGTAAAGACCGCGGGCTATGAGTCGCTCGAAGACGCAGCTGCGGACGGCGTTGCGTTCGTGTTCATGGGACACGGCACCTCGCATAAGGCGAAGGCCACCTATACGCAGATGCAGAAGCAGATGGAAGAGCTCGGCTATAAGAACGTATTCATCGGCACCGTCGAGGGTGAGCCGGAGGAGACCGCATGCGAAGCGGTCATCGAGGCGGTCCATGCGGCAGGCTATGACAAGGTCGTTCTGCGTCCGCTGATGGTCGTTGCGGGCGATCACGCGAACAACGACATGGCGGATCCCGACGATCCCGAATCCTGGCTCCGTCAGTTCAAGGACGCCGGTCTGTTCTTTACGGTTGACGTGCAGATCGCCGGTCTCGGCAGAATTGCGGACGTGCAGGCGCTCTATGTTGCGCACACCGCGGAAGCGATGAAAGCGGAATAATCCAAAAAAGAAAAGGAAACCACAGACATGAAACGTATTTTTGCAGCATGCTTTGCGCTTCTGATGCTGGCGGCGTTTGCCGCCTGCGGCACGAAGCCGGAGCCCTCGCCCGCGCCGCTGCCCGACGCCGTCCCGACGGAAGCGCCGGAAGCCGAGCCGGAAGCGACCGAAATACCCGCGCCCACCGAGGAGCCCGAAACCGAATCGAAGATCGATCTTCCGGACGGCGTCTACACGGCGGAGTTCAAAACGGACAGCTCCATGTTCCACGTCAACGAGGCGAACAAGGGCATGGGCGTTCTGACCGTCAGCGACGGCAAGGCGACCATTCACATCAGCCTTGTCGGTAAGTCGATTCTGAACCTGTTCCCGGGTCTTGCGGAGGACGCGCAGAAGGACGGCGCGGCGCTCCTGGAGCCGACGACGGATACCGTGACTTACGACGACGGCGAGACGGAGGAGGTCTACGGCTTCGACGTGCCCGTCCCGGTCATCGGCGAGGAGTTCGATCTGGCGCTGATCGGCAAGAAGGGCAAGTGGTACGATCATAAGGTGATCGTTCTGAATCCGGTTCCGCAAAACTGACGCTTGCGGTTCCTGCAAAAGATGTGTAGAATGAAAGTACGGACGGCGGCACGGCGCACACAAAAAAAGTGCCGCGCCGCCGGTTGTGTTTAGCGGAGGGGTTTATGAAAAAGAGGATTTTGGTTTCGGTTCTTGCAGCGGTGCTGTTGCTTGTTTCGATCGGCTGTGCAAAGAACGCACTGCCGAAGGAAGGCACCTATCTCGTGGACGTCACGCTGGAAGGCGGTACCGGAAAGGCGAAGATCCAGTCGCCGGCGCAGCTGACCGTTTTTCAGGACGGAAAAGCGACGCTGATTGTGATCTGGAGCAGCGACAAGTATGATTACATGCTCGTCGGCGGCGAGCGGTATGAGCCCGCGATCCGGGACGGACACGCGATGTTCGCGATCCCGGTTGAAACGATTTACGAGCCGCTGAAGGTGATCGCGGATACCGTAGCGATGAGCGCGCCGCATGAGATCGAATACACGATCACGTTTGACGCGGCGTCCTTAAAACCCGCGGCATGAGGCGGCAGATCGCAGAAAAGATCGGCGCACTGCTTTTGTGCGCTGCTTTTTGCGTTCTGAGCTTTGCCTGCGGCGGGGCAAAAACCGACGGATCGGAGCATCCGGCGGGTCCCGCATGGGAAACGCTCGAAGTGCTTTCCGAAACGCCGGTGCGCTACGCGACCGAGTTTTCGATCCGGCAGCTTTCCGACGGCTATGAGCTGATCGAGATCCCGGCGACCGGGAAGCTGCTTCTCGTGCCGGAGGGCATGGGAAAGCCCGCGGGATTGCCGGAGGACGTTTCCGTTCTGTACCGTCCGGTCGATCGGATCTATCTGGCGGCGACGAGCGCGATGGACTTTTTCCGCGCGCTGGACGGGATCGGTGCGGTGCGGCTGTCCGGCACAAAGGCGGACGGCTGGTCGGTCAGGGAGGCGGCGGACGCGATGGAGCGCGGCGACATGCTGTTTGCCGGCAAGTACAGCGCGCCGGATTTTGAGCTCATTCTGAAGGAACGCTGCAGCCTTGCGATCGAATCGACGATGATCTACCATTCGCCTGCGATCAGTGAGAAGCTCCGCGATTACGGGATCCCCGTGCTGATCGAGCGGTCGAGCTACGAACAGGATCCTTTGGGACGCATGGAATGGATCAAGGTGTACGGCGCGATCCTCGGAAAAGATGCCGAGGCGGAAGCCGCGTTCGACGCGGAGGTCAGATCGGTCGAGGAGATCGGCGATATTCCGAAGACGGGCAAGACCGTCGCGTTCTTCTATGTCACCGGCGCCGGCAGCGTGAACGTGCGCAAGAGCGGCGATTACGTTGTCAGAATGATCGAGACCGCGGGCGGCGCGTACGCGTTCCCGGATCTTTCGGACGGCAGCGCGCTTTCCACCGTGAACATGACGATGGAAAGCTTTTATACCGGCGCGAAGGACGCCGATATTCTGATCTACAACAGCACGATCGACGGCGAGATCTATTCGATATCCGAGCTTTTGGACAAAAGCCCGCTGTTTTCCGAGTTCAGGGCGGTGAAAAGCGGCGACGTGTGGTGCACGGGCAAGAACCTGTTTCAGGAGCCGATGGGCATCGGCAAACTGATCGCGGATTTTTACCGGGTGCTGTCGGGAGAGGGGACCGACGCGCTCGTATACTTACACAAGGTTGACTGACGGAGGCGAGATCGGATGCAGACCCCCGGAACCGAACGGAATATTCAGAGAACACGGCAGGCAAGGACGATATTCGGCTTTGTACTGCTGTTTGTCGCTTTGCTCGGGTTTGCGTTCTGGAACATCGCCGCGGGCAGCACGCCCATGTCGCTGCCTGAAGTGTTCGACGGGCTGCTGGATCCTTCGAGCCCGCACCGCGTGATCGTGATGGACGTACGCATGGTGCGCATCGTTCCGGCGATCCTTTTAGGCGGCGCGCTGGCGCTCTCCGGCTTTCTCCTGCAGACTTTCTTCAGCAACCCGATCGCGGGTCCGTTCATCCTGGGCATTTCATCCGGGGCGAAGCTTGTGCTGTCGGTCACGATGATCGCGTTTTTAAGCCGCGGCGCAGCTATAGGCTCGGTCGTGCTGATCGCCGCCTCGTTCGCCGGCGCGATGCTTTCGATGGGATTTGTGCTCGCGATCTCGCACAAGGTCAAGCGCATGTCGATGCTCATCATCTGCGGCGTCATGATCGGGTATATCTGCTCGGCGATCACGGAGTTTGTGATCCGGTTTGCCGACGATTCCAATATCGTCAAGCTCCATGACTGGGCAATGGGCAGCTTCGCAAGCATCAAGTGGGACAATGTGATCGTCATCGCGGCGGTCGTGCTGCCCGCGCTGGTGCTCGCGTTTCTGCTTTCAAAGCCCATCGGCGCGTATCAGCTCGGCGAGGTCTACGCAAAGAATCTCGGCGTGAACATCACGGCGTTCCGGATCGCGCTGATCCTGCTTTCCGGCGTCCTTTCCGCATGCGTCACGGCATTTGCGGGACCGATCTCCTTCGTCGGCGTTGCGGTGCCGCATCTGATGCGAAGGCTCTTTAGGACCGCAAAGCCGATCGTGATGATCCCCGCGTGTTTTTTGGGCGGCGCGGTATTCTGTCTCTTCTGCGATCTCATCGCGCGTACGGCGTTTGCGCCGAATGAGCTTTCGATCAGCTCGGTAACCGCCGTGTTCGGCGCGCCGATCGTCATCCTCGTGATGCTCAAACGGCAGAAGGAGGACGGCAGATGAACGATACCTACTACATTTCCGCAAACGGCATGACCGTCGGCTACGACGGCAAACCGCTGATCGAAAACATCTCCATCGGGGTCCGCCGCGGCGAGATCCTGACGCTGATCGGACCGAACGGCTCGGGCAAGTCCACGATCCTCAAAAGCATGATCAAGGAGCTTCGGCTGATCGCGGGCACGGTCGTGCTCGACGGACGCGATATGGAGGGGCTTCGGGAGCGCGACGTCGCGAAAAAGCTTGCGATCGTGATGACCGAACGGATCCGGGCGGAGCTTTTGACCTGCTGGGACATCGCTGCGACCGGGCGCTATCCGTACACCGGACACCTCGGACTTCTGTCGAAGGAGGACCGCGCGATCGTCGACGCGGCGCTCGAAACGGTGCATGCGAAAGACTTTGCGGATCGCCCGTTTGCCCGCATCTCGGACGGACAGCGCCAGAGGGTCCTGCTTGCCCGCGCGATCGCGCAGCAGCCGGAGATCATCGTGCTCGACGAGCCGACGTCGTTCCTCGACGTCCGGCATAAGCTGGAGCTTCTGGACATCCTGAAAACCATGGTGCGCGAAAAGAACGTTGCGGTCATCGTTTCGCTGCACGAGCTCGACCTTGCCGAAAAGATCTCGGACCGCGTCGTATGCGTGGCAAACGGCAGAATCGACCGGTATGATACGCCGGAAAACATTTTTACAGACGACTATATCTGCTCGCTCTACGGCATCGAGCGCGGGAGCTTCCACGCGCTGTTCGGCAGCGTGGAGCTTCCCGCGGTTTCGGGCGAGCCGCAGGTTTTTGTGATCGGCGGCGGCGGCAGCGGCATACCCGCGTACCGCGCGCTGCAGCGGGCGGGGATCCCGTTTGCGGCGGGGATCCTGCCCGAAAGCGATCTCGATTTTCCGGTCGCAAAGGCGCTTGCGGCGGAGTTATACGCGGTTCCCGCCTTTTCGATCTCGAAGGACGCGGGGACAGAGAACGTGATCGGGCGCATGCTGGCGATCGGCAGCGCCGTTTCGACCGTACCCGCTTTCGGCGAGACCAATGCGGCAAATTTGAAATTGTATGAAGCGGCAAGATCGGCAGGGATCCTCACCGAGCTTGACGCGCTGATCGGGAGGACGGACGCATGACGCTTTGGCAGCTGACGCTTTTATCCGTCCTTTCCGGCTTTCTGATCGACTGCGCGATCGGCGATCCCGCATGGCTTCCGCATCCCGTGGTTCTGATCGGCAAGCTGATCTCACTTTCCGAAAAGGGTCTGCGGCACATCTTTCCGAAAACCGACCGCGGCGCATTCCGGGCGGGGCTTGTGATGGCGATCCTTGTGCCGCTCCTGTCCGCGGGCGTAAGCTTCGGGATCCTGTTCGGGCTGTATCTGCTCTCTCCGTGGGCGTATTTTGCGATGAGCTCGATCATGTGCTGGCAGTGCTTCGCGGCAAGATGCCTTGCGAAGGAGGCGGGCAAGGTCGTAAAAGCGCTTGAAACGGACGGGCTTGCAGCGGGCAGAAAGCAGGTTTCGATGCTCGTCGGACGCGATACGGAGCGCTTATCCGAAGCGCAGGTGCTGAAGGCGACGGTGGAGACCGTGGCGGAAAACGCGTCGGACGGCGTGATCGCGCCGATGCTGTTTATGCTCCTGTTCGGCGCGGTCGGCGGGTTCTTCTATAAGGCGATCAACACGATGGATTCGATGGTCGGTTATAAAAACGACCGGTATCTTTATTTCGGGCGCGCCGCGGCAAAGCTGGACGACGCGGCAAATTTCCTTCCGGCAAGGCTCTCCGCGCTTGCGATGATCGCTGCCGCGCCGATCCTGAAGCTCGATGGCAGGAACGCGTTCCGCATTTGGAAGCGCGACCGAAGAAAGCATGCAAGCCCGAACTCGGCGCAGACCGAATCGGTCGCGGCGGGCGCGCTGCACATTGAGCTTGCGGGGCCGGCAAGCTATTTCGGGAAGGTCCTGGAAAAGCCGACGATCGGCGACAGCGACCGTCCGATCGAACCGGCGGACGTCCGCCGCACATCAAAGCTGATGTACGGCGCGAGCGTTCTGCTTCTTGTACTATCAGAAGCGGTCCTTCTGCCGCTCGCGTTTTTCGGAGGGCTCGGACTGTGATTTTGGGAAATTACGCACATGGCGGCGACGTCTATAAAAACCGTGTCACGCTCGATTTTTCGGCGAACGTGAATCCGTTCGGCACGCCCGGACCCGTCAAGGCGGCGATCCGCGCCGCGGCGGAGGACGCGGCACGCTATCCGGACCCGTACTGCCTGCAGCTTCGTGAAAAGCTTGCGGCGCTGCACGGCGTTTCACCCGAGACGATCCTCTGCGGCAACGGCGCGGCGGAGCTGATCTTTTCGTTTGCGCAGGCGCTCCGTCCGAACAGCGCGCTGCTGCCCGTTCCGTCGTTTGCGGAGTACGAGACCGCGCTTCGTTCCGTCGGCGTTGAACCGGCGTTTTACGCGCTTCTCAGGGAGAATGGCTTTGCGCTTACGGAGGACATTCTTGACGCGATCACGCCGGATACGGACGTTCTGATGCTCTGTTCGCCGAACAATCCGACCGGGCGAAGCATTGCGCCGGAGCTGCTATTGCGCATCGTCGACCGCTGCAGAGAGACCGGGACGTGGCTGCTTTCGGACGAGTGCTTTCAGGATCTGTGCGACGAGGACAGGTCGTTTTCGCTGATCGGTTCTTTGAAGGACGGCGACCGCGTGCTGATCCTCAGAGCGTTCACCAAAACGTACGGCATGGCGGGCGTGCGGCTTGGGTATGCGGTCTCGCAAAACCGCGAACTGCTTATGAAAATGTCCGAGACCGTGCAGCCGTGGAACGTTTCGAACGCGGCGCAGAAGGCGGGACTTGCGGCTTTGGACTGTCCGGATTGGGCAAAGGACGCGCGGACGCTGTTCCGGGCGGAGAAGGCATTTTTGATGAAGGAGCTTTCCGCACGCGGCATTTCCGTGCTGTACGGGGACGCGAACTATCTGCTGCTGTCCGACGTGCCGGGACTGTATGAAAAGCTTCTTGAAAGGGGGATCCTCGTCCGCGACTGCGGAAACTATCGCGGGCTGGGACCGGGCGACGTGCGGATCGCGGTGCGCACGCATGCGGAAAACGCCGCGCTGATCGCGGCGATCACGGAGGTGCTGCATGGCTAAAACCGGCATTGAGGACCATTATATCGAGAAGGACGGCAAGCGTCTGCGCTTCGGCTATACGACCGGCGCCTGCGCCGCAGCGGCGGCAAAAGCGGCGGCGATCCTGCTTTTTTCCGGCACGGCGCCCATGACCGTTCCGCTGCATACGCCGAAGGGGATCGACCTTGATCTTCCGGTGCTGGAGCCGGTCAAGGGGGAAGGCTTTGCGTCCTGCGCGATCCGGAAGGATTCCGGCGACGATCCCGACGTTACGAACGGCGTGCTGGTCTATGCGCGCGTCGCATTTTCGGATAAACCGGGCATTTCGATCGACGGGGGCTTAGGCGTCGGGCGGGTGACCAAGCCGGGGCTCAAGCAGGCGATCGGCGAGGCGGCGATCAATCCCGTCCCGCGTGAAATGATCCAAAACGCGGTCGAAACGATCGCGGAGGAATATGAAGCCGCGAGGGGGCTTTCGGTCGTGATCTCGATCCCCGAGGGCGTCGCGCTTGCGGAAAAGACGTTCAACCCGCGGCTCGGCATCGAGGGCGGGATCTCGATCCTCGGCACGAGCGGCATCGTTGAACCCATGAGCGAGGACGCGCTTGTCGACAGCATCGTGCTGGAGATCCGGCAAAGAAAAGCGCTCGGAGACAAGCGGTTGATCCTTACGCCCGGCAATTACGGCGCGGACTTTCTTGCCGAGCGGTACGGGATCCCGGACGAACGGATCGTCAAATGCTCGAATTACATCGGCAAGGCGATCGAAGCGGCGATCGAAGCGGGCTTTTCGGAAGCGCTGCTCTGCGGGCACATCGGCAAGTTCGTGAAGCTCTCCGGCGGCATGATGAACACGCACTCGAAGGAGGGCGACTGCCGTGCGGAGCTGATGGCTTCCGCGGCGCTGCGCGCAGGCGCGGACGCGGACACGGCGCGCGCCCTGTTCGACTGCGTCACGACCGACGAGATGCTTCGCATCATAGAAGAAACAGGACTGCTTTCCGGTACGATGGACGCGCTGCGGGAACGCATTGCGTTTTCGCTGAACGCGAGGTTCAAGGGCGCGATCACATTCGGAGTGATCGTCTTCACCGGCAAAAACCGGGAGCTTATCAAGACCGAAACGGCAAGCGCATGGACGGAGGAGGGCGTATGAACGGCATTCTGTACGGCGTCGGCGTCGGACCCGGCGATCCGGAGCTTTTGACATGCAAGGCGGCGCGGCTCATCGGGGAATGCGACGTGCTTGCGATCCCGCATCGGGATCCCGAAAAATGCTTTGCGTACAGGATCGCACGCGGCGCGGTTCCGGAGGCAAAGGACAAGCCGCTTCTTTGCATCGACATGCCGATGACGCACGATCAAGCGGTTCGCGAGGCGGCGTATGAAGCGGGCGCGGAACGGATCGCGGCGGCGCTCGCGACCGGCGAGACCGTCGTATTCCTCACGCTCGGCGATCCTTCGGTCTATTCAACGTTCGCCTATCTTGCGGCGAAGGTCTCAGCGAAGGGATACGACGTCAAGTGGGTCCCCGGCGTGACCTCGTTTTGCGCGGGGGCGGCGGCTTTGGGAGAGCCGCTTTGTCTCGACCGCGATGAACTGCACATCCTGCCGGGCAGCGCAAACGCCGCGGAAGCGCTGAAATATCCCGGCACCAAGGTTTTTATGAAGGGCGAGCTCGGTCCGCTTCTCGACGCGATCGAACAGAGCGGCAGGGAAGCGTGCGCGGTCGAAAACTGCGGCACGGAGGACGAGCGCGTGTACCCGACGCGTTCGGATATTCCGAGGGACGCGGGGTATTATCTGGTAACCGTCGTAAAGGAGGAAGTATGATCCGTTTTGTAGGCGCAGGCTGCGGCGCAGCCGATCTTATCACCGTACGGGGACAGCGGCTTTTGCAGGAAGCCGACGTCATCATCTATGCGGGGTCCTTGGTGAACCCCGCGCTGCTCGAAGTCAAAAAAGACGGCTGCAGGGTATATAACAGCGCGGAGATGACGCTTGAGGAGGTGCTCTCCGTGATGTACGACGCGGAGGCGCAGGGGCTCATGACCGTGCGGTTGCACACCGGCGATCCTTGCCTTTTCGGGGCGATCCGCGAGCAGATGGATGCGCTTGATGAGAAGGGCATTGCATACGATTACACGCCGGGCGTCAGCTCGTTCTGCGGCGCGGCGGCGGCGCTCAATATGGAATACACGCTCCCCGGCGTCTCGCAGAGCGTCGTCATCACGCGCATGGCGGGCAGAACACCGGTCCCGGAGCGCGAGAGCGTTCGCGCGTTCGCGCAGCATCGGGCGACGATGGTGCTGTTCCTAAGCACCGGACTTTTGGAAAAAACGCAGGAGGAGCTGATCGCGGGCGGATATCCGTCCGATACGCCCGCGGCGATCGTCTATAAGGCGAGCTGGCCGGACGAGCGCACGTTCCTCTGCACGATCGGTACACTTGCCGCCTGCGCAAAGGAGAACGGCGTGAAAAAAACCGCGCTGATCATCGTGGGCGATACGGTAAGGCAGAGCGGCTATGCACGCTCGGAGCTCTACAACCCGACGTTTGCGACGGAGTTCCGTCCCGCGAAGGAGTAACGCATGGAGGTTCGGATCGTTTCCTATACCGCGCGCGGACGCGATACGGCGGAGCGCGTCAGGGACGCGCTGCAAAACGCGGGGCACGTCTGCCGGACGTTTGCACTGGAAAAATTCTGCAGGCACGGCGATGAGCCGCTGACCGGGTCCGCATCGGATTGGGCGGGGGACGGCTTTCAAAACGCCGACGCGCTGGTTTTCGTTTGCGCCGCAGGCATTGCGGTCCGTGCGATCGCGCCGTGGGTGAAGAGCAAGACGACCGATCCCGCGGTGCTCGTGCTCGACGAAAAGGCGACGTTCGTGATCCCGCTGCTCTCCGGGCATATCGGCGGTGCGAACGCGCTTGCGCAAACGCTTTCCGAAGCGATCGGGGCAACGCCGGTCATTACGACGGCGACCGATCTTTCGGGGCTTTTTGCCGTCGATGTGTTTGCGAAGAGGAATCGGCTGAAGATCACGGACATGGGGCTTGCAAAGGAGATCTCCGCGGCGATCCTTGCGGGCGAACCGATCGGCTTTTCATCCGATCTTCCCGTGACCGGCGCGCTACCGAAGGGACTGACAGCGGGGGATGCGCAGATCGGCGTGCAGATCGGCGTCTCCGGAAAAATGCCGTATCCGAAAACGCTTCGGCTGATCCCGCAGCGTTACGCGATCGGCGCCGGCCTTAGACGCGGCAAGGATCCGAACGCGCTCGACGCGTTTTTGCTGCGCGAGCTTGATCGCGCAGGCGTTTCGCCGGACGAGGTCCTGTGCCTTGCGAGCATCGATCTCAAGAAGGATGAACCGGGACTTCTGGCGTTTTCTGAAGCGCACGGGCTTCCGTTTCTGACATTTACCGCGGATGAGCTGAATGCGGTGCCCGGCGATTTTTCCTGCTCGGCGTTTGTGAAGGAAACGACGGGCGTTGACTGCGTATCGGAGCGCGCGGCGGTCAAAGCCGCGCAAGGCGAACTGGTCGTACATAAGGTCGCGGAGGACGGCATGACCTTCGCGCTGGCTGCAATAAAGGAGGGGATCTCGTTTGAATAAGCTGTATGCGGTGGGATTGGGTCCCGGCGGCGCGGACGGCATGACGCTCCGCGCAAGGGATGCGCTGGAAAAAAGCGACGTGATCGTGGGCTACACGGTCTATATCGATTTGATCCGCGAGCAGTTTCCGGACAAGGAATACCGCTCAACACCGATGCGGAAGGAGGTCGACCGCGTGCGCCTCGCGCTTTCGATCGCTTCGGAGGGAAAGACCGTCGCCATGGTCTGCTCCGGCGACGCAGGCGTGTACGGCATGAGCGGGCTTTGCGAGGAGCTTCTTTCCGAATATCCGGGCGTGACGTTTGAGACGGTCCCCGGCGTGTCCGCGGTGCTTTCCGGCGCTGCGATCTTAGGCGCGCCGCTGATGCACGACTTTGCGGTGATCAGTCTTTCCGATCTTCTGACCCCGTGGGAAAAGATCGAAAAGCGGCTCCTTATGGCGGCGGAAGCGGACTTTGTGATCTGCCTGTACAATCCTTCGAGCCATAAGCGGCACGACTACCTGCAGCGCGCATGCGAGCTGGTGCTGCGGCATCAGTCCCCCGAAACCGTCTGCGGCGTTGCAAGGAACATCGGAAGAGAGGGCGAGTCAACGCAGGTCCTGACGCTCAGGGAACTGCGGGATACGGAGGTCGACATGTTTTCGACCGTGTTCATCGGCAATTCCCAGACGAAGGTTTTGAATGGCAGAATGGTCACGCCGAGAGGATATCTGTATGAATAGCATTCTTTTGTTCGCGGGTACGACCGAGGGACGCGAGATCGCGGAAGCTCTGACCGGCGCGCCGGTCTCGGTCACGGTCAGCGTCGCCACGGAGTACGGCGAAACGCTGATCGCGCCTGCCGAAAACATCACGGTGCTCCACGGCAGAAAAAACGCGGAGGAGATCGAAGCGCTGCTCAAAGAAACGCGGGCGGAGCTTTTGATCGACGCTACGCATCCGTATGCGCAGGAAGTCACAAAGACGCTCAGGACCGTCGCCGAACGGACCGGAACGGAGTATCTTCGCGTACTGCGCGGAAGGGAGACCGCCGAGGGCTGTGTGTTCGTTGCGGACACGGACGCGGCGGTGGAATATCTGAATCATACGCAGGGCAATGTGCTGCTGACCGTCGGCAGCAAGGAGCTTGCCCGCTACACGGAAGTCAAAGATTTTGAAACGCGGCTCTTTGCCCGCATCCTGCCGGTAAAGGAATCGGCGGACGCGGCGTTTCGGCTCGGCTTTTCCGGAAAGAATCTCATCTGCATGCAGGGACCGTTTTCCGAAGAACTGAACGCGGCGATGCTGCGCGCGGTCGACGCCAAGTACCTTGTCACGAAGGACACCGGCGCGTCCGGCGGCTTTGCGGAAAAGATCCGGGCGGCGAAGACGCTGGGCGTCACGCCGATCGTTATCCGCCGCCCTGAAGAGGAGGGCATCTCCGAAGCGGACTGCCTGCGCCTTCTTTCCGAACGGTTTGGAATAAAGCCGAAACAGCAGGTCACGATCCTCGGCGTCGGCACGGGAAGCGAAGGCATGCTGACCGAAGCGGCGCGGACGGCGATCCGGAACGCCGATCTTCTGATCGGGGCAAAACGCGTGACCGACGCGCTTGCGGCGTACGGCAAACCTGCCGTAAACGCGATCGCATCCGCCGAGATCGAACGCGTCATCCGCAACAGCACGGCGAAACGCATCGTCGTCGCCATGTCCGGCGACACCGGCTTTTTCAGCGGCGCAAAACCGCTTCTGGAACGGATCGGCGATCTTGCGCCCGAAATCATTCCAGGCGTTTCGTCGGTCGTGTATCTTGCGGCAAAGTGCCGCACGTCGTGGGACGACGCGGCGCTTGCGTCTGCGCACGGCAGGGAAGCGAACGTCACCGCGCTCGTAAAGCGCAATCCGAAGCTGTTTCTGCTGACCGGCGGCAGGCTCGACGCCGCCGCGATCCTTGCCATATTGACGGAATACGGGCTTGCGGACGTCAGAGTGACCGTCGGCGAGAACCTGTCCTATGAAACCGAACGTATCACGACCGGCACGGCGGCGGAGCTTGCGGAACACACGTTCGATCCGCTTGCGGTGCTGCTGATCGAAAACCCGCGGGCGGAAAAGCGCGCCGTCCACGGAAGAAGCGACGGGGACTTTCTGCGCACCGAGGTGCCGATGACCAAATCCGAGGTCCGCGCGGTCACGCTTTCGAAGCTTGGGCTGAAGCGAGACGCGATTTGCTGGGACGTCGGCGCGGGCACCGGCTCGGTGTCGATCGAGATGGCGGAGGCGGCGGAGAAAGGGATCGTGTACGCCGTCGAGCGGAACACGGACGCCTGCGCGCTGATCGAACGAAACAAGCGGCATCTCGGCGTCATGAACGTCACGGTCGTCGAAGGCTCGGCGCCGGAAGCGCTTTCCGACCTTCCCGCACCGACGCATGTCTTTATCGGCGGCAGCGGCGGAAATCTCAAAGAGATCATCGAAGCCGCACTTCTGAAGAATCCGCGCGCGCGCATCGTTTTGAACACGGTGACCGCGGAGACCTTTGCGGAGGCGACGGCGGCGATCAAGGCGCTGCGTCTGAAAAACGAGGAGATCGTCGAACTGAACGTGTCGCGCGGCAGAAAGGTCGGCGCGTATCACCTGATGACCGCGCTGAATCCGGTCTATATCATTTCGTGCGAAGGGGGCGGGGAGGATGCATAGCCCGCGCGTGCTGTTCGCCGCGCCTTCCTCCGGCAGCGGCAAGACCACGATCGTCTGCGGCGTGCTGCGCGCGCTCAAAAACCGCGGCAGGAACGTTTCCGCGTTCAAGTGCGGACCGGATTACATCGATCCGCTGTTCCACGAGCGCGTCGTCGGCGTAAAGTCCGGCACGCTGGATCTGTTCTTCTCCGACAAAGATACGCTCAGGCGCCTGTTCGCGCAAAACGCAGCAGATGCGGACTGCGCGGTGATCGAGGGTGTGATGGGCTACTACGACGGTTTGTCCGCCGCAAGCGACGAGGCGAGCACCTATGCCGTCGCAAAGACGCTTTCCGCGCCGGTCGTGCTGATCATAGACAGCCGCGGGCAAAGCCTTTCCGCACTTGCGACGCTCAAAGGCTTTCTGGATTTCCGTCCGGACAGTCAGATCAGAGGCGTTATCTTCAACCGCATGAGCGAGCATGTATACCGCACGCTGAAGCCGGAAGCCGAAGCGCTGGGCGTCGTGCCGGTAGGATTTGTGCCGAAGTCCGACGCGCTGATGCTTGAAAGCAGGCATCTGGGACTTGTCATGCCGGATGAGGTCAAAAACCTTTCCGAAAAGCTCGACGCGCTGGCTGCGCTTCTTGAGAAAACGCTCGATTTCGATGCGCTGGAACGCATCATGCGATCCGCGCCGGATCTCGATGTGCAGGAAGCGCCACAAGCGCCCGACATGCCGAAAACCGTGATCGCCGCGGCAAGGGACGAGGCGTTCTGCTTCCTCTATCGCGACAACCTTGCGCTTTTACGGCGGTATAATGCAGAGATCCGGTTTTTCTCGCCGCTTTCCGATCCGGCGCTTCCCGCGGGGACGCAGGGGCTTTTGCTTCCCGGCGGATATCCGGAGCTTTACGCAAAGCGGCTGTCCGAAAACACCGCGATGCGGACGGCGATCCGGGAAGCGATCGAAAACGGTATGCCGTGCCTTGCCGAGTGCGGCGGGTTTCTGTATCTTCACGATACCCTGTCCGACATGGACGGCACCGCGTACCCGATGTGCGGCGTGATCCATACGGACGCATACCGTACGCAGAAGCTCGGCAGATTCGGTTATATCACGCTCTCAGCAAAGGACGATTCGGCGTTCTTCCGGGCGGGTGAAGCGATCCGCGCGCACGAGTTTCACTACTTTGAGAGCGGCGATCCCGGCGCGGCGTTTGCCGCCGTCAAGCCGAACGGACGCGAATGGACGTGCATACACGCGCAGAAAAACCTGCTGGCGGGCTTTCCGCATCTCTTCTATGAATCGAACCCGAAGCCGATCGAGCGCTTTTTGCGGCTTGCGGCGAAGGAGGTATAAATGGCGAAAAGCATTATGATCCAGGGGACCATGTCCAACGCAGGCAAAAGTCTCATTGCGGCGGGACTCTGCCGCGTGTTTTGTCAGGACGGGCTGAAGGTCGCGCCGTTCAAGGCGCAGAACATGGCGCTGAACTCATTTATCACAAAGGAAGGGCTCGAAATGGGACGCGCCCAGGTCGTGCAGGCGGAGGCGGCGTGCGTCGAGCCGTCGGTGCTGATGAACCCGATCCTTTTGAAACCAACGAGCGATATGGGCTCGCAGGTCATCGTCAACGGCGAGGTGCGGGCGCAGATGAGCGCGCGCGAGTATTTCAGGATCAAAAAAACGCTGATGCCGGAAGTCATGAAGGCATACGGCATGCTGTCGGAAACGCACGACGTCATCGTGATCGAAGGCGCCGGCAGTCCCGCGGAGATCAATCTGAAGGACGCGGACGTGTTTGTGAACATGGGCATGGCAAAGGCGGCGAAGGCACCGGTAATGCTCGTCGGCGATATCGACCGCGGCGGCGTGTTCGCGCAGCTTTACGGCACGACCGCGCTCCTCGATCCCGACGAACGCGCGATGGTCAAGGGCTTGATCATCAACAAATTCCGCGGCGACGAATCGATCCTGACGCCGGGCTTAAAACAGCTTGAAGCTTTGACAGGCATTCCGGTCGTCGGCGTCGTGCCGTATGTGCATCTCGATATCGACGACGAGGATTCGCTTTCCGAACGGCTCGAAAACAAACCTGCGGCGCTTGTGGATATTGCGGTCATGCGGCTGCCGCGTCTTTCTAACTTTACCGATTTTCGGACGCTGGAGGCGATCGACGGCGTGTCCGTGCGCTATGTCTCCTCGGTGCGGGAGTTCGGCGAACCGGACCTTGTGATCCTGCCCGGCACGAAGAATACGATGGCGGATCTTTTGTGGCTCCGAAGCGGCGGGCTTGAAGCGAAGATCCTGCGCTTTGCCGATTCCGGCGGCGCGGTGTTCGGGATCTGCGGCGGCTATCAGATGCTGGGGAAGGAATTGAACGATCCGCACGGCGTGGAGCACGGCGGCACCCTGCGCGGCATGGGACTTTTGCCGGTCAAAACGACGTTTGCCGGGCAGAAGACAAGAACGCGCGTTACCGGCGCGTTCGGAACGCTTTCCGGCGCGTTTTCCGCGCTTTCAAAACTGCCCTTCGAGGGCTATGAGATCCACATGGGCGTCACGGAAAGCGGCGCGCCGATCGCGGAGATCGTCGATGCGGTCACCGGCGCGGCGAAGCAGGACGGCGCCGTGCACGGAAACGTGTGCGGAAGCTATGTCCACGGCATTTTGGACGGCGATGCGGTCGCAGGCGCGCTTGTGCGCGCGCTTGCCGACCGGAAGGGCGTCGATCCCGACCTGCTCGGTAAGATCTCGGGCGAGACGCATAAACAGGAGCAGTACGATCTGCTGGCGGATACGATCCGCGGCCATTTGGACATGAACGCGGTTTACCGCATCTTAAAGGAGGGCGTATGACAGAGATCCGAAAGATCGCGCCGATGGAGATCGAGCGCGAAAGCTTCCGCATCATCACGGAGGAGCTCGGCGATCGGGCATTGGACCCGGAAAAGGCGCCGATCATCAAGCGCGTGATCCACACGACGGCGGACTTTGATTACGCTGACAATCTGTATTTTTCCGAAAACGCGGTGCAGCTTGCCAAGGACGCGCTGAAGGGCGGCGCGGCGGTCGTCACCGATACGCAGATGGCGCTTGCGGGGATCAACAAGCGGACGCTTGAAAAGCTCGGATGCGAGGCGTTCTGCTTCATGTCCGACGCGGACGTCGCAAGGGAAGCGAAGGAGCAGGGCGTGACCCGCGCGCGCGTCAGCATGGACAAGGCGGCGAGGATGGGCGAGAACGTGATCTTTGCGGTCGGCAACGCGCCGACGGCGCTGATCCGGCTGCGGGAGCTGATCGACGGCGGCTACCGTCCGAAGCTCATCATCGGCGTGCCGGTCGGCTTTGTGAACGTCGTCGCGTCGAAGGAGCTCATCATGGAGACCGACGTGCCCTGCATCGTTGCCCGCGGCAGAAAAGGCGGCAGCAACGTCGCCGCGTGCATCGTGAACGCGCTTTTATACAGCATCGACGAAACAAGAGGAGCAGCAAACATGAACAGCGATTCTTTTATCAACAACATTGACTGCAAATATTTCCCGTGCCACAAAACGGCGCATCCCGAGGATTTCAACTGCCTGTTCTGCTATTGCCCGCTGTATATGCTGGGCGATAAGTGCGGCGGCAACTTTACCTACACGGAAACCGGGATCAAGAACTGCACGGACTGCATGGTGCCGCACAGCCGCAACGCGGTGCAGTACATCATCAGCCGCTGGCCCGAGATCGCCGAGCGGGCGAAGAAAACGGAGGAATAACGCAGGAACGGCAGGAGCAAGAGCTCCTGCCGTACAGGATAGGCGGTTCATTTCAGCGTGCAGCGGGAAGGGGGGTCATTTCTTTTCCGCCGCAGTCTGCTGATGACATTTTCCCGCCATCGGGCAGTGCGCGCAGCCGCCTGCGCAGGAGGAACGCCCCTTTCTTTTGCTGCGGATCAGTGAGACAATAATCGCAGAAACCGCTGCCGCGAGTACAAGAAGAATCCCGATCGTCAGAAGATTTTCCCGGATCCAATCAAACATATCGCGCACTCCCTTCTTTCATGAAATTGCCGCCGCCCCGCAGATCGGAACGGCGGCTTTGCTTTTACTTGATGCGGACTTTCTGTGTCAGCGTCGTCGCCTCTTTGTACTTCTTGAAGAAGAGCATGTAGACGAACAGCCCGAGCACGAGGATCGCGGCGATCAGACCGATCACACTGACGCTGCCGGTGAAGATGCGTCCGAACTGATAGATCATCAGCGAGATCGCATAGGCGAACAGGCACTGATAGCCGATCGCGAACCACGTCCACTTGGCGCTGTTCATTTCGCGGCGGATCGCGCCGATCGCGGCGAAGCACGGTGCGCACAGCAGGTTGAACACGAGGAAGGAGAAGCCGATCACGCCGGGCATTGCCGCGCCGAGCGCCGCATAGGCTTCCTTGCCGCCGTAGAGAACGCCCATTGTGCCGACGATGTTCTCCTTCGCGATGAGACCCGTGACGGACGCGACGACCGCGCGCCATTCACCCCAGCCGAGCGGTGCAAACAGCCACTGGACGGCTCTGCCGACGGTGCCGAGGATCGAGTACTCGATCGCGTCCTCCGCGAGCATGCCGAACGCGTGCGTTTCGGGATTGACGCCGAAGCGGGAGAGGAACCAGATGACGATCGTGGAAAGCAGGATGATCGTGCCCGCCTTCTTGATGAACGACCAGCCGCGCTCCCACATCGAACGGAGGACATTGCCGAGGGTCGGCCAGTGATACGCGGGCAGCTCCATGACGAACGGCGCCGGGTCGCCCGCGAACATCTTTGTCTTCTTCAGCATGATGCCGGAGACGATGATCGCCGCCGCGCCGATAAAGTACGCGGAAACGGAGATCCAGGGCGAGCCGTGGAAGATCGCGCCCGCGATCATGGCGATGAACGGCAGCTTTGCGCCGCAGGGGATGAAGGTCGTGGTCATGATCGTCATACGGCGGTCGCGCTCGTTTTCAATCGTACGCGACGCCATGATGCCCGGAATGCCGCAGCCCGCGCCGATCAGCATCGGGATAAAGGATTTGCCGGAAAGACCGAATCTCCGGAAGATACGGTCGAGCACGAACGCGATACGCGCCATGTAGCCGCATGCTTCTAAGAACGCGAGCATCAGAAACAGAACGAGCATCTGCGGGACGAAGCCGAGCACGGCGCCGACGCCGGCGACGATGCCGTCCATAATAAGCCCGTACAGCCATTCGGGAACGCGCAGTTCGCCGTCCTCTTTGACCAGCAGCTTGTCGATCAGCGCCGGAATGCCGGGCACCCAAACGCCGTAATCGGCGGGATCGGGCTCGTCAAAACCCTTCTCCTCAAAGTAGCCGATCGCGTCCTTGAAGGACATCGCGTTGACGTCCTCGTCCGCGTCTTCGGGAACCTCGTCAAAGTATACGGTCACGTCGGACAGCGCAAGGGTCTCCTCGTCCTGCACCTCGACGACAGCGGTTTTCTCGTCGGTCGTAAACGCCTTGAGCTCCGAGATCAGCGCGTCGCCGTCGAAGGCTTCGTCCTCGGTATCGAACTCAAAGCCGTATGCTTCGAGCGCGTTGGACGCCGCGGAAAAATCGTCTGCGGCTTCTTCCGCCTGCTTGTCGCCGATGCCGATGAGATGATACCCGTCGCCGAACAGTCCGTCGTTCGCCCAGTCGGTTGCAGGCGCGCCGACGCCGACCATGGCGACCCAGTAGACGATGACCATCACGATCGCAAAGATCGGAAGTCCGAGCCAGCGGTTGGTCACGATGCGGTCGATCTTGTCCGAGGTCGAGAGCTTGCCGGCGCCTTTCTTCTTGTAGCAGGTCTTGATGACCGTGCCAATCCAGACGTAGCGCTCGTTGGTGATGATGCTTTCCGCGTCGTCGTCCAGCTCCTTCTCGGCGGCTGCGATATCCTTCTCGATATGCGCTTTCGTCGCTTCCGGAATGTTGAGCTGTTCCATGACCTTGCTGTCACGCTCGAAGACCTTGATCGCGTACCAGCGCTGCTGCTCTTCCGGCAGTCCGTGCACGACCGCTTCTTCGATGTGCGCAAGCGCGTGCTCGACCGGACCGGAGAACGAATGCTGCGGCACCGTTTTGGTGCCCTGCGCCGCTTTGATCGCTTCCTCGGCGGCTTCCGTGATGCCCGTGCCCTTCAGCGCGGAGATCTCGACGATCCTGCAGCCGATCTGTTCGGAAAGGCGTTTCGTGTCGATTTTGTCGCCGTTCTTTTTCACGACGTCCATCATGTTGATCGCCACGACCACCGGAATGCCGAGCTCCACGAGCTGGGTGGTGAGGTAGAGATTGCGCTCTAAGTTCGAGCCGTCTACAATGTTCAGGATCGCGTCGGGACGTTCGTTGATCAGATAATTTCTGGCAACGACCTCCTCCAGGGTGTACGGGGACAGGGAATAGATGCCGGGAAGGTCGGTGATGATCACATCGTTGTGACCCTTCAGCTTGCCTTCCTTTTTTTCGACCGTAACGCCCGGCCAGTTGCCAACGAACTGGTTCGAGCCGGTCAGCGCGTTGAACAGGGTCGTTTTGCCGCTGTTCGGGTTGCCCGCGAGGGCAATGCGAATACTCATAATACCTCCTCTATCGTTAGCATACGCTAACACATTCTTTGAAAAAATAAGGCGTTTGCCTTTTTGTTCCGATTATTCTTCGATCTCGATCATTTCGGCGTCCGCTTTGCGAAGCGAAAGTTCATATCCGCGCACCGTGACCTCGACCGGATCGCCGAGCGGCGCAACCTTGCGGACATACACCTCGATCCCTTTGGTGATGCCCATGTCCATGATGCGGCGCTTTACCGCGCCTTCGCCCGTGAGCTTTTTGACCTTGACCATTTCGCCGATCTTTGCGTCTCTCAATGTTTTCACTGCCGTTTGTCCTCCTTAAATCATAATTTTCTGCGCCATCTTTTCGTCGATGGCAACGCGGCTTTCCTTGACGTTGACGATCACGTTGCCGCCCAAGCGGGAAATGATCTGTACCGTGCCGCCGACCACAAAGCCGAGATTGCTGAGATGGTGACGGATCTCATCCGTCCCCTTGATCTGGCGGATCACATTGATCTCGCCGTCGTCTGCAAATACCAAAGGCATCATTGTATTCCTCCCTGCTTGTTAGCAAACGCTAACTCTGTAGCGAAAAGAATTGGTTAGCATTCTCTAACCGACTGCTATTATAGTTAGCATACGCTAATTTGTCAAGCGTCATTTTCAAAAAGATTTGCAATATACGATCCGCTTGCATTTTTTTCGCGGTTTCGGTATAATCAGTTTATCATAAATGAAAGAGGAAACGCGTATGTCCCTGCTGGAATCCGGAGAAATGTATCTTGAGACGATCCTTGTGCTGTCTCAGAAAAAGAAAGCCGTACGTTCGATCGACGTGGCGGAATACATGCAGTTTTCCAAGCCGTCGGTTTCCCGCGCGATGGGCATTCTGAAAAGCAACGGCTATATTGAGATCGACACGCTCGGACATATCACGCTGACCGATACCGGCAGGGAAGCGGCGGAGCGCATCTATGAACGGCACAGAGTTTTGTCCGAGATCCTGATGCGCCTCGGCGTGGATGAGAAGACCGCGACGGAGGACGCCTGCAAGATGGAGCACTACATCAGCGATACCTCCTTTGCGGCGATCAAGGAGCATCTGAGAACGCATCCCATGGATTGAAGGTATGAAAGACGCGCGAAAGACGGCGTCTTTCTTCTTTTGGAAACCCGGCGCAGACGAAAAACGGCGGATTGTCGATTCGGTCCTTGTGTTTTGTCGGCAAATCATGTAAAATCATATATCATAATACGGAACGATAGGAGGATGCGCATGAGAACTTGGACGAAGGAACAGCGCTATCGCGTACTGCAAAGCGCGGAGGAGGTTCGGGCGCTGCATGAGAGCATCGAGCGGTCGGATTATCGGCAGTACTATCACATTCAGCCGGTCACGGGGCTGTTGAACGATCCCAACGGTTTTGTGTTTCATGACGGCGTTTGGCATCTGTTCTATCAGTGGTGTCCGTGGGGCGCGGTGCATGGGCTGAAATACTGGTATCATACCGTTTCGAGGGATCTGGTGATGTGGAAGAATCTGGGCGTCTGCATCCGTCCGGATACGGAGTACGACAACAAAGGCGCATATTCCGGTTCCGCGCTGCCGACCGCAGATGCGGTGTGGCTCTATTATACGGGCAACCATCGGGATGAGGACTGGACGCGGAAGTCCTATACCTGCGCCGTAAAGCTCGGGGACGACGGCACGGCGGAAAAGCTGCCGCCGCTGTTCGGACCGAATCCGCTCTATACCGAGCATCAGCGCGATCCGAAGATCATTTACAATCGGGAAAACGGCAGGTATTACCTTGTGATCGGCGCGCAGACAAAGGAGAAGAAGGGCTGTGTGATCGTCTATTCCTCCGAAAAGCCGACGGAGGACTGGCAGTTTGCGGGACAGCTGAAGGTGCCCGGCTTTGAGGATTTCGGCGACATGTGGGAGTGTCCGTCGATTGAAACGATCAGCGATTACGACGTGCTGCTCTTCTGCCCGCAGCACCTGAAGCTTCCGGGCAGGGGGGAGAGCGTGCATCACAACGGCTATCTGCTCGGACACATGGATTGGGAGACGCTTACCTTCCGTCCGGACAATACGCGGTTCCATGTGCTCGATTTCGGCTTTGATTCCTACGCCGCCGAATGCGCCGCGAACCCGTACGACCGGAACAAGGCGACGCTGGTTGCATGGATGGGACTGCCGGACGCGTCCTATCCGACGGACGAGGAGGATTGGTCCGGCTGTCTGACGCTGCCGCGTGAGCTGCGCGTCAGAGACCGCCGCCTGATCCAGCAGCCGCTGGACGCGCTGCGCGCGCTTCGCGGAAACAAGGTCGATCTGGAATCCACCGACCTGCTGCCGCGCGTGTGCGAACTGGAGCTGATCAGCCGCGGCGGCAGTCTGGAGCTCAGGCTCTTTGCCAGGGCGGACGGCACGGGAGGGCTTTGCATCCGCTACGACGACGCGAAAAAGGAGATTACGGTGGACCGCTCGCAGATGACGAAGCGCTTCAACATCGAACAGGGCGAAGCACGCACGCGTCCGCTGCCGAAGGGGCTGTTTCACCTGCGCATTTTCATCGACCGCAGCTCGATCGAGATCTTTGTCAACGACGGCGACGCGGTCTTCTCGTCCCGCATCTTTCCGACGCCGGGGGAAAAGCGGATGTTTGCGTACGGCGACGCCTCGATCCATCTTTGGGAGCTCAAACGCGCGGTCACGGACGATTTCAAGATCGAATGATCTGTACATGAAATAAGCACGCAGCGTGCTTCAGACCACCGCAAAAGGCGGTCTGATCTTATGCGGCGAGGATTTCAGACATGATACAAATCGGGATTTACCGGAATAATCTTGCATACGGAGGCGCCCTGTGAGCATTTATGAATTATGCCCGACATTTGAGAGCGAGAAATTCATCATCCGATTGTTCAAAGACGAGGACTGCGATGATCTGCTGAAAGTATACAACGATAAAAATGCGCTGCCGTTTTTTAACAGCGATAATTGTGACGGCGACAATTTTTATTATTCCACAAAGGAAAAAATGTCGGAGGCGATCGACTTCTGGCATATGTCCTATGAAAACGGCTGGTTTGTCAGGCTTTCGATCGTCGACAAGGCAGCGGCAAGCATCATCGGGACGGTTGAATTATGCCTGCGGGAGTCGGATGACGCGTTTGATCATATGGGCGTTTTGCGCGTGGACGTCCGAAGCGATTACGAGGAGGAGCATGCGTTATATGACATTTTCGCGCTGATTACACCGAAGATCCATGATCTGCTGGGCTGCAAAGGCGTTCTTACAAAAGCTCCGATCTATGCGGTTGAAAGAATCAAGGCGATTCAAAAAGCAGGCTTCACAAAATCCGAACACCTGTTGATCGGAAAAACCGGGTATGCCTATGACGGATACTGGACATTTGCATAAAAGCGACAAATGCCGTTTTGTGAAACAGATGCCGCATCCCTGCCGTTTTGCCGCACAGTTATCGTTTTTTGATTTGTGAGGATGATATGGGTAAAAAACTCTCGGATATGTCATTGGAAGAACTGTGGGAATTGTTTCCGATCTTCCTTGTTCCACACGATGACAAGTGGAACGAGTACTACCGTGAAATGGAGGGCTTGATCAAAAGACTGTTGTCGGATTACCCGGTGGACAGGATCAGCCACATCGGAAGCACGGCGATCCAAAACATTTGGGCGAAAAACATCGTGGATGTGATGGTTGAGATCCCTCAAGGCGTTGACCTCAAGGAGATTGCCCGCGTTCTGGAGCAAAACGGATTCATCAGGATGTCCGGCGAGGCGAACAGGATCTCGCTCAATATGGGATATACCGAAAACGGATTTGCGGACAAGGTGTATCATGTCCATCTGCGATACACCGGGGACAATGCCGAACTGTACTTCCGTGATTATTTGAACGAGCATCCCGACGCGGCAAAAGAATATGAAGCATTGAAGCTTCGGCTATGGAAACAATATGAACATAACCGGGACGCCTATACAGATGCGAAGACGGATTTCATCTCGAAATGGACGGCGGAAGCACGAAAGGAATACGGAGACAGATACTGACAAACCCGTTTATGAGGACGATCATGAAAATTGTATTATGCGAGGATACCGAGTGGCTGCTGTCGGAAGAAGCATTCTCGATCTATGCTTCTTGCATGTATCATCCGACATACAGGGAATACCGGGCACAGATGGAAGACTGTTTACACGATCCGTCGGTGAAAGTATTTGTCTGTGAGAATCTCGGCAGGAAAACAGGCATGATGGTTATCAAGCGTTCGGGCGCTGCTGCGGAGATTATCGGAATTGCCGTATCTGACGATACTCGCCGTAAAGGGATCGGGAAAAAGCTGATCCAAAACGTCATAGAGTCGGAGGGAACAGAACGGATCAAAGCACAGACGGACGACGATTCGATCGGTTTCTACCGCAAATGCGGTTTTTCTGAGGAAAAAAAGAGAATTGACTATCCTGACGGATCAGTCGTCCGGTATACCTGCATCCTCTGCAAACAGACGGCTTCCTCCGGTTCGAAGAAAGGGAAACAATGAAACTGAAAAACGTACTGATCGTCGTGAAAAATATCGAGAGATCCAGACAGTTCTACCGCGATCTGTTCGGTCTTGAGATGATCCTTGACAACGACGGAAATATGATCCTGACGGAAGGATTGGTCCTTCAGGAAGAAAAATACTGGAAAGCGTTCCTCGGTAAGGAGATCATTCCGGAGAACAATTCTTGCGAGCTCTATTTTGAGGAATCCGACATAGAAGGCTTTATCGAAAAGCTTGAAACATATGATCCGGAAGTAAAATACGTCAACAGACTCATGACGCACAGCTGGGGACAGAAGGTCATCCGCTTCTATGATCCGGACGGGAATCTGATCGAAGTGGGGACGCCGATGTAAATGGCAAATATCATCACCGGAATCAGAATCGTGCTCAGCGTCGCTTTGCTGTTCTTTCCGGCATTGTCTCCGGCTTTTTTTGCGCTTTATATCACTGCCGGGATCACCGATATGATCGACGGCGCGGTGGCAAGGAAAACCGGTACGGTCAGCGCGTTCGGTGCAAGGCTGGACACGATCGCGGATATCGTATTCACTGCGGCTTGCCTTTTTAAGCTGCTTCCAGTACTGGATGTTCCGGTCTGGCTCTATGTATGGATTGCCGTCATCGCGTTCGTGAAGGCGGCGAATATCGCAGCAGGATATATCCGACAGAAAGCGTTTCCATCGGTGCATTCCGTATTCAACAAGGTGACCGGAGGGCTGTTGTTCGTTTTCCCGCTGACGCTTGCATGGATCCATTTCAAATACAGCGCGGCAGTCGTCTGTGCGGTCGCAACAATCGCGGCTGTTCATGAAGGATATCTCATTCAAGCGGGAAGAACGGTTTAGCGACAAATGCCGGCTTGTAAAGCAAGCGCCGCATTCTTTCTGCTTCGCCGCTTCGTTCGGCAAGCAGGATATTTTGCAAAAAATGTCAAAAGCCGGGGTTGATCGCCTCGGTTTTTGCCTGAATGGACGCCCTAATCCCGTTATCGCAGATTGCAAGCGATCGCCTCCGGTCGACCGGAAAAGAAGAGCTTGACGCGCCGCTTGTTCGGATGGACAGCGCCGACGTCGGCGAGCCCTGTTCTGTATTTTTATTGATCTATGTGATTTTATAAAAGCAGAGCGCTTTTCTGCGGACAAGCGGAATGCAGGATACTGCGCACAGATGATTGTTTCAGCGGAAATGCGGAACCGTGCGGATTTTCCTTGCATTCACAGACGCTATACGGTATACTGAATTATCAGTATAACTATGATCCTGCTTGATCGGCATATCAGCGAAAGAGGGGAAAAGCATAAATATGAAGATCACGACCATCGGAGAGATCCTGATTGACATGACGCAGACGGGAACGGACGCAAACGGAAACGCGGTCTTTGCAGCGATTCCCGGCGGCGCGCCGGCAAACCTTGCGGTAGCCGCGCGCAAGCTCGGCGTGGAAACCGCGTTCGTCGGCTGCGTCGGAGACGATCCGTTCGGCGCTATCCTGAAAAAGACGCTGCTGCATTACGGCGTCGATACGAGCGGACTGCAGACGACGGACTGCGCCGATACGACGCTTGCCGTCGTGACCGTCGATCCGCACGGCGAGCGCAGCTTTGCGTTCTGCAGAAAACCCGGCGCGGACACGCAGATCAACCGCGCGCGCGCACTGGAAGCCGCGTCGCATGCCGATATGCTGCATTTCGGCAGCGTTTCGCTTGCGGCGACCGCCTGCCGCGAAACGATCATTTCCGCAGTGCGCCGCGCAAAGGAGAGCGGCGCGCTGATCACATACGATCCGAACTATCGCGCGTCGCTGTGGAACAGCGAGGGCGAAGCGATCGGGATCATGCGATCGGTTCTGCCGCTGTGCGACATCGTGAAGATCAGCGAGGAGGAAACGCTGCTGCTGACGGGGCGCGAAGCGCCGGAGGAAGCCGCCGAGGTGCTGATGGAGCGCGGCGTGAAGCTCGCGGTCGTAACGCTCGGCGCGAACGGCGCTTACTGGAAATACGGGAAGGATTCCGGTACGGTCCCGGGATTCAGGGTCAAGGTCGCAGACACGAACGGCACGGGCGATACATTCTTCGGCGCGTTTTTAAGCCGCATCGCAAAGCACGGCGGTCTGAGCCATCTGACGCCGGAACGGATCGAATGCTATGTGCGCTACGCAAACCGCGCGGCGTCGATCACCGCGAGCCGTCCGGGCGCGATCCCTGCCATGCCGACCGAAGATGAATTGACGGAGGAATAAGCAAATGATGGAACGCGAGCATTGGGCACAGGAGTTTACCAGACGTTATGTGCTTCGCGAGGACGAGCTGAAATGGCTCTACTGCGAGCTGTACCACAACGACATGAAGGCGTATCGGTATTTTGTCGATATGCTGTACCGCGCCTATGAGGCGCGTCCCGAATCCTTGAAAAACATGGACCGCGCGCGGGAAGAATATCCCGAATGGTATCGCGGTCACGACCTGGTCGGCATGCTGATGTACGTCAACGCCTTTGCGGGAACACTGAAGGGCGTACAGAAGAAGATCGACTACATCACCGACTGCGGCGTCAATTATCTGCATCTGATGCCGCTTCTCGAAAGCCCGAAGGGAAGAAGCGACGGCGGCTATGCGGTAAGCGATTTCCGGAAGGTGCAGCCGGAGCTCGGCACGATGGACGACCTCTTTGCGTTGGCGGAGGCATGTCACGAGCGCGGCATCGCCGTGTGTCTCGACTTTGTCATGAACCATACGAGCGAGGATCACGAATGGGCAAGACGCGCGCGTGCCGGTGATAAGGAATATCAGGACCGGTATTTCTTCTACGACAACTGGGAGATCCCGAACGCCTACGAGCAGACCGTGCCGCAGGTGTTCCCGACGACCGCGCCCGGCAACTTTACCTGGTGCGAGGAAGCGAAAAAGGTCGTCATGACGACGTTCTATCCCTATCAGTGGGACCTGAACTACGCGAATCCGACCGTGTTCAACGATATGACGGACAACATGCTCTACCTCTGCAACCACGGCGTGGACATCATCCGGCTCGACGCGGTGCCGTACATCTGGAAAGCGCTCGGCACGCAGTGCCGCAACCTCAAAGAGGTCCATACGCTTGTGCGCATGATGCGCATCGTGTGCGAGATCGTCTGTCCGGGCACGCTGCTTTTGGGCGAGGTCGTTATGGAGCCCTCCAAGGTCGTTCCGTACTTCGGCACGGTCGACAAGCCCGAATGCCATCTTCTCTACAACGTCACGACGATGGCGTCGATCTGGCACACGGTCGCAACGAAGGACGTGCGGCTTTTGAAGCATCAGATGGAACAGGTGTTCGCGCTGCCGAAGGAATACACGTTTTTGAACTATCTCCGCTGCCACGATGACATCGGCTGGGGACTCGATTACGCGTTCCTGCGTTGGTTCCAGCAGGAGGAGGTCCCGCACAAGAAGTATCTCAACGACTACCTCACCGGCAAATGGCACGGCAGCTTTGCGCGCGGCGAGCTCTATAACGACGATCCGCGGCTCGGCGACGCGCGGCTGTGCGGCACGACGGCTTCGCTGTGCGGCATTGAGGCGGCGGAGCAGAGCGGCGACAAGGCGGCGCTTTCCGACGCGATCCGCAGAGATACGATGCTGCATGCGCTGATGTTCACGATGAGCGGCGTCCCGGTGCTGTACAGCGGCGACGAGATCGCGGCGGAGAACGATTACGGCTATCACGACGATCCCTTGAAGGCGGAGGACAGCCGGTACCTGCACCGCGGGAATCTCGATTGGACAAAGGCGAAGCGCAGAACGCTGAAAACCTCGACCGAGGGCAAGGTCTTCCGCGCGATCAAGCGGCAGGAGGAGCTTCGCGCGCAGTACCGCGTGTTCGACGACGCGGCGGATACCTGGGCGCTGGAAACGCACAACGATCATGTGCTCGGCATCGGACGCTATTACCAAAAGGAAAAACTGCTTGCGCTGTTCAATTTCTCGGATGAGCCTGAGATCGCATGGGTGCAGGATCTTTCGCTGTTCACCGATCTCATCACCGGCGAACGGCGCGACGCAGGCGCCGTACAGCTTCCGGCGGGCGGATACATCTGGCTTTGGCAAACGCTTTAACGGAGGAGAACCATGAAGCAAAAACTGATCTTTCTGGACATTGACGGCACACTGACTCCGGCGGGCAGCAACACGCCTCCCGAAAGCGCAATGAAGGCGATCAAAGCGGCGCAGAAGAACGGGCATCTGGTCTTTCTCTGCACGGGACGCAATCCCGCCATGCTCGCGCCGGTGCTGGCGCTCGGCTTTGAAGGCGCGGTCGCGGCAGCGGGCGGCTATGTGTTTGCGGGCGATAAGGTGCTCTTCGACTGTCCGATGACGCCGGAGCAGCTCGAAACCGGCATGCGGCTTTTGAAAGAGAACGGCGTGTTCCGCACAATCGAGGCGAAGGACGCGACCTGGGGCGACGAGGACCTCGGCGATTTTCTTGCAAGCGCAGGGGAGGGCAACAGCGAGCTCGTGCGCTGGCGCAAGGCGCTCGCCGAGGAGCTCAACATCCTGCCGATGCATGAATATGACGGCAGACCGGTCTATAAGATCGTGTTCATGTGCACCGAGGCGAAACAGCTCGTGCCCGCGCGGGAAGCGCTGGAGAAGGATTTCAAGTTCGTCGTGCAGGACGTCGCCGCGCACCACTGTCTGAACGGCGAGCTCATCAACCGCAATTTCGACAAGGGCAAGGGCGTGCGCATCGTTGCGGACGCGTTCGGGATCGCGATCGAGGACACGATCGGCTTCGGCGACAGCATGAACGATCTCGAGATGATCGAGACCGTCGGAACCTCGGTCTGCATGGACAACGGCAGCCCGAAGCTCAAGGAACTGAGTGACATCGTCTGCCCCGCGGTGGACGCCGACGGGCTGGCAATCGCCTTTGAACAGCTCGGACTGATATAATGCGAAAGGACTGCACTGCGCAGCCCTTTTTCATTCGACGGTATCGCGGACGCTGAAGCGACGTTCGCCGGGATCCGGTTCGATCACGGTGATCGTACAATGCGTGATCCGGATGTGCGGCTGACTTTTGAGCTGCAGCACAAACCGGCGCAAGTCCGTAACGCCGCCCTGCACCTCGGCTTCCACGCGTCCGTCCTCGAGATTTCGGACCCAGCCGGACAGCGCGAGCTTTCGCGCGATGAGCCGCGCGGTATAGCGAAAGCCGACGAACTGTACGTCGCCTTCAAACAGAATATGCCATCTGGTCGGTACGCGATCTTCCATGCGCCGCTCCTTTCACGGTTCAGTATAGCATGAGAAGCGGCAAAAGAAAAGCGAAAAGAGGGCAAATAACCGCTTTTTTGCATGGAAACAGAAATAGCATTTGCGTTTTGTGAAAACATGCGATATAATGTATAAGAATACAGGCTTCTTTCAGCCTTGAAGGGAGTTTGAATACAAAAGGGGGTAGCAATCTATGGCACTGGATTACCGCAAGTGCGCTGAAGAGATCGCCAAATATATCGGCGGCGGCAGCAATGTCATCAGCGCGGCACACTGCGCGACCCGACTCCGTTTGGTGATCGCAGACAACAGTAAGCTCGATAAGAAAGCGCTGGAAGACGTCGAAGGCGTCAAGGGCATGTTTGAGTCGAACGGTCAGCTGCAGCTGATCATCGGAACGGGCACCGTCAACAAGGTGTACGACGAATTCCTCGCCGTCACCGGCGTATCCGCAGCAACCAAGGCGGACGTCAAGGCAGCCGCCGCATCGAAGATGCCGTGGTGGAAAAAGATCTTAAAGACCCCGGGCGATATCTTCGTTCCGATCCTTCCGGCGATCGTCGCATCCGGTCTGATGATGGGTATCGTCGAAGCGATCCCGAAGTTCTGGCCGGCGTTCGGCGATACCGACTGGTATTCCTTCCTCGACCTTGTCGCAAACACCGCGTTTGCGCTGCTGCCGGTTCTGGTCGCAATCTCTGCGGCGCGCGTGTTCGGCGGCAATATCTTCCTCGGCGCCGTCATCGGTTTGATGATGGTCCATCCGGCGCTGATCAACGCATGGACGGTCGGCACCGCGGAAACCATACCGCAATGGCATATCTTCTTCTATCCGATCAATCAGGTCGGCTACCAAGGACACGTCATACCCGTCATATTAGCCGTCTTACTCATGTCAAAGCTTGAGAAGCTGCTGCACAAGATCGTGCCGGAGATGATCGACCTGTTCGTGACGCCGCTCGTTACCGTTCTTGTCACCGCGTTCGCCACGTTCACGATCATCGGACCGGTCTTCTCCGTCCTCGAGAACTATGTGCTGAAGGGCGCAGAGTGGCTTGCGGGGACCCCGTGGGGCGCGACCGTCATGGGCGCGATCTATCCGTGGACCGTCTTCTTGGGCCTGCACCATATGTATAACGTCATTGAGGCCGGCATGATCGCGCAGACAGGATTGAACACCTGGATGCCGATCGCATCCGCCGCAAACTTCGCGCAGTTCGGCGCGTGCCTTGCGGTCGCGGTCAAGGTCAAGAACGCAAAGACCAAGTCCGTCGCTCTGCCCGCGTCGCTGTCCGCGTCCCTGGGCATCACGGAGCCTGCGATTTTCGGTATCAACTACCGCTTCATGAAGCCGTTCCTCTGCGGCATGGCGGGCGGCGCGGTCGGCGCGCTGTTCGGTGCGCTGTTTAAGCTGGGCGCGCCGGTATACGGCGTCACCGGCATTCCGGCGATCCCGGCGGTCAACAATATCCCGCTGTATCTCGTTGAGCTGCTGATTGCGGCAGGCGTTGCGTTCCTGCTGACCACCTTCATCTGGAAGGAAGACAAGCCGGAGGAGAAGGCGGCAGAGCCTGCGCCCGAAAAAGCGCCGGAGCTTCCGACGGTCTCCGTCATCCGCTGCGCGGCGGGCGCGGTCATGCAGCCGGTCGCGGGCAACGTCATCGCGCGCGAAGCGATCCCGGACGACACCTTTGCGTCCGGCGTGCTCGGCGACGGCGTCGGTGTTGAACCGACGGCAGAGCTTGTCGTTGCGCCGTTTGACGGCACGATCAGCTCGGTCGCCGAAAGCAAGCATGCCGTCGGCATCGAGTCGAACGGCATGGAGCTTCTGATCCACGTCGGCGTCGATACCGTCAATATGCAGGGCGACGGCTTCGAGTGCCTTGTAAACGAAGGCGACGCGGTCAAGCTCGGTCAGCCGTTGATCCGTTTCAGCCGCGAAAAGATCAAGGCGGCGGGCTACAGCGACACCGTTGCGGTGCTTCTTACCAACTCCGACGACCTTGAAGGCGTCGAATGCGGTGCAAAATAAATCACACAGGAGGACATTACCATGAAGTCATTTG